>CAYYJM010000005.1:28250-34711 GCA_964471755.1 uncultured Alcaligenaceae bacterium
GTGGGGGCGCTCCGCGACGGCCTGCGTGGACTGGCTGGCACGGCCGTCTCCGGCGTACTCGATCGTCTCCGGCTCACGCCAGCACAGCGCGCGGCCGTCCTTGGTCTGGAACGCTTTAGCGCGGGTGTCGTACCGGGACAGGAATTGGTTTGCCGGCTGGATCTGGAACTGGCCAGCGGAGAGGGAGCCCGGGAGGTGGCGAGGTATCTGCGCGGCCCTGAGGCGCGAAGCAATCCACGGGTGATCGATGAGAATCGCTGGGTACTGCTTCAGTGGAAAGCGTCACGGGAGCAGCTCATGGAAGCACTGCGGCCCTGAGCAGAAGGGCGGCCCGACAAGTGGCGACGCTTTGCATCATCCAGGACGGATCGCGCTGATCCGTCCTGGAGATCGGTCACGCGTCGGTCGAACAACAAGGAGCCGGGCTCCCAATTAGCACGTCGGGCACGGCGGGGGCGGCGGTGGCGCGCAATCATCCTTCTTCTGCTGGCCCTGCTGGCCTTGTTGGCCGCCGCCCTTGGACAAACCCGCGGCGACACGCTCGAGGTCCAGGTCGTTCAGGACGAAGTTCGACTTCATCGGACACTCCTTGGTTGGATCGAATCTACCGTTACCGGCCCCGCGAACTCTCCTGCCCGTGGTCCCAGCCGGTTGAGTCGAATCAATCTGGTACTGTTGTAATCGAGGCAAATCTGAAAAGCCAGGATAAAATAGAAAAAATGGAAAGATTAGCCGTCCTGGGAATTGTTCTCATTTCGGATAGTTCGGCAAAGACAGCACAATGGGGCGAGGTTTGGGCGTGCCGGGTCGGGTCCGAGCCCAGACAGCCGGGCTCGGACGATCGGGCCGCTCGTCTCTCATGCTGGTGACCGGGCGGCGAGTCGGCCGCCGATCTGCGTCAGAATGTGGTAGGCGACCTGGTTCGGATTGTAGCCGCCGGGTAGTCGGACCAGCGGCTTGTCGTACTTGTCGCAGAAGTTCTTCACCTCGCCGAAGCCGTGACTCGACCAGCGTATGGCCAGGACCACGGCGGCCACCTCCGGGTTGGCCACGTCCGGTTCAAAGGCGTAGTAGGACGAATGTTCCCGTCCTTCGACCCAGTGCAATTCACTCAATTCGAGGGCGGCCTTGATCGCCTCGGCGGCCTCGGGCCGACGTACGCCACCGATCAGGACCAGAGCCCGGCCCCGCAGCAGTTCCGCGGCACGCTGGATGTCCACCGAGGGGGCCTCGCTGGCCTCCTCGTCGTTGGTCCGCGACGCCGTCGCCGCCAGGTAGCGGTCGATCTCGCGCAGGACCAGGTTGAAATTCTTGGGCAGTTCCACCTCTTCGGGAATGTGATCCAGCACCGGCAGGAGCTGGTCGCGCAGTTCCGGGTTGCTCGGCGGCACGCCATCCTGGACCAGTTCGTTGACGGTCGCGACGATCGTGAGCCAGTCGTCGCGCTGGCCCCTGGACGGCTGGGTCTGCACGCGCTTGAGGTGATACTTCAACTTTCCCTGGGCTTTCTTCCGCTTCTTCTCGCGATCCTGGAAGGTCTGGATGCCACGGCTCAGATCCTGGATGCGGCCCAGCAGCGAGACGGCGACGGTCGGCTCGGCCACGTCGTCCTGACGCATGTAGCGGCTGATCCAGATGCGCTGCCGGGCGGCGGTCTCACGAACCCAGATGAAGACGCGCAGCTGATCCGAGTCGGTGTAGCTGCCAAAGTCGGCGACGGCGATCCGCAGGGCGGACTGGGCCTCGGCGGCGAGGTAGAGGGCCCGTTCCAGGTGTTCCTCGGGGTTGGCACACTGGACGACGCGGTAGAGCATATCGGCGGCGGTGGCGGCCACGTCGAAGCAGCTGGCCAGGTGGTTGTACTGACTGGCCGTTGGCATCGGCCCCTTGCGGTGGTTCATCCACAGGTAGCAGTCCGGCAGGCTCTTGGCTCGGTCGAACAGGTCGCGGTCGCGCGGTTCGATATCCTTCTCGAAGTCGGCCCCGTGATCGATTCGATGCTGCCGGGTCAGGGTCCAGCGGGTGGCCTCGGCCTTGAGCCGACAGCGCTGCGCGATCAGCGGCAGATCCTCATCCGTTGGCGGGTGGGCGTGCCAGGAGGTGCCGAACGAGCCGGCATCGTGCCGAATGATCTCCGGCCGGTTGGGTTCCGGCTCCGGCTCGACGTAATCGGGCCGACGAGGAATGACCACACGCGGAGGACTGGCCACGGGCGGAACGGGCTGCACCACCGGAGGCGGCGGAGTGGAGTTTGTATGCGGTGCCGGCGGAGACGCAACAACCGGGGACGGTTCTGGAGCTGGCACGGGCACGATCACCGCCGGTAGAAGTGTGGCGGGCACAACAACGGCCGGCTCGACTATCGGTGGAGTCGGTGTCGGTTGTGGTTCGGTTTCCGTGGTCAATCGCACCAAGGTCTGGCCTAGTTCGCGGAACTCGGCCTGAAGTCGTGGGTCGCCGGGAAGGGCGGCCGACAGGGCATCCACCCAGGGGCGCAAGTAGGTTCTCCCGACCACACCAAAGAGGCGTTCCAGGATTGGTTGCAAGGCCGCCGACAGGTCCGGCGGCGCGGTGCTGGTGGCATCCGTGTTCATCGCTCATCGTCTCTGCTGAATCCAAGGCCGGGAGTCTGGTTCAACAACGGAGCGACGATACTGCTTCTCCCGGCTGATGTGAGCGAGACAGTATCCAATTCAGCGTAGCGGGATCTGGCCCGTGAGCAAGAGAAAAGCGGCGAAGTCTGCCCCTGGAATCCGCATATCCCACCGAACTCGATCCGGATACGATAAGCTATCAGGATTCTCTCGGTGCGACGACGATCGGAGTTCGGGAGGGCGATCATGTTCGTGGCGCTCACCTGGCTGAGCCTCTTCCTGGCGGCGGGCGACGTGGCCCGGTCGCGGGATCTGCTGCGCGATGCGGGTTTTCGGCCCGACGCCAGTGGAGCCCTGGCCTACCTGCAATCCTGGCTCCCGGACCCGCAGCGACAGGCCCGGCTGCGCGGCTATCTGGCCCAACTCGGCGACGACGACTTCGATCGTCGAGAGGAGGCCTCGCGCCAGCTGCGGCAGGCCGGACCGGCCGTCCTGGCCGACCTGCGTCGGGCCGCCGACAGTTCCGATCCAGAGGTCCGCCGACGGGCGCGGGACCTGCTCGAACAGGTGGACCGCGAGCCGGGTGAACTGGTCATCGCCGCCTGCCGACTTCTCCGGGACGCGAAGCTCCCCCAGGCCGACGCCGTCCTGCTGCGATTCGCCCCCTTCGCCCCGGACGAGGCTTCCGAGGCGGTCCTGCTGGAGACGGTCGGCCATCTGGGCCTGACGCCGGCCGTGCGCGCTGCCCTGACCGACGCCCAGCCGTTGACGCGGCGGGCCGCTGTCTGCGCCCTGGGCGCGGCCGGAGAGCCGGCTCGGCTTCTGCTTCTGACCGCGCTGACCGATCCGGATCGGGCCGTCCGCTGCGAGGCGGGCCGGTCCCTGGCCCGTCTCGGCGAACGCGCCGGTCTACCCGCTCTGGTCGAGGCCCTCGCCCGTGGCACACCCACTCTCGCCGGACGAGCCGAGGAGACGCTCTGGCGCATCGCCCGAGAACAGGCTCCGCCGATCCTACTGCGTGGCGGGAAGGACCGCGAACCCTGCCGGCTCGGCTGGGAAACCTGGCTCAAGGAACACGGCAACACCGTCGATCCGCGTCGTTTCCTGCTGGACGAGCAGCCGCGTGGCTGGATCGTCGTGGCCGATGATGCCAGCATCGGCCAGTCGCCCGGCAGCGTCCGCATTCTCGATCTGAAGGGCAAGCTGGTCCGTCTGATCGAGAAGCTGGAGAGCCCGGCCGATGTCCAGCTCCTGGCCGGCGATCGGCTCCTGATCGCCGAACACTGGTCGAACCGGGTGACCGAACGGGATCTCCAGGGCCGCGTGCTGTGGGAACACAAGCTGCTGGACAAACCGGTGGTCGCGCTCCGGCTTCTCGATGGTGGCACCCTCATGGCCAGCTACGCCGAGATCCGCGAGGTCGCCCGCGACGGGACGGTGCGGTATTCCTTTCAACCCGACAAGGGGATGATCTACGGCCTGGTGAAACTGCCGAACGGCCACCTGCTCTTCATCACCGGCGCAGGTGCGATCTGCGAGGCCGACCGGCGCGGAACCATCCTGCGTGAGTTCAAGCCGGAGAAGTACAGCGAAGGAGCCAGCTACTGGGCGGGCATCGAACTGCTCGCTCCAGGTCGCTACCTGCTGGCCCTGAGCGGCAGCGACCGTGTCGTCGAGGTCAACGACCAGGGCAAGATCCTCTGGGAGGCGGAGATTGGCAAACCGACCTACGCCTCGCGCCTGGCCGATGGAACCACCCTGGTCGCCTGTGTCGATGATCGCAAGGTGGTCGTTCTCAACTCGAAGGGGAAGGCGATCCAGACCGTCGTGATTCCGGGTCGTCCGTTCCGTACACGTCGCTACTGAGCCCGGAAGACGACTGCCGGCAGATCGACGCGCTGGCCCGCCGTCACGCTGACCGGACGGACGATTGTCAGCGGCTCGGCGTACTCGACGTTGGTGCGGAATCCGGTGTCCGAGTTGACCTCGTGACTGACCTCGCGCCAGTTCGGCAGCCAGGCGACGACCTCGACCGGGCCGGCCGGCACCTGCTTGAGGGTGAATCGGCCCCGGGCGTCGGTTTGGGTGAAGTAGGGATGCTCGCACACGAAGAGATGGGCGCGCATCCAGAAGTAGCCGGCTCCGCTGGACAGCTCGACCGGGCCGGGTTTGTTGAAGGTCCGCGTCCGGGTGATTCCCGGTTCGGTCAGCGGTTGGCTGAAGAAGGCCGCCCCCCGGGCGCAGAGCAGATGGCGCAGTGACTCGCGCGAGATCATGTCCACGGCCGATCCGACCGGGACGAAGCCGATCCGACCGCGCTGATCCCCCTGTACGATGTCGATGGCCGCCTCGGCGATCTCGATCCGCGCGGCTGGATAATCCCACGGTCGCGCCTGAGCCGGAGCGATGCCACGGAGAAAGACGACCGCTCCTCCCAGGCCGCCCGATCGTGGATCGACTCGGGGTGCCTGCGGATGAGGCCATTCCGCAATGGGAGAACGATCGGTGTAGTTGGCGGGAGAACGCGGAGCCCGTGTCGGCGGCGTGTTCGGGAGAGGGCCTTCCCAGCGCACGACGCCGGTCAACTCCCCGCATGCGGTCGGGGTGAACTGCGTGCCAGGGGTCAGGCCCGGAGCCTCGGGTATGGATTCATTCCGGGTTTCGCCGGGCCGCTCACACCCCAGAGACGCGAGAAGGACCAGGAGCAGCCAGCGGTGATTCATGCGGGTTTCCTCCCGGTTTGGGGCGACGTGCCGTTCCGAGTTACCGATGTACCCCATCCGGCCGGCCCAGGGCAAGAGCGAGTGCGCGGAGCCAGCCGACCGGTCCGTTCTGCATTCACCCACTTCCGAGGATGCACCGCTTTTTGCTGGCCTGGCCTGCACGAGATCGGGTAGACTACCCCACGATCCCGCTTCCCCCCTGTTTCGATCCCGCCAGGAGGTATCCGTGCGTACGCTGCTCTCCCTTGCCGTGGCTCTGCTGTGTGTCGGCGTCGTCTCGGCCGCGGACAAACCGGCCGACGCGGCGAAGACGGCCCCGAAGATCGTCCTGAAGTCGCCCGACGGCAAGCAGAACGTCGATCTGGCGAAACTGGTCAACGAGGGCCCCGTTCTCGTTCGGCTCACCTGCGCCTGCACCGGCTGCGATCAGGAACTGCCGTTCTTCAAGAAACTCCAGGAGGCGTACCAGGCCAAGGGTTTGCAGACGGTGGCCGTCTTCCGCGAGGCCCCGGAGAAGGCCAGCGACTACGCCGTCAAGAAAGGCGTCAAGTTCATCTGGCTGAGCGATCCGAAGGGCGATCTCTGGAAGACGTTCGACAGCAAGGCGATGCCGACGAACATCCTCTTCGAGAAGGGCGGCAAGGTGGTGACCGTGGTGCCCGGCTGCAAGGTGGACGGCAAGAACGCCCAGGCCATCTCGGCGGCCCTGGCCAAGCTGCTCAACGTCGCCGAGGTCAAGGTGGTCGAGCCGAAGAAGTGATCGGCTCCTCTTGTCGTCCGGGCCGAGGTCTGCCACAATATCTCTTTCGTGAAAACTCGGCCGGGATTGCGCTCAGGAGTCGGATCATGGGAATGCGTTGCCGAACGACCGCCTCGAAAAAGCGGCGGATGAAGGTCAAGTGGGAACGCCGCCACAAGACCCATAAACCCGTCAGCCTCATGCTCATGGGAGTCGTCACGCCAAATCGCAAGCGGAAGCGATAACTCCCCCATTTAGCCGCCGGCTTGCCGGCGGGGCCTTTCGCTGCGCAAACCCCGCCGGCAAGCCGGCGGCTCAATGAAGAAACTCGCCTCGGCTCTTCCCTTCGCCTTGTTTCCCTCCCCCGAATCGAACTACAATCGCGACGACTCGCGCCAGGAGGGC
>CAYYJM010000005.1:34721-40059 GCA_964471755.1 uncultured Alcaligenaceae bacterium
ACTCCGGATCCGGTCTTCACGGAGGAAGCCCGTCCGGCTAGCCGATGGCTGGTCTGGCTGGTCTCGCTGGTTTGCCGCGCTCCCGCGCTGGTGCTGGCCCTCTCGCTCGTTCTGGTCGCCCTGAGCGTCTGGGGGGCCTGCACGCGGATGCAGTACCAGACCTCACGCAACGACCTGATCAGTCCCCGCAAGGACT
The DNA here is from genome assembly GCA_964471755.1 of uncultured Alcaligenaceae bacterium. Taxonomy (GTDB): domain Bacteria; phylum Planctomycetota; class Planctomycetia; order Gemmatales; family Gemmataceae; genus CAYYJM01. Next base: position 34,918 of record CAYYJM010000005.1, read on the forward strand.
ACCAGCAACGCTGGAACAACTACCTGGCCGAGTTCGGCGACGACGATGACATGGTCGTCGTCATCCAGGGGAACGATCGGCCGACCATGATCGCGGCCCTGGAATCGGTCGCCGGCCGAATCCAGCAGCAGCCGGAATACTTCGATCGCCTCTTCTACAAGGTGGATCTCCGACCGCTCCGAACCCGAGCCCTGCTCTACCTCGACGAGAAGGACATCACCACCATCCAGGCCAACCTGGACGACATGGCCCTGCTCCTCCAGGTCGGGCCCCTGGCCTGGCGCGGCCTCGGTCTGGGCAGTCTCGTCCGCGAGGCGGCGGCCCGCGTCGAACGGGCCGGAACCACGAAGCCGCTGACCGCCAGCGATCGGCAACTGCTCGGCCAACTGCTCGGCGTGTGTCGATCCGCCCGCGCCAGCCTGGCCGATCCCGGAGCGTACACCAACCCCTGGGGCAGCCTCCTGTCGCCCGGAGCCGAGAAACACGGCGGCGATGGCCAGGCCGACCAGATGGCCGAGCCGCAGTACTTCTTCAACGGCGACGACACCCTGGCGTTCCTGCTCGTCCGACCTGTCAAGGAGGCCGGCTCGTTCACCGCCAACCTGGCCAGCGTCGAGGCGATACGCGGCATCCTCGATGCGGTGCGGGCCGAGGTGCCGCAGCTCGAGTTTGGCCTGACCGGTCTGCCGGTCCTCGAAACCGACGAGATGGCGGCCGCCGAACACGACACGAAATGGGCCGGGATCCTGGCCCTGGGCGGCGTCTGCGTCCTGTTCCTGATCGTCTATCGCGGTCTGGCCTATCCGATCCTCACGGTCGTCACCCTGCTCGTCGGCACCGCCTGGGCGATGGGCTTCGCCGTGCTGACGGTCGGTCATCTCAACATCCTCTCGGCGACGTTCGCCGTCATGCTCATCGGCATGGGCGATTATGGCGTGCTGTGGGTGATGCGCTACGAGCAGGCCCGCCATCAGGGGGCGGACGTGCGGACGGCCCTGCTACACACGACGACCCACGTCGCCATCGGCAATCTGACCGCGGCCGGAACCCTGGCCCTGGCGTTCTTCGCGGCCATCTTTGCCGACTTCAAGGCCGTCGCCGAGTTGGGCATCATCGCCGGCTTCGGCGTGCTGCTCTGCGCCCTGGCCTGCTTCACCATGCTGCCCGCGGCCCTGATGCTCTTCGATCGGCGGAACCTCGTTCCAGGAGCCGATACGGCGCAGACCACCGACCCGGATCGTGCGGCGGAAACGAGCTGGCTCGCGCCGCTCTGGCCGTACTCTCGCTGGGTGCTGGCCGGGACTGTCCTGGTCGTGGCCGGGCTCGGCTACGCGGCGACGGGCATCCGCTACGATCACAACCTGCTCCATCTGCAAGCACGCAATCTCGACTCGGTTCGCTGGGAGCAGATCCTGGTCGAGAAGACGAGCGGGGCGAGCTGGCACGCTCTGTCGTACACGGCCAGCCCGGAGGCGGCCCTGGCCCTGAAGGCCCGCTATGAACAACTGCCCGAGGTGAGCCGGGTCGTCGAGATCGCCTCGCTTCTGCCGCGCGGACAGGAGACGAAGCTGCCCCGCCTGCGCGACATCCAGCAGCGTCTTCGCTGGCTGCCGGCCCGCGGCGCGACCATCCCACACGCCCCGCCCGATGTCCTGTCCATTCGCCAGGATCTCGGCCGACTTCAGCGGGCCAGCCAGGGCCGCCAGGGAATGGACGCCTTGCTGACGCAACTCGCGACGGAGAGCCGACTCCTGGCGGACCAGCTGACCGACCTGGCCGACCCGGCTCCGACAGCGCGAGCGTTGCAGGTCTTCGACGAACGCATGGCGATGGACCTGGCCGACAATCTGCACCAGCTCCGTGAGGTGTCCGAGCCGACTCCGATCGCGGTCGCTGATTTTCCGACCGGGTTGCGCGATCGCCACGTCGGCAAGAGCGGCACCTGGCTGGTGCGCGTCTTCGCCCGGGATTGCCTCTGGGATTTCGAGCCGCTGGAGCAGTTCTGTCAGGCAGTGCGGACAGTCGATACCGAGGCGACCGGGAAAGTGTTCGGCACGATCGAGGGGCTCAAGGCGATGAAGAACGGCCTGGAGCGGGCCGGCCTCTACGCCTTCGCGGTGATCGCCCTGCTGCTCTGGATCGACTTCCGCTCGCTGAAGCGGACCCTGCTGGCGATTCTGCCGCTGGTGATCGGCGTCGTCTGCTCGGTCGGTCTGCTGGCGCTACTCGGTCTGCCGCTGAACCCGGCCAACATGATCGCCTTCCCGCTCATCCTCGGCGTCGGAGTCGATAATGGCGTCCACGTCCTGCACGATTATCTGATTCGCCGAAAGAAGCAGACGACGGAACCGGACGGCAGCACGACGATCAGTCACGCCATCGGCCGAGGCGTCCTGGTCAAGGCGATGACGACGATGATCGGCTTCGGCGCGCTGATGATCTCGTCGCAGCAGGGCCTGGCCGGCCTCGGTCTGATCCTGACCCTCGGCGTCGCCTGCTCGATGGTGGCGTCGCTGGTGGTGCTGCCGGCGCTGCTCGTGCAGTGGCGAACGGCCCCGTCGCCGAGCGAGGCGGCGCATCCGACGTCGGATCGGCCGCCGTCCTGGGCGGCGTGACCGTGGCGCTTCCCATCCGGGCGGTTCCGTCGTAGGCTGATGCTGGGACGACTCTTTGGTCGTCCCGGGCCTCGCGAATGAGGAGCAGCCGTCATGATCTTTACCCTTACTGCCGGAATCGCTCAGGGTCGATTCGCGACCCTGAGCCAGCTCGAACCGCTGCGTCAGGCGGGCGTGACCCATCTGCTGAACGTATCCGACACGCCGTCGCACTTGCAGGCGGAAGATGGTCCCTTCGCGGAAGTGGCCTGGCATCCGCTGGCCGACGACCGCCGACTACCGAACGATCAGGCCCTTGGCGTACTCGATGCGTTGCACCGGATGGTCTGCCAGCCGGGAAGCCGTGTCTACGTCCACTGCGTCGCGGGCTGGATCCGCTCGCCGACCATCGTCTGGCTCTACCTGCTGGCCTGCGCCCGGGATCGCGAGCAAACAACGCAGGCCATCGTCAGCCGAAATTACGACGCCCAACCGGGCCACCCCGGCCTGATCGATGACGAACTGATTCGACTCGTGGTTCAGCATGGACAGGGGCACTACCTGCCGCATCCGCGTGGCGAGGTCCTCGACTTTTCGTGATGGTCCGTCACGGCCCGCGATAAGGTTGCGGTGCGCGGAGCTTTTCGAGCAGGGCCTTCTGACGGGCCAATACCAGGGGCCATTCCCTGTCGTCGCGCAGGTTGGGGAGTTCCGCCTCCAGAGCGGCCTTCTCGCTGAACAGGACGCCGCTCTCCGGTTCCAGGCGGACGATCCACGACGGGCCGCCCTCGCGGTCGATCGACTTCAACCGGGCCCCGAAGATCCAGCGCTGGGCCGACTGCAAGGGCAGGTAGCGGAGCAGGGTCAGGTCTTCCAGGGCGACCCAGCCGAACGTCTGGCCGTTTCGCAGGTGACCGAGTCGGTCGCTGTGGATTCGTTGCTCACGATCCATCCGCAGGGTGTCGTCGAAGATCACGGCCCGGCCCAGGTAGTCGGCCCGAAAGCGAGCCTGCCAGGCCTGCGGCGTGGCGGCTTCCTCGGCCTGATCGAGCATGGCCAGCAGACTGACCGGAGCCAGGTCGGTCAGCAAGGCCGCCTGACGCTGGAACTGGTTCAGCTGTCGATGCTCGGCCTCACTCAACAGGTGTGAAGCGGCGTCGCGCTGGCGGATGGCTTTCTCGAAGAACTCCCGCGCCAGGTGGATGCTGCCCCGGTCGAAATGCTGACGGCCCTGCTCGATCTGCTGGAGCAGTTCGTTTCGAGCCCTCTCCTGATCGGCGACGGGCTCACTCGTCGGCAGCCACCAGCGGATCAGGACGAAGAGAAGGAGCATGGCCGCCAGACCCAGACCAACGGCCGGCAGAAACAGCCAGAGAAAGGAACGTAGGGATGGACGGTGTGTCGGTCGCGATGGGCCCCCGAATCCCGACGGCCGGAATGCCGGCAGCGGCTGGACGAAGATCCGACGTTGACAGCCAGGACAGGGCAGGATCTGGTGCTTCGACAGGCGAACACCGGACAGGACGTATCCGCACGCGCAGGTGATGGCGAAGGTCGGCTCGTCCACCCTCGCCGGAGCGTGCAGATATTGCCAAAACGGACGGAGCCAACGAATCGACATCGCATGGTCTCAGGGGCGACGTTGTCTTCGTCGGTATTGGATCAGAGCGAGACGAAACTTTCCAGGCGGTTGTGAGCATTATTTCACAAGAAGTGGCAGACTGGAAGGTTTGGGCAGGCTTCGCCGCCTCTCACCCTTTCAGTAACGGATCGAGTCGAGCGAGCGTCGTCGGCTCGTGAAGGGATGCCTTGCCGAAGCCGGGCAGCGCGCCGGCCGACACCGCCGCAGCCTGCGCGTCGGCGAAGTTGCTCACCAGCATGACCGGCAGGGCCGCCGTCGCCGGGTCGGCCTTCAGCCGGCGGATCAGATCCAGGCCGATGTCGCCGTCCACGTCGAAGATGCGGTTGACCAGGACCAGGACGAAGCCGCCGGCGCGGCTCACTGTCAGTGCCTCGTCAGCGGTATCCACGGCCACGACCTCGACCTCGTAGCGGTTCTGCAAGGCTTCCCGCAGATTGGCGTCATCGACGTGACACTGGCCCACGCTGAGAACTCGTAGGGTCATACCTCGACTCGACATTCTTCCAGTTTCCTTCCCAGGGCGGTCAGCACTCCGAAATACTCCTCGCCAGACAGACCATCGACAGTCGGCTCGGCCCGGCCCGTCTTGCCATCGACCAGGCCATCCTGCTCGACGAGCTGTCGAAGAACGGCCTCCTCGCGTCGTGGATCGAACAGATCCGGAGCCGGCGTCGTGCCGCGCAGGTGGTGGACCGCCGCGGCCAGGGCGTAGGCTCCCCAGTTACTCACGCCGGCGACGATCAGATGATCGACCGGCACGCGGCAGGCAATGGTCGCTCCTCTGTCGATGTTTCGGGCGATCACGTCTCGAGGAATCTTGCCCATGCCGATCTCGTTACCGCCGTCGCCGATGCCGATGGTGACGACGCCGGCGGGCCGTCGCTCCTCGAACCAGCGGTGGGCCGG
>CAYYJM010000005.1:40069-57654 GCA_964471755.1 uncultured Alcaligenaceae bacterium
CAGCCACGGAGTCACGTCACCGGCTCGCATCGTGTAGCAGCGGCCATCCTGCCAGGAAGGGCCGACTCGTTCAATACTGACCAGGTGCGTGACCTCGGCGGGCAACTCCGGCAGCGGATCGCTCAGGATCATTCGCTCGGCAGGTGAGCCCGTCCGCTGGGTCGGCCAGAACGGCTCGGCCGCAATGGTCACGTCGATGCCGAGCGGCCGAAAGGCGCGGGCCAGGAACAGGGCTCCGAGCGGACCGTCCGTCTCGCCGTTGACCCGGTCGCCACGGACAATCGGGAAGCCGGTCAGAAGGACCAGATGCGGTCGCGGATGCCAGGCGATGCTGCGCGCGGCAAAGGTGAGATTGTTCGGCCAGAGCGTGAGCAGATTGTCGCCGGGAATGGCGGCCAGGCCGCGCTCTCCCGGATCGCGCTGGACCAGATCGCGAATCCAGCCAATGGGGTCGATCATGTCTGTGTCCCGTGCAGGAGATGTGCGAATCGGCCACGCCAGGTTCGCGGAACCTCGGCGACGACCGTGATGGGTTCCATCCGGGTCGGATGAAGAAAGGTCAACGAACGTGCGTGCAGACCGATGGCCGGACCGAAGGTGGAGAGGCCGCCATACTTCGCGTCGGCGAAGATGGGAAAGCCGCGCGTGGCGAGTTGTACGCGCAGCTGATGCGTGCGGCCGGTCTGCGGTCGGATCTCCAGCCAGGTCAGGCCCTGGTGCCGGGCCTTGCGAGTGTAGTGCAGCACGGCCTGGCGAGCCCCGGGCGTGCTTTCCGAGACGACCTCGACCCGGGCGGCCTCGTCGTTCTTGCGCAGCCAGTCCACCAGCGAGCCGGCCGGCTCCGACCAGTCCCCCTCGACGACGGCCCAGTACACCTTCTCGATGGTTCCTTCACGGAACTGCTCACTGAGCCGGGCCGCCGCCTTGCTCGTCCGTGCGAAGAGCAGCACCCCGGACACCGGCCGATCGAGCCGATGCACCACGCCGAGAAAGACGTTGCCCGGTTTGTGGTACTTCGCCTTCAGATAGGCGCGAGCTTCTCGGTCGAGAGGTTCCTCGGTCCCGGCGTAGTGCGCGCTGAGGCGGCCGGCCTCCTTACGAATGGCCAGACAATGGTTGTCCTCGAACAACACCTCGAACGGCGGTTCCGACACGAGCGAATCCTCTGCATCGCGGACCTGCGAGAGTCCAGAATAGCCCGCGATCTCCTGATCGTAACGACGGGCATCGCGTTTGTCCCGATTTCTTTTTCGTCTTCGGCAAAGAAGTTTCTCCCCGGTGCCGCGAGCCCTGAAAAGGGACGTTGACTCACCGGGGCTCCTGGCGTAGAGTCCGCCCCGCCTTACGGGTCGCTGTCACACCCTTGTCCAGGAGCGCAGGATGCGCATGGGGTGGCGAACGCTACTGGTCCGAACGCCGGTCGTCCTGGCTCTGGTGCTGATCGTCTTGCTGGCGGTCCTCTACCAGTGGTGGACCAATCCGCGCGCCGTCCGGCAGATGCTCCTGGAAGGCCTGTCCGAGCGGTTTCCTGGAAGCAGCGTTCGCGTCGAGTCGGCCCAGCTTCGCCTGCTTGGCGGCGTTTCCTTCCACGATCTCCGCCTGGCTCGCCGAGATGGCCTCGACGCCAGCGATTTCCTCTACGTCCCCTCGGGCATCATCTACCACGACAAGGAACGGCTCCTCGACGGCCGATTCAGCATCCGCAAGCTCGAACTGAATCGGCCGCGACTGCGTCTCATCCGCGAACGAGACGGGAGCTGCAATCTCCAGGCCCTCGGTGGACCGATCGATCTCCATGAGCGTCTGCCGACCATCGTCCTGCACCAGGCGACGGTGCAGATCGAGGACCAGGGAGCGGCCCCCGGCGTGCCGCTGCTCGAACTGCGCGACCTCGACATCACCATCGTGAACGATCCGCTCCCCACGGTCATTGTCGAGGGCAAGGGCACCTCCGACGTGGCCGGGCCGCTTCATTTCAAGATCACGGCCGATCGGGTCGCCGAGTCGCTGGAACTGGCCGTGCAGCTGAAGGCGATCCCGATGAGTAGCGAACTGATTCGGCGGGTTGCTCTGCTGGCCCCGGCCTCGGAGGAGCATCTCCGGGGCGTCCGCGGCACCGCCGGGCTGGAGGCCGAGGTCCATGTCGATCCACGGGCCGCGACGACAGTCGGCTTCGACCTGCGCGGTCGGCTCGACCACGGCGAGATCGTCCATCGCCGTCTGCCGCTGCCGCTGGAGAAGGCGTTCGTCACCTTCACGGCCACCAACCGAATCGTGCCGGAATCAACCTGGCCCCGCTCGCCGCTGGGCGTCTACGTTCCCGCCTTCCATCTGGAGGCCCAGACCGGCCCGACCCGGATGCAGCTCGACGTCGTCGGCATCGCCATCCCCGATAAGTGCGAGGCCCTGGACAGCCACGAACTCTGCGCCGCGATCGATGGCAAGATCGAGAATCTGGAGGTGACCGAGAAGGTGACGGCCGCCCTGCCGGAGCAGGTCCAGGAGGTCGAGCCGAACTTTCAGCCGCGCGGCCCGGTCAACGTCACCCACACGTTTCGCCGCGTCAATGACAGTGCCTGGAACAGCCGCTGGCTGCTCGACCTGGCGGGGATCAGCGTCCGCTATCATGAGATGCCCTACCGAATCCGCGCGGTCCGTGGAACGATCGACCGGGTCAACTCGCAGGCCGGTCATCCGGTCCTGAGCGTGGACCTGAGCGGTCGGATGGCCGGTGCCGCCGTTCGCCTGACCGGAGGCATGGCCGGCCCGACGCCCTCGGCCATCGATTTTCGCTTCGGCGGAGACAACCTCACCGTCGAGGAGGAACTGATCGAGGCGTTGCCGCCCGAGACGCGAGCCCGGGCCCGGCAGTTCCACCCAGCCGGGCGATTCGGCCTGGACGTTCGCATCCGACGCAAGCCGGGCAGCGCGGTGTACGACAACGGCTACCTGCTCCTCTTCCGCGACGGGAGCTTCCACTACGATCAGTTCCCGTACACGCTCCACCAGGTGACGGGCGAGTTGGAGGTCTGGACGAACGGAAAGGGGAAGTCACGCTGGGAGACTCGTCAGCTGCGCGGCCGACATCAGGGCGCGGTGATCCAGCTGGAGGCCCGCAACGTCGCGGCGGGGGAACGACTTGACCAGTGGAGCTGGAGCAAGATCCAGACGCCGGCTCATCCCAGCACCGCGATGGCTCCGACCCGGACGGTCGATGCCGTTCAGGTCCGGATGCGCGGTACGGCCGTGCCGGTGGACCGCGAACTGGAAGAGTCGCTGGCGCCCGAGTCGATTCCCGGACGACGGACCTTGCTGAAGTCCTGGCAGACGTTGAACCCGACCGGGACGCTGAATTTCGCGGCCGAGGTGGTTGATCTGCCCGAGTTGCCGAACGCCGTCAGCGTCGGCCTGGCCCTGTCCGGCTGCTGTATCCGGCCGCACTTCTTCGAGTTGCCCCTGGAACAGCTGAAGGCCACGGTCCAGTACAGTCAGGGCCAGGTCCATTTGCACGACATCGAGGCGCAACAGACCGCCGCCGGTGGGGAGCCACCGGGCCGACTTCAGATTCCCGAGGGCGTCGTGTACTGCAAGCCGGACGGCGGCTTTCAGGTCCGCCTCAACCGGCTTCACGTCCGCGACATGCCGACGCACTCGAAGGACGACGCCGAACCGGGATTCATCCAGGCTCTGCCGCCGAGCCTGCGCCGGATCGTCGAGACCATCCAGCTGCGCGGCGTCTTCAACCTGACCACGGCACTGGTCATCGAAACTCGCGAAGGCGGCGCACCGCCGGCCGTCTGGTGGGATGGCGGCATGGGCCTGAGCAACGGTCAGGTCAATCTGGGCGTTGAGGTCACCGGGATCACCGGCCAGGTCTCCTGTACCGGCCAGCACAACGGCCAGACGCTGGAGGTGGCGTTCGGCAACGTCCTGCTCGACCAGGGAACGATCCTGAAGCAGCCGTTCCGCCATCTTCAGGGCGTCTTCGAGGTGCCGCGCGACCAGCACGACCGGGTGCAGATTCGCAACCTCAAGGCGTCTCTGTTCGGCGGGGTGATGGCCGGAGAGGGCTATCTGCGATTCGCGCCGAACTTCCACTACGACTTCATGCTCAAGGCGTTGCAGCTGGACCTGGAAGCGTTCGGCCGCCACAACTTCCCGGCCGCCGGGGCCGAGCTGCAAGGGCAGGCCACGGCCGCCCTGCACCTCGTCGGCGACGGCGTCAACCTGAGCGATCTGCGCGGCAATGGCCGGATCGACATTCCCAATGGCCGGCTCTACCGGCTGCCCTGGATGCTCGATCTGCTCAAGACGATCAGCCTGCGCGTTCCCGACCAGGTCGCCTTCACCGAGGCTCGCATGACCTTCGCCCTTGAAGGGCCGCGAATGGTCGTCGAGGAACTGAAGCTCGTCGGCAATCCGGTCAGTCTGCGCGGCGAAGGGACGGTCAACCTCGACGGGAGCAATCTGACCCTCGACTTCTTCGTTGACTGGGGCAAGATCCTGCCGCCGGGTTTCCAGGATCTGACCCGCTGGTTCGGCGACCAGTTGTTCAAGATCAAGGCCCGCGGCTCTGTCGGCGAGGTCCGCTACGAGAAGGAACTGATCCCGAGCATGATGGCACCGTTGAAACAGGTGATCACCGGGAAGTGAATGCAACCGCCCCGGTCCCTCTCCCGAGAGGAGTCGGAACGCGGTTCAACGAAGGAGGCGACATGTTCGGTAGCATCCTGTTCCGGATGATCCTCTGGGAACTGGTCAAGGTGTTCCTGATGGCGTTGATCGCCATCACGGGCATCCTGCTGGTCGCCGGCATCATCGCCGAGGCGACGCAGCAGGGCCTGGGACCCAAGCAGATCCTGTCGGCGATTCCGCTGCTGATCCCCAGCACGCTGCCGTACACGATCCCGGCGACGACGCTCTTCGCCGTCTGTGTCGTCTATGGCCGACTCGCGGCCGACAACGAGATCCTGGCCATCCGCTCGGCCGGCGTGAATCTCTACTGGGTCGTCCTGCCGGCGATCGGGCTCGGCGTGGCCATGATGGCCGTCACCATGCTCCTGTACTTCCGCGTCATCCCCTCGACGCATCACATGCTCCGGTCGCTGGTCTTCCGCGACGCCGAGGAACTGATCTACACGATCCTGCGCCGTCAGGGCGTGCTGCAACACAACAGTCTGCCCTACGCCATGTACGTCAAGAGCGTGCAGGGTCGGAAACTGATCAACCCGATCTTCAAGCACCTGGGACCGGGCGGTCAGCCCAACCTGGTTGCCTACGCCAAGGAGGCCGATCTCCGCGTCGATTTCCCCCGGAACATGATCTACCTGCACATGCGCTGGGGCGAGGCGGCCAGCAACACCGGCGACACCGCTTACTTCGAGGAACGCGTCTGGGAAGTGCCCCTGGGCGAGGGCTTCGGCAAGCCGGGCGTCAAGCGGCAGCGCGAGATGACCTGGGAGGAACTGCACGAGTTCATCGGCGAGAAAGAGGCCGCCCTGGTGGACCTCCAGGCCGACATCGATCGAATCACGGTCGAGATGGACGCTCCCGGTGCCCATCCGAGCCTGCCCACGCATCTCGACAATCTGCGGAACAGCTACAAGCGCGTTCGCCTGGAGAAGATCAACGTCGAGGTCGAGGTGCTGATGCGTCTCTCGCTCAGTCTCGGCTGTCTCTGCTTCATCCTGATCGGCTGCCCGGTCGGCATCTGGTTCAACCGCAGCGACTTCCTCAGCTCGTTCATCACCTGCTTCCTGCCGGTGGTGATCGTCTACTATCCGTTGATGCTCTGCGGCACCGGCCTGGCCCGCGAAGGAAAGCTCAATCCCTACCTGCTGGTGTTCGGGGCGAACATCGTCGTCGGCTCAGTGGGCCTGCTGTTCACCTGGCGGCTGACGCGGAGCTGAGCGCGGCGTGACCACCGGCCCGGTCGTGCGGATGCGCCGAATGCGCAGCCGGGGACCGGGCCGATCGTGTTCGTCCTCAATCTCGCCGATGATCTCCTCGATCACGTCTTCCAGGGTGATCAGGCCGATGATGTGATCGTCGTCGTCACGGACCAGGGCCATATGGCGGTGCGCTCGCCGCAGCGTCCGCAGGGCGCTGCCCAGGTTGTCGCTCGACCGCAGGTAGAGCGGCGGATACAGGGCGTCCTGCAACACGACCACGCCCTGGAGGCTGAACAGGTAGAACAGGTCCTTCGTGTTGACGATGCCGACGATCTCGTCGAGATCGCCGTCGTAGACCGGCATGCGCGTGTGGGCCCCCTGGCGGACGGCGTCGAGAATCTGCTCGGGGGCGGCGTTCATCTCCAGGACGGCCATCTTCTCGCGCGGCACCATGCACTCGGCGATGGTCTTGTCGGACAGCGCGAAGACGTTCTGCAACAACTCGGCCTGATCATGGTCGATCAGGCCGGCTTCCTGCGTGTCCTCGATCAGGAGTTCCAGTTCCTCGACGGAGTGGAGATGGATCTCGTGGCCGGCCGGCTCGAAGCCAATGAGGCGGAGCAGAAAGTTGCCTGTCCCGTTCATCGCCGCGACGAGCGGCCGGGTCAGGAACGTGAAGATCAGCAACGGCCGGGCCACCCAGAGGGCGGTGTGATCGGGAATCTGCAAGGCGATCGTCTTGGGCATCAGTTCACCGAAGACGACGTGCGAGAAGGTGATCACCAGGAAGGCCAGGGCGCTGGCCGTGCCATGCGTCGCCAGCCCCTGCCAGATGCCTTCGGGCAGAGCGGCGAAGAGGGGAAAGATCCATCGGGCCAGGGCCGGTTCGCCGAGAAAGCCCAGGCCGATGCTGGCCAGGGTGATGCCGAGCTGCGTGGCGGCGATCGAGCGATCCAGATCGTGGATGGCCGTCTCGACCGACCTGGCCCCGGCGACCTGCTGGTTGAGTAACTCCTCGACACGCGTTCGACGAACGGCCACCAGGGCGAACTCCGCCGCCACGAACAGGCCGTTGATCAACACCAGCGCCGGAATCGCCAGGATAAAGACCAGATCCAGCAACCAGCGGGACGCCCCGGCTTCTCCTACCGCCACAACGAACACGAATACCCCCATCTGTGAAGGCTCAACTCACGGAGGTATTCTATCAGGATTCCTCTTCCCGGAGTGGGATTCTCCCGAGTTCCCGCGTGCGTCACACGGTCTGTCGGTTCGGATGGCGATTGAACAGCACGGTCAGTTCGCGCAGTCGTTGCAAAGCCGTCTCGACCGGCTGCTGCGGCGTGACCCGCCACTTCCAGTTTCCGGACGGCCGACCTGGAGCATTCATGCGCGCATCGGGGCCGAGGACGAGCAGATCCTGCAAGGGGATCACGGCGAAATCGGCGGCCGAGCCCAGGGCCAGGCGGATCAGTTGCCAGACGACCTCGCCATCGTCGCGGCGCGGCTTGTCGAGGTAGTGCCAGATCTGCTGGCGAACCGCTTCGTTTTGCTCCTGATACCAGCCCCAGGTGGTGTCGTTGTCGTGGCTGCCCGTGTAGACGAGCGAGGTATTGGTGTAATTGTGCGGCAGGAACAGATTCTCCGATCGGCCCTCCCAGGCGAACTGCAAGATGCGCATGCCCGGCAGGTTGAACTGATCGCGCAGGGCACGCACGGCGGGCGTGATCTCGCCCAGATCCTCGGCGATCAGCGGTAGCCGGCCCATCTTGTCGAGCAGAGCCTGGAACAGGCTCGCGCCCGGGCCGGGAACCCAGCGGCCGACGACGGCCGTCTCCGATCCGGCCGGTACATTCCAGGCCGCCTCGAAGCCGCGGAAGTGGTCCAGGCGCACGGCGTCGAACAGGGACAGGGAGTGTTGCAGTCGCTCGATCCACCAGGCGTAGCCGGTCTCTGCCAGGCGATGCCAGTCGTACAGCGGATTGCCCCAGAGCTGCCCCGTCGGTGAGAAGTAATCCGGCGGCACCCCGGCGACGAAGGTCGGCCGACGATCCGCATCGAGCAGAAACAGTTCCGGCCGACCCCAGACGTCGGCCGAGTCGGAGGCCACGAAGATGGGCGTATCGCCGAGCAAGAAGATGCCCCGCTCGTTGGCGTATCGCTTCAGGAAGAACCACTGCCGGAAGAAGAGAAACTGCCGGAATCGCTCCCGGTCGATCATCTCGACCAGCCGGCCCCGAGCGGTCTTCAGGGCGTCGGGTTCGCCGCGCTTCAGAGCCAGCGGCCATTGCTGCCAGCTCATGCCGTTCTGATCGTCCTTCAGGGCCATGTACAGCGAGAAGGCGTCGAGCCAGCTGGCCTGCTCGTTCTGGAACTCGACGTAGGAGCGGCGGAGTTGGTCGGCCGCCCCCTCGCAGAACCGCTTCCAGGCGATGTCCAGCAGGCGGACCTTGAAGGTGATGACGTTGCCGTAGTCCACCTCGTGATCGGAGAAGGAGTGGCCTTCCCAGTCCCCCGGTTGCAGCAGACCGTCGAGCCGCAACCCTTCGGGCGAGATCAGCAGCGGATTGCCGGCGAAGGAGGAGAACGACTGATAGGGCGAGTCGCCGTAGCCGGTCGGCCCGACGGGCAGGATCTGCCACCAGCGCTGCTGGGCGCGGGCCAGGGCGTCCACCCAGGCGTAGGCAGACGGCCCAAGGTCGCCGATGCCGAACGGCGAGGGGAGCGAGGTCGGATGCAGCAGCACTCCGGACGAACGCGCCGCCGGACCGATCAGGGGAGGGGAGGACGGAGACATCATGCACGGCCCTTTCCTGCGGCGGCCGAGGTCGGAATTTCCATGCCGACAGTCTACGCGACGGCGGAGGCGGCGGGAAGCGGGGAGAAAGCCGACCTTGAGGCGAAAGCCATTTCCGGGGTAAGCTGGCCCTCCGGCGTTGCTTGCCGAGACGATTCACGGAGGAACGCACCATGTGTGGAATCATCGGATACACGGGCTGGCAAGATGCCGAGCCCCTGCTGGTCGAGGGTCTTCGCCGCCTGGAATATCGCGGCTACGATAGCTCCGGTCTGGTCACGTTGCACGAAGAGCAACTTCATCTCCGTCGCAAGGCCGGCCGTCTGCAAAACTTGCAGCGTCTGCTCCGCGAGCAGCCCGCCCCCGGCAGCACCGGCATCAGCCACACACGCTGGGCCACGCACGGTCCCGCCACCGATCACAACGCCCATCCGCACACGGGAAACTGTGGCCGGATCGCCCTGGTTCACAACGGTGTGATCGAGAATTACGCGCCCCTCCGCCGTGAACTCGAAGCGGAAGGAATCGCCTTCCAGTCCGAAACGGACACCGAGGTTGTGGCTCAGCTGATCTCGCATCTGTATCAGACCAGCGAGTATCCCGACGACGAACTGTGGAACGGTCTGCGTGCGGCCCGCTTCGTCCATGCCGTGCATCAGGCCCTGGGCATGCTCAAGGGAACGTACGGCCTGGCGATCGTCTGTGCCGACTTCCCGGAACTGCTCCTCGGCGCTCGCCTGGGCAGTCCGCTGGTTCTCGGCCTGGGCCAGGACGAACATTTCCTGGCCAGCGATCCGACCGCCCTGGGCGGCCTGACCGATCGCGTCGTCTACCTGCAAGATCGCGAACTGTGCATCCTGACGCCGAGCGAGTGGCGTCTTTACGATCAGGAACAGACGCCGGTGGAGGCGACCATCCACACGATCGACTGGGTGGCCGGCGACCTGGATAAGGGGAACTTCGACCATTACATGCTGAAGGAGGTCCACGAGCAACCGGAGGCTCTGGAGAACGCCCTGCGCGGCCGGCTCGATCTGGACAATGCCACCGCTCACTTCGGCGGCCTCAATCTCGATCCGCAGCAACTCCGTCAGGTCGAGCGGATCATTCTGACCGCCTGTGGCACCAGCTACCACGCCGCCCTGGTCGGCGAGTATCTTTTCGAGGAGTTCGCCCGCATCCCCGTCGAGGTCGAGTACGCTAGCGAGTTCCGCTATCGGAATCCGCCGGTCGAGCGGAATACCATCGTGCTGGCCATCACCCAGTCGGGCGAGACGGCCGACACGCTCGCCGCGTTGCGGGAGTCGAAGCGCAAGGGGCATCCGACCCTGGCCCTGTGCAACGTGGTCGGCTCCTCGATCGCCCGCGAGGCGGACGGTGGCGTCTACCTGCACGCCGGCCCGGAGATCGGCGTGGCCAGCACCAAGGCGTTCACGAATCAGGTCGCCGTCCTGGCCATGCTCGCCCTCTACTTCGGCCGACTGCGGCACCTGTCGCCCCTCCAGGGGACCGAATTCGTCCGCGACCTGCGTGCCATTCCCGACCTCGTGCGGAGAACTCTGCATTGCCAGGACGAGGTCCGGCGCATCGCGGAACGCTACCACACCGCGGACAACTTCCTCTACCTGGGTCGGCAGTACCTCTACCCGGTGGCTCTGGAAGGGGCACTGAAACTGAAGGAGATCAGCTACATCCACGCCGAGGGCCTGCCCGCCGGCGAGATGAAGCATGGCCCCATCGCTCTGGTGGACGAGAAGACGCCGAGCGTCTTTCTGATGCCGCGCGGCCCCATCTTCGACAAGGTGATGAGCAACCTGGAGGAGATCAAGGCCCGGGGTGGTCCGGTCATCGCCATCGCCAGCGCGGGAGACCACGAGGTCGTCGAGCGTGCCGACGAGGTGATCTTCGTACCGGACGTGCCGGACTATCTGCAACCGATCGTGACAGCGGTGCCGTTGCAGTTGCTCGCCTACCACGTCGCCCTGCTGCGCGGCTGCGACGTGGACCGACCACGCAACCTGGCCAAGAGCGTGACCGTGGAGTGAGGCTCGCGTTGGGTTTGCGGTTCAGGCCACGGTCTGAGACGTTTTCGTGGCCCGCACCGGCTTTCGGCGGGCCGCCCGCGGATGCCTGGACAGCGGACAGTGGTCCTCCAGGCCAATCCGGACCAGGGTCGTGCCCGCCTCGGCCAACTCCTTCTCCAGATCGTGGAGATTCACCATGACACTGTGATCGACCAGCCAGGTCCGCGACAGGTCGAGGACGATCGTCGGGTAGTCCCGGGCCTGTTCCAGGATGGCCGACCGCAGCCCCGGCCAGTTCGAGAAAACGGCCGCGTCCTTGATGACGAGTCGAACCGTCTCATCTCCTTCGGGTACGACATCGATCTTCGCCAGAAACAGCGAGACAATCGGGGCACCGTGCCACAGATGGCAGGCGAGCTTGATGGCCACGCCGATCAGGACGCCCGTGAGCAGATTGGTCGCCAGTGTGGCGACGATGGTGCCGACGAAGATGAGGAACTGCTCACTGCCGACGTGGTAGGTCCGCAGGAACTCCCGCGGCGAGGCGAGGCGGTAGCCGGTGTAGATGAGCATCGCCGCCAGGGCGGCGACCGGAATGTGGTGGATCAGATACGGTGCCACCAGGATGAAGCCGAGCAGGAACAGACCGTGGAACAGGTTCGCCTTCCGGGTGCGTGCCCCGTTGTCGATGTTCGCCTTGCTGCGAACGATCTCGGAGATCATCGGCAGGGCCCCAATCAGGGCGGCCACGGTATTGGCGACGCCGATGGCCAGCAGATCGCGATCGAAGTCGGTCTTCCGCCGCCAGGGATCGATCAGTTCGATCGCCCGGGCACTCAGGAGCGATTCCAGACTGCCCACCAGGGTGAACAGGAAGAGGTACTTCAACCCGGTCGGCGTCGCCAGGCCGCGAAGGTCAGGCCAGACGAACGCCTCCGTCGGGTTCGTCAGCACGTTCGGCATGTTGACCAGCACACTGGTCGGATTGACCGGATACGTCTCCTCATGACCGGTAAAGATGGAGTAGAGCGGGTAGGTGTGCTGGCGGTCCAGTTCAAAGTACAGGCCGAGAGGAATGGCGACGAGCAGAACCAGGAGCTGGGTCGGTACACGTCGGAACCAGCCTCGGGCCACGAATGGTACGCCGAACAGGATGAGCAGACTGATCAGGCCAATGCAGGCGATCTCCGGGTTGAGATGCGGAAGGGCCCAGGGCAGCGACTCAAGATTGTGCAACGGTTCGCCCGGAGTGCGGAGCGTGTCTGGAACGCCGAGGACATCGTAAGCCTGTCGGCCGATGATGATCAGGCCAATCGAGGCGAGCAGGCCGTGAACCGGCGTCAGCGGGAAGAGGTCCACGATCCGGCCGACCCGAGTCAGTCCGAACAAAATCTGCACCAGGCCGGCCGCCACGCCGACGCCGAGTGTGAGTCGATAACCGACCAGGGCCGGATTCTCGCCACCCTGAGCGAACTCTGCACCGAATTCCGTCACCGCCCCCAGGACGATGACGATCAGCCCGGCAGCCGGCCCCTTGATCGTCAGTTCCGAGTTGGACATCAGGCAACTGATGAGGCCGCCCAGCACCGCCGTCCAGATGCCGGCGATCGGCGGAAAGCCGCTCGCCTTGGCAATGCCCAGGCACAACGGCACGGCGATCAGAAAGACCAGAAAACCGGCGAGCAGGTCGTGGCGGAAGTTGCCCAGCAGACCGGGTTCCAGAGGCGACACCTCGACGGGCACCTCCGGCGGCGTGTTGGCATGTGGACTCACGTTCACGCACTCCCGTTCCGAATCAGGGGAAACGAGAGCAACGTCCTGCAATTCCAGTGCCAGGGATCATTTCCACTACCCGATCGGCGTCTTTCGCCGGTGATCCTCCCACAATCGAGGGCGATGGGCGGCGGTTGGCGCGGTGGCGGGTGGTCGTTCAGGAATCGCTCTGGTCGTCCGACGACCAGATGGAGCGGTCGATGTTGATGCTGTGAGCGCGGATCTTGGTCCGCAGGAAACCGCGGGTGATGCCCAGAATCCGGGCCGCCTGGACCTGGTTGCCGTGAGTGTGGCGCAGCACGCGCATCAGCACCTCCCGTTCCATCCGCTCCAGACTCTCGGCGTACAGATTCTCCGTCCCAACCGCGATTCGCTCCTCGACGAACTGGTCCCAGTCGAAGCCGGGCGCTTCCTCCGTCGTGGGGGGATGGTCACTCGCCACGCCACGCACCCGGACTGGCAGGCTGTCCGGCAGCAGCATCGAGCCGGGCATCTTCAGCAGGGATTGTTTCAGCACGCTCTGCAACTCGCGAACGTTGCCCGGCCAGGGGTAGCGCTTCAGCAACTCGAGCGTTTCGGGAGCCACCTCCAGGACGGGCTTCTTCAGTTCCCGGCCAAAGCGGGCGACGAAGTGATTGATGAGCGCCAGCAGATCGTCGCCGCGATCGCGTAACGGCGGCAGGAGGATCTGAAAGACGTTCAGCCGAAAGTAGAGGTCCCGTCGGAATCGCCCCTCCTCGACCAGTTGGTCGAGGTTGGCGTTGGTGGCGGCCAGGATGCGAACGTCGGTCTGGATCGTCTCGTTGCCGCCCAGTCGCTCGAACGCCTGTTCCTGGAGCAGACGCAGGATCTTGGCCTGCGTGGTCGGCGTCATCTCGCCCACCTCGTCGAGGAAGATGGTGCCGCCGTGGCACTGCTCGAACTTGCCGATCCGCTTGCGATCCGCGCCGGTGAACGCTCCCTTCTCGTGGCCGAACAGTTCGCTTTCGAGCAACTGCTCCGGGATGGCGGCGCAGTTGATGGCCAGGAACGGCCGAGCCGCCCGGTCGCTGTGCTGATAGATGGCCCGGGCGACCAGTTCCTTGCCGGTCCCGCTCTCGCCGAGGATCAGCACGGTGACATGCTGGCGGGCGACCCGGCCGATGGCCTTGTAGACCTCCTGCATGGCCGGGCAGCGGCCCAGGAGCAGATCCGACGGCGACGGCGTCTCATGCGGCTCCTCGGCCAGTCGAGCCGGCACGCGCATCAGCTGGCTGGAACGCAGAGCCCGCCGAACGATCGCCCGCAACTCGGTCAGTTCGAGCGGTTTCAGCAGATACTCGAAGGCCCCTTCCTTGATCGCCTCGATGGCCAGTTCGGTCGTGCCGTGGCCGGTGATCAGGATGAGCGGGATGCGGGCATCGATGGTGTGGAGACGGTGGAAGGTTTCCAGGCCGCTGGCGTCCGGGAGGCGCACGTCCAGGACGATGACCGCAGGCGGTTCGGCCTGGACCAGGGCGACGGCCTCGGCCGCCGTGGACGCCGTTCGCAGGGTGATCGGCTCCTCGCGGAACGCTCGGCGAAAGGCGTGCTGGATGGCTGGCTCATCATCGACCAGCAGGACCACGGGATCCGTCATGGTTGTACTCCCTGGGTGGTCGGCAGGTCGACCGTGAAGATGGCTCCGCCGCCACCGGGCCGATTCGCCGCGGTCAGCATCCCGCCGTGCGCTTCGACGATCCGGAGCGAGATGACCAGGCCCAGGCCGAGGCCGGTGTCCTTGGTACTCACGAACGGATGGAACAGCCGGGGCAGCAGGTCCGGCGCGATGCCCGTTCCGGTGTCGATGACCTCGATCGACAGCCGACCGTCGCGCACCGGGTTCACCCGGAGAGCAAGTCGGCCTCCGGTCGGCATGGCGTCAAGGGCGTTGAGGCAGAGGTTGACCAGGACCTGATGGAGTTGTTTCCGGTCGGCCAGCAGGGGCAACGGGCTGGCCGGCACCTCGACTTCGAGAACGACGCCCTGTTTCTCGGCCCGACCGCGGATCAGGGCCACCACCCCGCGGAGCAGCGCGCCGGCGTCCATCGGTCGCGGCTCCGGCTGGCTGGGCCGGGCGAAGTCGAGGAACGTTTGCAGCGACTGTTCCATGCGGAGAACCTCGCTTTCGATCACCTGGAGGTCCTCCTCCACCAGGCCATCGGGATCTTCCAGGCCGCTCTGCACCAGCAGCTTGATGGAGGTGAGCGGATTGCGGATCTCATGGGCCACACCAGCCGCCAACTGTCCGACCGCCGCCAACTGCTCGGCGCGAAGCACCTCGGTCTCGCGATCGTGTAACTGTTGCATGACCTTCTCAATCCGTCGGGTCAGCTGATCGACCTGCTCGTGCAGGGCGCGGAAGTCGCCGCCTTCGATCCAGCGGATCTCCTGGACCTGATCGATCTTACCGGCCGCGTGACGGATCTGGACCTGAAGGCGATGGATCGACTGGCTGACATGGCGAGCGACGCCGAAGCCGAGGACCAGGCCGGCCACCGCTCCCACGACGCCGATCCCGGCCATGCCCCAGGCCAGGCGGACGAGGACGGAATCGTGATTGAAGATGGAATGGCCGACCCGCGAGTCGTTGAACCACTCGAATTCCCGACACTTGCGCAGGGGAGCCATCTCCAGGAAGCGAGCCAACTCCCGGACGGCGAGTTCATGGTTGTCTGCCCGGGGTGGCGGCAGTTCCTTGAAGCGGCGCAGATACTCGCGGATCTGTTGTTCCAGTTCCGCGAAGATCACCTTCTCATGCTGCTGATCGGCCACGTGATGCAGCTTCTTGAGGTGTTCCTCGATGCGCTCGTTCAGGGACGACACCTCCTCGACACGATGTTGCAGCAGCGTGATCAGGTCGAACAGGCATTCTTCCAACTCGGCGGCCGCTCGGTGACTGGTGAAGTTCTCGCGCAGGACGCCGGACAGGCTGGCCTGCTGATTCACCAGCGAGATGGCCGTGATGGCACAAAGGACGAACAGACACAAACTGATTAGAATGACCGTCCAGAGATGTCGAATGCGCAACGGATACACAGTGAAGTCCCATGTGGGCCGGTAGAGGAACGGACCAGCCAGCAACCCGGATGGCTGTGGTCGGTCTGCGGTCATCTCTCGTCGCGGTGCCCCACCCCAGTGTACCGCGATCCGCCCCTCGGCGTCGACCTCTGGACGTCGGGATTCGGTTGGCAGCAAGGACAACCTCCGCCCGCTTCGGATCCAGCCATGACCTTCTCGGAATCTGTCGTGTCCGATCATCCCGATTCGTCGATGGCACGGTTGACCCACGCCATCGAACAGGCCGCCCACCTGCTTCCGGCCCAGGGGCCGATCACGGTCTTCATCCACCATAACACGCTGCACGCGTTCGAGGACCAGCCGTTCGAGCAGGCGGTCCTGACCGGCGCTCGGATCTTCGGCTGCGAACCCTACCTGAGCGAGGAGAGCTACCGGGCCGCCCTGGAGCGCGGTCGGATTCGCTTCGACGATCTGCGTTCTCTGTTGCAAGAGGAACTGGTCGATGCTCCCGAGGCGGCCAGCTTGCCGCACGCGACGACGCGGCTCGATCTTCGCCTGGCGATGATGCAATTCCCGATCCGTGGCGGAGCGGTCGGCGAACTGAACTGGTTTCTGGAAGAAACGGACGCTCGCCGGCGAATCCGACCGGACGTCTCGGCCGCGACCCGGAGCCGGATCATCGCCGAGACGCGCCGCTGGGTCATGCGTGACCTGCGCGGCGGCAACGAGGCGCTCCCCGGCGGACAGGGCCCGAGACGGCCCCGGCCGGCCTGGGTCAAGCCGCTGTTCGATCGCTTCCGTGAGGCGGCCATCGAGAACTGGAGCCCGACCGTCTGGGAAGCCTTCGCGGTCGGTGCCCTCTGGCACGTCTGTCGGGAAGGCATCGAGGCGATGCCAGCGCCGCCACCGACGAGGCACGAACCGATTCGGCATCGCGATCTCCTGCTGTCATCGACCGGCGTGGACACCGACGGCTGGGTCAATCCGCTGCTCATTCGCTTCTGTGCCGCCGTTCTGGATCAGGGGGTGGCCCAGGCCGTCCTGCCGGATCGAGAGCAGGGTCTGTTCGCCGCGTTTGTCGGCCTGTACGGTCAGCCAGGAGGACCGCCGGACGCCTGGCAACGGCACCTGCCCGGTGAGTTGCGGCGCTGGCGGCGAGTGGGGATCACTCCCCTGCAAGCGATCCGTGAGAGCCTCGACCATCTCGGTCTGCGGGAGGAGGAGTACGAGACGTTCCTGGGCGCGACCTTGCTCGCCCTGCCCGGCTGGGCCGGCATGGTCCACCAGCTCGAAGAGCGCGGCCATCGCGCGGCTCGCCCCGTGCCGGGTCAGCCGCTGGTCGAGTTCCTGGCCATCCGCCTGCTGCTGGACCGACTGGCCCTGGCCCATGCCGCGCGCCAGGAACTGGGCTTCACCGGAGATCTCGCGACGCTGCGAGGGCTGCTGCGCAAGCGCTGGACGCCACCGCCTGCGCCGACACTGGTCCAGCGGGTTTTCCCGGTCTTCCAGCTGGCCCAGGTCCTCGGCTGGTCGCCCGATGAACTGACCCGCCTCACGCCGGAGCAGTGGCGAACGCTGCTGCGCGAGGTCGAGGGATTCACCACACTGGAACGCCGGCGGATCTTTCATCTCGCCTACGAGCGCCGGTTCCGCGATCAGTCCCTGGACGCACTGGCGGCGGTGCGCGTGGTCGAGATCCCTCGGCCACGATTCCAGGTCGTTTGCTGTATCGATGATCGCGAGGAGTCCTTTCGCCGTCATCTGGAAGAGATCGCTCCCGACGTCGAAACGTTTGGAGCGGCCGGCTTCTTCAACGTGGCGATGTACTACCGGGGAGCGGCCGACGCTCGCTTCGTGCCGCTCTGTCCGGTGGCCATCGTGCCGCAGGAATACGTCGCCGAAGAGGTCGATCCATCGCAGCAGGAGGAGCATCAGCGCCGGATCCGAACGCGCGTCGCGGTCGGCAGGGCGTCGCACCACTTCCACCAGGGGACGCGCGGCTTCTTCCTTGGGGCCTTGCTCATGGCGACACTCGGCCTGCTGGCCACGATTCCCCTGGTC
>CAYYJM010000006.1:0-2676 GCA_964471755.1 uncultured Alcaligenaceae bacterium
GATACCGCTGCAAACATCAGGCCAAGCGTGCATTACTTTCCTTACTGCCGATAACCGCCCGGCTGTCGGGCTCTCCAGGTCGAAGCTCATCTCCCAGCGGCCGGTCAGGGTCTTGGCCAGTTGTTGCAGCAGCGGCCCGGCCAGCGGGGGAGCGGTGCTGTCCGCGGTCAGGCCCTTGACGCCCTTGCGTTTGCCGACGTCGATCTTCGCGTCGCGCAGGTTCGCTCCGGTGAAGTCGGCACCGGTCAATTTCGCCCCGGTGAAGTCGGCCTCGGCCAGGTTCGCGCCGCGGAAGTTCGCCTGGCGCAGGTCGGTGTCCTTGAGGTTCGCCCGGGTCAGCACGGCCCGCTGGAAGTCGGCCCCGTGGAGGTCGGCTCCTTCGAGGTTCGCTTCCCCCAGCTGCGCCTCGGTGAATACCGCCCCGGCGAGACGGGTACCGGCCAGCTGCGCATATTTCAGATTGCCCCGGCTGAAGTTCGCCTTCTCGGCGATCAGATCGACCGCCGACCAGTGGCAGCCTTGTACCTCGGTCAAATCCGCCTCGGTCAGATCACAACCAGTCCACGGCGTGCCCCAGCTGCTGAGTCTCTTCAGGATCGCCCGGCGGAAGGAACTCCCCTTGTGAATCCCGTCAAGAATGACCGTACTCAGGTCCAGGCCGTCGAACTGGCAGTCCTCCGAACTCAAGACGCTGAAGCCGGAATGGGGACCGATCGAGCGGAAGTCGATGCCGTGTGCCTCGCACATGTAGCCCCGGGTCAGGGTGGCACCGGCGAGCTTGACGCCGGTCAGGTCGCAGCCGAAGAGACGGTAGCCTGTCAGGTCGAGACCACTCAGATCGGCCCCCGACAGGTCGAGTTTCCGACCCGTGGTATACCCCGGCTGGAGAAGGGCGAACGTCTCGGCATTGGCCGGCCCGCCCTGGAGCAGAGCCAGGGACTCCTCGCGCGACGGCAGAAGCAGGGCGTGGGCGTCGTTGTGGTACAGAGTGGTGACACTCGCCCCGGTCAGCCGGGCGACGGTCTTCTCCGCCTGGGATTTGCCCGGCGAGCCACGCCGCGACTCGGCCAGAACGAGATAGTCCAGGTCGTCGTCGATGGCGTCCACGACGGATCCGCCCAGGGCCTCGATCATGCGCTGAAGTTGTCCCCGTTCGTAGGAGCGAATCTTGCTGTCCAGGTGGAAGGTCTTGCCCTGCACGGGCGAGGTCGCCGTCGCTTTCTTCCGGGCCATGATCGCCTCACGTTGGGGTTCTCAGTTTCGCCAGCAACGCCTCGATCTCACGATCGATTCCGGTCAGGGCCGCCTCGGCGGGGCCGTCGTGGAGGTCGTCGATGTCCCAGTAGGTGATGCGATCCTCCCAGGCCGGGAAGCGATTCTGGACCATCGGCCGGTGTTCGCCGGCCTTCACGGCGATGACCAGCTCCGCCCGCGTCAGGTCGTCCTCGACCAGTTGCAGCGGCGACCGTCCCATCGATGGACAGAGGATGCCGAGGCTCTCCAGTCGCTCGGCCGACTGACGGGCGATCGTGCCGACGCTGAAGACGCCGTAGACGTCCACCATGAGGCCGCGCGAGTCGGCTCGCTTCGGCAGACCCAGGCTCGTCGCCCGGTAGTTGAACAGGATCTCGGCATATCGACTGCGGTAGAAGTTGCCCGTGCAGAGGAATAATACCTGAGACATCGAACGCTCCTTGTCATGAATCCTGGGGCATTGTAGCGGAAAGGGAAGGCCCGACGGCAGGTTCGTAGCGACGCCAAAAACGAGGCCCTCTCGGCCGGTTCGAGACCGGACGGGAGGGGGGATCCTCTCGGGGCCGTTCAAGGGTTTCCAGGCACGGCCAGTCTTGCCGGGTCGATGGCGACGATTCCAGGGAAGCGAGAGAAGTCGGCCACGTTGAAGGTCAGCAGGTGGGTGACCTGATGAATCATCATCGCTGCGACCAGTCGAGCATCGTGCCCTTGCTTACCCAGCACAGCGTGGCGAGTAACGAGACCCAGCCAGGCAGGAAAGATCGCGGCAGAGTCGGCCAGGAGTGGGAAGAGTTGTTGCAGCCTGGTCAACTCTGCCGCCGTTGCGGTGGCCGAGAGGCCCATGCCATTGCTCGCCATCGGCCGGGTTGCCACGACCCAGAACTCGTAGAGAACCTGTGGCACCAGGCAGGGCGTATCACCTCGACCTGTCAGGGCATCGACCGCGTCCAGGGCAAGCGCGTGCTGGACGTGCCCGAGCTGGAACATCCGGGCCAGGATGTTGGGATCGAGCAGGACGTTCATTCGCCCCGTCCCTCGTAGATGCGTTCCCGGCTCCAGTCAACTTCGTGGGTAATCGGTGGATGGCTCTCCGCCCACGTCCGAATCGCCGCGCGCCATTCCTCGCGGCTGACGAACGGCACGGGAAGCCGCTCCTCTTGCGCCGCCTGCTTCTTCAGGACGGCCACCAACTGCTCCACCGCGGCGATCGCCTCGGTGGAGAGGCCACTCACGTCAATGGTCTGGGTCATCGGTTTGGTCTCCATGACAACGCCCCCACCAACATGACACCTGGCCTGCGTTATCCTGTCAAGCCGCGACTGACCGGTTCACACCTGCGCCGTGGCTCGCTACCATGAAGTGAAGCGCCGTGGCTCGTTCCTCGCCGAGGTGTCCCGTGTCCTCTCCGGAACTCCTGCGTCA
>CAYYJM010000006.1:2686-6100 GCA_964471755.1 uncultured Alcaligenaceae bacterium
GCGTCAGATCCGCCGTCTGCAATTGCGGGCTCGCCGCGCCGTCGAGGACCTGCTCGGTGGCGAGTATCACTCCGTCTTCAAGGGCACCGGCATCGTCTTCGAGGATGTCCGCGAATACCTACCCGGCGACGACATCCGCTCCATCGACTGGAACGTCACCGCCCGCATGGGCCATCCTTACGTCAAGCGCTTCATCGAGGAACGCGAGCTGACTGTCCTGCTCGTTCTCGATCAGAGCGGCAGCCAGCACTTCGCGTCGGGCCGTCTGGAGAAACGCCAGGTCGCCGCCGAGTTGGCCGCAGTCCTGGCCTTCTCCGCCGTCGGCAACAACGACCGCGTCGGACTCGTTCACCTGACCGATCGCGTCGAACAATTCATCCCGCCACGCAAGGGCAGCACGCACGTTCTCCGGCTCATCCGCGAGGCCCTTTTCTACAAGCCGGAGCATCCCGGCACGAATCTCCGCGCCGGCCTCGACTTCGTCCAGAAGTTGCTTCGTCGTCGAGCGATCGTCTTCCTCTTCAGCGATTTCCTTGATTCGGGGTACGAGCAGTCGCTTCGCCGGGCGGGCAAGAAGCACGACGTGATCGGCGTTCGCATCACCGATCCGCGCGAGGAGAGTCTGCCGCCGGTCGGCCTGATCCACCTGGAAGATCCGGAGACGGGCCGACTCGTCATCCTCGACAGCGCCGACCCAGCGGTGCGAGCGGCCGTGGCGAGTCGGGCCGCCGCGCGCCGAGAAGCAGTCCAGCAGACGCTGCGGTCGGCCGGCGTCGATCTGATCGAGACCTCGACGGCCGGCGGACATCTGGAGGCGCTCCTGCGTTTCTTTCGCCGGCGTGAACATCGGAGCGGGGCGCGATGATGACGTGGGCGATCCTGCTGCTGACGCTGCCGGCCCAGGTCGAGCATCCTCTTCAGAAACTCGGTGACATCGAGGCGTCACTGACCGTGACGGTGCCCGAGCGAACCGACCGGAGCAGCCCGCCGCGCGTCTTGCTGACGCTGACAGTCACCGGCCCGGCGACGATGCGCGTCGAGGCGGCGACGCTCGGCGAGGAGGTCCGCTCCTGGCGTGTGTCGCGCTGGTCGAGCTGGACGCCCGGCGATCGACTGACCGTCGCCCAGACGCTGCTGCTGGAGCAGACCTTGCCCGGAATGCAGGCGGTGCCTGGCGTCCGGGTGCGTGTCTGGTCGTCGCCCGGAGCAATGCCGCAGCAGTTCGAGTGGCCCGATCCGATGGGACCGCTCGTCTGGATTCCTGAGCCGCCCGTCCCTCGGCCGGCTCCAGAGGAAGGCCGCTGGCTGCTGTATGCCGGCCTCGCCGCCGCCCTGGCTCTGGCCGTGATCGGCCTGGCGACCTGGCGATGGCTGCGTCGCCCGGCCCCGCCGCCTCCGCCGACACCGACCGAGGCGGCCCAGGCCGCCTTGCACGCCCTGGCCGTCTCCGCCGCCTGGACCGATCCGCGTGCTGCGGCTACACGATTGAGCGACACGCTGCGGACGTTCCTGTCGGCCCGAACCGGCCTGGATCTGCACCCGCGTACGGTGGCCGAGTGTCTGGAGTTGCTCAGGGATCAGCCGGTGACACCGGCGCAGATGGCGACCCTGGAACGCCTGCTCCTCTGGTGCGACGTGACGCGCTTTGCCGGCCCGGCTGCCGATGCCAGCGCCGGACCCGAGATGGTGGCGGAAGCCCAGCGGTGGGTGGCGTCGTTCCCCATTTAGCCGCCGGCTTGCCGGCGGTCTTCGTCGCGAATACCCGCCGGCAAGCCGGCGGCTAAATGAGGAGGCTTACCGGCGGCTAACTGGAACCCACCGGCGGCATCGTCTGCACCACCGGTGCCGCCGCGGCCAGGATCGCCGCCCGGTCGCCTCTCGGCGGGTAGATCCGGACGCAGTTGATCGTTCGCTTCGTCTCCTTCGCCTTCGCCCCCGTCGCGACGACGTGGCGATCCCAGCCTTCCGTGTAGACCGCCCCCCACGCTCCCAGATCGAGTACGGTCACGTACCAGTCGATCCGCAGCGGCAGCATCGGCAGGCCGAACAGTTCGCTCACCACGTTGTACCCCGCGAATCGGCCCATCGGCCGGCCGTGTTGACACGACAGGATCGAGACGTGCGTATCATCCATCTTCGCCCGGGCCACGTCTCCGGCAGCGAAAACGTCCGGCACGCCGGTCACGCGCAGGTAGTCGTCCACCGTCACCCGGCCGAATCGGTCGCGTTCCACGGGAAACGTCGCCGTCAGCGGATTGGCCCGCAGACCGGCACACCAGACGACCGTGGTCGCCGGGATCGTCTCACCCGTACGGAGGACGACGCCAGCCGGGGTGATCGCCACGACCTCGACGCCCACACGTGTGGCGACACCGAGGGTGGCCAGGGCCGTCTCGATCACTGGCCGGGCTGATTCGCCCATGTCGGAGCCGACGTGCGGAGCATGGTCCGCGAGCGTGACGTGACAGTGAGCCGCCAGGTCGGTCGCGATCTCGATGCCGGTCAGGCCGGCTCCGATCACGACGACGGCGGATCGCTCCGGCAACGTCGCCAGGTGCGTCCGCAGTCGGGCCGCCCCGGCGTAGGTGTCCACGTCGAAGGCGTGTTCGGCGAGGCCGGGTATGGCTGGACGAACGACCTGACTGCCCAGAGCGAAAACGAGCCGGTCGTAGCTGAGGGACCTCGATCCGCTGACCGTCACCGTCCGGTTCGCCGGGTCGATGCCGGTCACGTCTCCCTCGACCCGGCGCACGCCGATCGGGCCGAGAACATCGTCGAGCGGCACGCGGATCGAGGGAAGATCCGCCTCGTAATTGCGTACGCGGATCGAGTGGTAGGCGTCGCGGTTGACGAGCGTCACCTCGGCGACGTCGGGACCGTGGCCGAGTTCATCAAGTCGGCGTGCCGCGCCCACGGCGGCCCACAGGCCCGCGAAACCGCCGCCCAGGACGAGAATGCGTTTGCTGGTCATGCGTTCCTCCGAAGCGAGGAGTCGGCCTTGTCCCTGCCCTGAGTGCAGCTTACAAATACAGAAGGAGAGGACCATGCAACCATCGACGCGCGCACGTCCGTTCGTCCTCGGCATCGCCGGCGGCTCCGGCTCCGGCAAGACGACGATCATCGCCCAGCTGCGGGCCAGCCCCTACCACGATCACCTCAATGTCCTGCCCCAGGACGCCTACTACCTCAACGGCCCGGACATGCCGCCGAGCGTTCGTGGCACCGGGAACTGGGACCATCCCGACGCCCTGGAGAATACGCTCTACGTCGAACATATCGACGCTCTCATCGCCGGGGCGGCGATCGATCAACCCGTCTACGACTTCGCCACGCATTCGCGTACCGAGCAGGTCATCCGCGTCGAGCCACGGCCGATCCTCGTACTGGACGGTATCTTGCTTCTGGCCATACCGG
>CAYYJM010000006.1:6110-12661 GCA_964471755.1 uncultured Alcaligenaceae bacterium
GATTCGCCATCGGATCGACCTGCGCGTCTTCGTCGATACACCCGGAGAAGAGCGCGTCGTCCGGCGCATCCTGCGCGACATCACCGAGCGTGGTCGAACGGTGGAGTCGGTCACCCAGCAGTTCCGCGAGTCGGTTCGGCCGATGCACGATCGCTTCGTCGAGCCGAGTCGAAACCATGCACACCTGATCATCCTGTGGGACTGGGACACCGACCACCGCCCGGCCATCGAGGTTCTCCTGGCGCGGATCGCCGTGGCCGTCGGCGGAGCGAACTGACGGGGAGATGCCCTCGTCCAGGAGGGCAGCTCCTGCTATGCTACCAGTTCCGGCCGGCACTCCGAGACAACCCCCGGCGGCGATTCAAGGAACACGAGCGATGAACAGGACCAAGGGCGAACTCTTCGCCGGGGTCACGGTGGCCCTGGTCACCCCGTTCAAGAACGGCGACATCGACTTCGCCGCCCTCCGCAAACTCGTCGACTGGCACGTCGAGCAGGGCACCGACTGCCTCGCTCCCGTCGGCACCACCGGCGAGTCGCCGACGATCGACCACACCGAACACGAGAAGGTCGGTGCCGCCGTCGTCGAGCAGGCGGCCGGCCGTATCAAGATCATGGCCGGCACCGGCTCGAACAGTACGCGCGAGGCCATTCGCCTGACGAAGTTCGCCGCCCGCGTCGGCGCGCAGGGAGCCCTCATGGTCGGGCCGTACTACAACAAGCCGACCCAGGAAGGTTACTACCAGCACTTCAAGGCCGTCACCGAGCAGACCGACCTGCCGATCGTGCTGTACAACATCCCGGGCCGGACGGCGTCGAACATCCTGCCGGAGACGATCGCCCGCATCGGCGAACTGAAGAGCGTCGTCGCGGTCAAGGAAGCGACCGGCTCGATGGACCAGGCGTCGCAGATCGCCGCCCTGTGCGACCTGACGCTGCTCAGCGGCGACGACAGTCTGACGCTGCCGTTGCTGTCGATCGGCGGCCGGGGTGTCGTCTCGGTGGTCGGAAACATCGTGCCGCGCGACCTGAAGGCGATGATCACGGCCTGGGACGCCGGCAATCATGCCGAGGCCCTGCGCTGGCACCGGAAGCTCTTCCCGCTCTGCCGTGACCTGCTCAGTGTGGCGACCAATCCGATTCCGCTCAAGACGGCGATGAAGTTGCTCGGCCGCGATGGTGGTGAGTTGCGTCTACCGATGTGTCCGCTGGACGCCGTCGGCGAAAAGCGCATCGCCGACGTGCTTCGGGGTTACGGTCTTCTGTAAGCCGGCACCCGAATCAAGCCGGGGAGGATTTTCCAGGATTTCTATTTGATCCGGCCGCCTTCCCGGTTATCGTACCTCTGAGGATGGCAGAAAAATCACGGAACGAATCCAACGTACTGAACGTCTCTCATTCGAGCGTCGGACGGTCGGCGGATTCCTGAGGCGACTCGCAACCCTCACCCGTGGGTTTCTGCCTTTCCAGATTTTGGCATTCTCACACGCATCGCCTCCGAGTCGGCATCCCTAAGCAGGGGCCTCCCTGTGCGACTCGATGTTTTTTCCGATCGGATCACTCCGGTCGATGATTGGCTGCGCCGTGTGTGGTCTGGAGGTGAATTGTGACCCTGTTGCCACCGCTCAAGCGGACGCCTCCTTCATCTACTTCCTTCCCGAATGGTGTGGGTTCCGTGGCTGTGCAGAGCATTTCCGAGAATACGATCCAGCGATTAACGACGATCTTCAAGCTTCTGGCTGACAGGTCTCGCCTGAAAATCGTCCTGGCCCTCGCTCAGGCTGGCGAGATGCATGTCACGGCCCTGTGCGAGATGCTCGGTGGCGAATCACAGAAGGCCTCCCAGCCGGCCGTCAGCCACCATCTGACCCTCATGAAGGCAGTCGGCCTGGTAACCGTCGATCGACGTGGCAAACACAACTTCTATTCGCTCGCTTCCGATCACGTCCGCGATCTGATCGAACAGATCTTTGCCGACGACGCAGGGGCGACGAAAGAACTTCGCATTCAAGAATGGGTTCTGTCGTTCCAGCGCAAGCCGGAATGACCGTCGCGAGCCAGATTCCTAACTGGCTCGCGGGACTGTCACACCGCCGTCAGTGAGGCCCGCGCCGCGGCGATCGTCTGATCGATCCGTTTCTCGTCATGCAGGACGCTGTTGAACGCCGCCTCGAACTGGCTGCACGGCAGGTAGATGCCGCGATCCATCATCTCCCAGAAGAACCTGGCGTACCGCGCCGTGTCGGCTGACTTCGCCGAGTCGTAGTCAGTGACAGGCCCCTGACAGAAGAAGAGCGTCCACATGCTGCCGATCCGGTTGAGACAGACCGGTACGCCGGCATCCTTCGCGGCCTGGAGCAGGCCATCGGCCAGGCGCTGCCCGAGAACGTCGAGTCGGCCGTAGGGCGGGTGATCGCGCAACTCCTCCAGGGTGGCCAGGCCGGCGGCCATCGCCACGGGGTTGCCGGAGAGCGTGCCGGCCTGAAAGACCGGACCGGCCGGCAGGACGCGCTTCATGATGTCGGCCCGACCGCCGAACGCGCCGACCGGCATGCCGCCGCCGACGATCTTGCCCAGGGCCGTGATGTCCGGGTTCTGACCGAGGAGTTGCTGCGCCCCGCCAAAGGCGACGCGGAAGCCGGTCATCACCTCGTCGTAAATGAGCAGAGCCCCGTGGTGGTGCGTCAGACGGCGCAGTTCCGTCAGAAACTCCTCGGAAGGGACCAGGAGCCCGGCATTGCCGACGATCGGTTCGAGGATGACGCCGGCGATCTGATCTCCCTTCGCCGCGAAGGCATCGGCCAGGGCCTGCACGTCGTTGTAGCGCAGAACGACGGTGTCGGCGATCGTGCCCTTCGTCACGCCAGGGCTGTTGGGCACGCCCAGGGTCGTGGCACTGGAACCGGCCGAGACGAGCAGGCTATCGACGTGGCCGTGGTAGCAGCCGGCGAACTTGACGATGATGTCGCGTCCCGTGAAGCCGCGAGCCAGGCGGATGGCGCTCATCGTCGCCTCGGTGCCCGAACTGGTCATGCGGACCATTTCGATCGATGGCACGGCATCGACGATGACCTCGGCGAGGCGCGTCTCCAGGTCGCACGGCGCGCCGAAGCTCGATCCGCGCCGGACGGCCTGCTCGATGGCGGCGACGACTTTCGGATGAGCATGACCGAGGATGAGCGGTCCCCACGAGGCGATGTAGTCGAGATACTGGTTGCCGTCGAGGTCGTAGAGGTACGGGCCCTCGCCACGGTCGATGAAGAGGGGATTGCCACCGACGCCACCGAAGGCCCGCGCCGGGCTGTTGACGCCGCCGGGAATGACCCGACTGGCACGCTGAAAGGCGTCCTTGCTGCGAACACGGGTCGGTTTCATGTCATCCTCAAGGTGGGGCGACTACTGCACGTTGGCCTTCTGGAGAGCCCGGGCCGCCTCGACCTGGGTCTGCAAGGTGGGATCGTCCTGATACAGGGTGATGATCTTCTGACAGCCGCCTCGGTCCCAGGCCGTGCTCAGCCGGGCGAGTTTCTCGTTGAGAAACTCCTTGCGGTCGATGTCCTGAGCATCGCGCAACTGATGGGCCTTGTGCGCTG
Organism: uncultured Alcaligenaceae bacterium; assembly: GCA_964471755.1. Classification (GTDB taxonomy): domain Bacteria; phylum Planctomycetota; class Planctomycetia; order Gemmatales; family Gemmataceae; genus CAYYJM01. The sequence continues at coordinate 9,704 of CAYYJM010000006.1, forward strand.
CGTAAAGACGATACTTGCGCAGGCCTGGCTTGCGGGCGATCTCCTCGTCCAGTTTGTCGCGCAACTCCTCGAAGCGTTTGCGTGCCCGGAAGGCGTCGCCAAAGCGTTGCAGGTTCAGGGCCAGGAAGGCGGCCTTCTCCTCGGAGCCGAGATTCTCGGGTTCGCGACCGAAGGCGTCGAGATTGTGCAGCGGCGTGGTCCAGGCCCGCTCCAGGTTCGTCGCCTCGGCGATCTGGGCCAGACGCCAGTCGGCCAGGGAACCCCAGCGGGGAAAGTCGGCTCCGTGGTCCTTCTTGATCGCCGCCCAGAGCTTCTCGGCCTCGGCCAGGTCGCCGGCCGTCTCCGCGTCGGTCGCCTCGAAGGCCGCCTTCTCGGCGTCGTTCTGAGCGTTCAGATCGAGGTGCTTCTTCTTCTTCCGCAGATAGTTCTGCAGGAGTTCCTCGCTGTTGTAGATGTCCACCGAGCGCCGCCAGGCGACGACCTGCTCGGTCTCCTTGCCGGCTCGACTGGCGTACTGTTGCAGGTACTCCTTGATCGGCCCATCGACTGCCTGCTGCCACTTCTCCGGGTCGTCCGACTTCATGAGCGTCTCGGCCCGGGCGTAGAGCGATTCGGGCGAGGCCGGTTGGAGGACCAGATAGAGCGTCACGAAGAGGGCCAGCAGAACGCCGCCGATGGCCAGGCCGACGAACCAGCCCCGGCGGAAGAAGGGCGTGCCATCGACCTTCTTCTTCCGTTTCCGCCCCTTCGCCTTGAGCGCGCGGGCGGCTTCCTTATCCTCCTCGGCCAGTTTGTCGTTGCGGTTCTCGGAATGGCGATCGATTCGGCGAACCTTGACCGCGTCCTCGCCGGCCGACTGGGCCGCCTCGACCTTCTCCCGGATCAGTTGCAGCGCCTCGGCGACGGCGTTGGCATCGCGTGGCCGATCCTCTGGCTTCTTCTCCATGAGTTGCAGGACGAGCGTGTCGAGCCAGACGGGGATGGCCATCTCCTTGCGCGACGGGCGGTCGGGCAAGGCGCTGACGTGGCAGAGGAACATGTCCATGGCGTTCTCGGCCTGGAACGGCTTGGACCCGGTCAGCAGTTCGTAGAAGACGACGCCGAGCGAGTAGAGATCGCTCTTGAACGTCAGATCACGGTCGCCCCGGCACTGCTCGGGACTCATGTACGCGGCCGTGCCCACGGTGCAGTTGGCGCCCGTCAGGGCGGTCACGTCGAGATCCTTGGCGATGCCGAAGTCGGTCAGCTTGAGGGTGCCATCGGTCAGGATCATCAGGTTGGACGGCTTCAGATCGCGGTGAACGACCCCCTTTTCATGGGCGTGTTGCAGGGCGGCACAGAGCTGGACGCCGAGGGTGACGATCTCTTCCCAGCCGAGTTTGCCGCGGCGCTGGAGAATCCGATCGAGCGATTCGCCCTCGACGAACTCCATGGCGTAGTAGCGGAGCCCGGCCGCCTTGCCGACGCCGAACAGGCGGACGATGTTGGGATGACGGAGTTGCTTCAGGATGTTCGCCTCGCGCTCGAAGCGGGCGACGGCCCCCTCGTTGGCGACCAGGCCGGGGGCCATGATCTTGACGGCGACACGCTGGCCGTTGGCGGTGTACGTGGCCAGGTAGACAGTGCCCATGGCTCCGCTGCCGAGTTCCTTCTTGATCGCGAACGGCCCCAGGTTCTGGCCGACGAGCATGACGCATCCCTCTTGGCGGGCACGAGTCCGGCGAGGTCATCGTAACCGCCCTGGCAGGTGCGGACAAGATGCCCGCCGCCGCGAGACTCACTTCCCGGTCGTGCCAGCCAGTGCATCCACGGCCTTGAGAACCTCGGCCACCTGGGCGTCGGTCAACGCGCCATCCTTGAAGCCGAACGATCGAACGACCTTCTGTTTGACCGACAGCAGGATCGTCAGCTCGGCTCCGCGATGGAGTCGGTAGGTTGGTGGCCCGCCGGCGTCCTCGAAGACGCCGAGCGGGACGCCGCCGACGTTCTGGGCCTTGCTCCAGGCGACGACCTGCGGATCGAACTTCGCCTGATCGTCGTGGAGGAACGTGACCCAGCCGCGCAGGTCCGCCTTCTTGTGTTCGACCAGGGCCTTGTCCAGACCGCGAACCACCTTGCCGAGCGAATCGTTCAGCGAGTGAGCGAAGACGATCACGGCAGGACGATCGGCCGTCTCGCAGATGAAGCAGTGCAGTTGGCCCCGTTCCGGGCCGACCGAAACGATCGACGTATAGGGGCCGGGCCGCTGGCCAACCTTCAGGCCGGATTCGATCGGCTCGGCGGCCAGGCTGGGAAGAACCATGATCAGGACGGCAGCCACGCGAGTCCAGGTCCGATGGGTCATCGGTCACTCTCCTGGGGCGAAGTTCCACGGTTGAACGGCTGACCTCTGGCCAGCCCGGTCTCTGTCCCTAGTTTAACGGTCTCTCCCCAGGGTGCCAGCCTTCCCACCCCGAGAAAGTTCCGGTCTTCGGCGAGCCGGGATGTCCGACTACCCGGCCGTTGAACCTCGCTTGTTCGGAACGTCCGGTTTCCGGTAATGTGAACGGTCGGTTGGGTGAGAAATTGGGTACAATCCACCGACCAAACGAGATAGGGAATCGGCCATGACCGTTCTGAGTGGGGAGGTGTCGGACACGGAGGCGTCATTCATCCTGGCGATCCGAGAAGAGGCGACGGACGATTTTCCGCGTCTGGTCTTCGCCGACTGGCTGACCGACCATGCCGACTCCGCCCACCCCGAGGCCGGGCTCGACCGGGCCGAGTTGATCCGCGTGCAGTGCGCCCTGGCCGGGGCGAACCTGTTCGCCGGGCCGAGCGACCTGGCCGGCCGGGAGCAGGAAGGCCTGCACTTCGCGGGTATCCAGCGCGCCGCCGCGGATGCGGCTCTGCTGCGCCAGCAGCAGAATGGCGTCCTGCGCGGCGATGTTGATCTCGCTGTTGCGGTGGTACTCCAGC
>CAYYJM010000006.1:12671-47503 GCA_964471755.1 uncultured Alcaligenaceae bacterium
ATTGCTTCGCCGTCATGGCAAGTCCTGGCGGCGCGGCGTCGATCCACACGCCACCTTCACGCGCGGCTTCATCGAGGAAGCCACCCTCGGCATCGGCCACGCCGTGGAGGCTGGCGACTCCATCTTTCGGGCGAATCCGATCCATCATCTGACCCTGTCGCCCTACGGAGTCGATGGCGATGCGTTGAAACGTCTGCCGGCCTGCGCCTGGCTGACTCACCTGCGCACCCTCGAGGTGCCCTGTCCGAACCGTGCCGGCCTGCTGCGTGATCTGTTCGACTCGCCGACACTGACAAATCTACGTCACCTGGTGCTGCGTCGAGGAGACGGCGTTCCGGGCGAACGTGAGGCCCGTCTGCTGGCCCGCTCGCCACTGCTGCCCCGGCTGGAGAGTCTCGACCTGTCCAGTGCCACGCTCGGGCCGGATGGGCTGATGGAACTGCTCGACGCCCCGGGCGTGCGACTGCGGAGGTTACGGCTCAATGGCCGGGCCGTCCTTCATCCGCCGGCCCTGCGTCCCTTGAACGAGACGTATCCGAACGTTGGCCCACTCGGAGTGCAACTGCTGGCCCAGCATCCGGCCGCAGGGCATCTGCGCGAGTTGCACCTGGCCTGGAATCATCTGACGCCGACGTGCGTGCGGGCGCTGACCGAGTCGCCGCTACTGGGCGGCCTGGAACAACTCGTCCTGGGCGAGGTGGTTCGACACGATTTCCGCGAGCAGTGTCGGCCCCTGGCCGATGCGTTCGGCGATCGATTGCAGATCCACTTGCAGTCGTGTTAGCGAGCCGGGATCGCTTCACATCCCCGCCCACAGCGTCATCGCCTGGTAATCCCGCACGAAGCCGGCCGCCTCCAGCGCCTCGCGGGCGAGGCCGGTCACCGGCGGCTGACCGTTCCACTCCTCCACGGTCAGCTTGTGCCGGGCGATGCCACTTCGCCGCTCGACCAGACGCGGGAGCAGAGCCGTCGCGGCCAGGATGTCGTCGCGACTCGCACTCGGCAGGGCGGTCAGTTTCTTGCCCTGCTGCTCGATCAGCACGATCGGCCGACCAGCGCGGAGAGTGAGCCAGTTGCCCGCACGCCGAAGCAGTGGCCGGGTGCCGCCATCGAGCAGCGGGATGTCGAGTGGAGCCCCGGAACCGTACAGGTTGGCCGGGTCGAGGCTGTGGATGAGCAGCACCGGCGACGACACCGTCGCCGGCAACTGCGTTTCCTGGAGCAGGTCCGCCGCCTCGGGCAGGGCAAACTGGGCTCCGGACAGGCCCTCGGCGAAGTAGCCGCGACGTACCTCGCCGGCCATCTCCAGACGAGACAGCACCTCATACAGGATTCGCCAGGGCCGGAGCGTCGGGTCGAGAATCGCCAGTTCTCGTGCGACGATGCCGTAGCGGTTGAGCAGCAGATACGCCTGGGTGACGGCCTCGGGCTCTGGCTCAGGGTGGCCCCAGACGACGGCGAACCAGCGGCCCTCGGGACGTGCTGGCGGACCGGATCGCAGGGCGCGGAAATTCGGCCGCGCTCGAACCGTCGTCACCGGGACAATGTCGGGGCCACGACGGAGGACGTCCACCTGGTCGTTGCTGACCAGGCCACGCCGGAAGAGCGTCCACAGGGCCGACCGGAGAGCCGACGGAGTCAGGTCGAGCGGGCCGGCCAGGTCGGTCAGGAAGACCGCGCCACGCTGACGGAGAACGTCCAGCACGCGGGCGGCATTCTCGTCGAGTGGCGGTTCATTGTCATCGAGAATCGGGTGACGCAGCGCGGTCAGCGCCTCGCGCGGATGAAAGGCGAGCGTGTCGTCTCGGCCAACGGCGACACCGGTGCCGCCGAGGCACCAGTCGTCGAGCCAGCGGGGCTGGTAGCCAGCGATGCGGGCTGGCAGGACGACCTGTTCCCACGTCTCGGCATCGAGAGCGATCCCCTGGAGTCGGTCGAGAACCTCGGCGAGTCCTTCCGGCCCGGCGCGGTGCGCTGCCGGATGGAGGAACTGCCAGCGCAGGAGGAAATCGACCAACTGAGGCGACGAGCAGGCGACGACCTCGCGGCGAAGGATGGCCAGGGTGCCGCGCTGGACCTGTTCGAGGTTCTCCGGTGCCGAGAAGGCGACGGTCGGGCCGCCGGTCTGGACGACGACGGCCCGTCCCGTGCGCGCCCAGGCGTCGAGCTGCCGCTCGGCCCAGGAACGCTCGAAGGGATAACGTCGCAGCACGTCGTCGAGGCCGACCAGCGCGTGCGTGCGCAGAAAGCGGGCGAGGATGGTTATCGCTGCCTCCTGGCGAGCCGGGAGCGTCAGCGCCCGGAGTTCGGTTTCCGGCTCGCCGAGAGCGAACGCCGTCCGGTACGTCTCCGCCTCTTCCGTCAACACCCAGCGCATCGGTTCCGCGACGCCGGGCAGTTCGATCGTAACGGCCACACCCTCGGCGACGAGCGCGGCCAGGAGCGCCTCCATCGGTCCTTCCAGTTCGCTCGCCGACAGATCGCCCAGGCGCCGCAGCCACTCGGCCATCTCGGTCGATGAGCGCGGCGGCATTCCAACACCACGCAGGCGGCGCTCGACCTGCTGCAAGGCCCGTGGATCGAGCAGGTGCTGCGACTGCTCGGGAGCGACGAGTTGCTGAAGCAGCTGCGTGTCGAGGCCGTTCGCCTGACTGTTCTGCGCCTCGACCTGATCACTCTGATACAGGAAGGCCGCAGTGAACGCGAACAGCAGCGCTCCGGCGAACGGCGACGGCACCTCGGCCCGACGCTGAACAACCTCGATCACACCGCTGCGGATTTGGCCGAGCAGTTCCTTCAGACGCGGCAAATCGAGATGATCATGCAGGCACTCGCGAAACGTCTCGACGACGATGGGAAAGTCCGGCTGCCGACGGGCGACCTGGAGCAGATCCTTGCCGCGCAGGCGTTGCAGCCAGAGCGGCGCTCGCCGGCCCGGTTGACCCCGCGGAAGCAGGAGCGCTCGCGCGGCGTTCTGTCGGAATCGTAGCGCGAACAGGGCGCTATCGGCCAGCTCGTCGAGGATGAGGCCCTCGACGTTCTCCTCGGTGAGGCCGGCGAACAGATCCAGGATCGGCTCGTCAGTATCGACCAGGCGGACGAGCAGACCGTCATCGTGGTGCAGACACTGAGGCCGATAGCCGAGTCGTTTCGACAGGGCCCCCTCGATGGCGAGCCGCAGAGCGAGGTGAAGTCGGCTGCCGCGTGGACTGAGCAGTGTCACCTGCCAGTCACCGAGTTGATCGCGGGATGCCTCAATGAGCAGGGTTCGATCCGTTGGCACACAACCTGCCGCGACAACCTGACGCGTGACATGGTGAACGAGGTTGCGAGCGCTGGCCGGGTCGAGGTGAAATTCGCGCTGGAGCCAGTCGAGTCGATCGGGGTCGTCGATTCGGTCGAGCAGTTCGCGAAGGAACGCGCCCATCGCCAGGCCCAGGTCGGGACTGCGGCCCAGACCCTCGCCGCGCCAGAAGGGCAGCACCGCGAGCGCGCCCTCGGCCGGGACGACGAGGACGCGGTCCTCCTGGATCGACTCGACACGCCAGCTACTGGTGCCAAGCAGGAAGGCGTCGCCGACACGGCGTTCGTAGATGAACTCCTCGTCGAGTTCGCCGAGGCGGAGGTTGCCAGGGCCGTAGACGGCGTAGTTGCCCGCGTCAGGGATGGTGCCGCCGTCGACGAGGGCCAGCTGATGGGTCCCAGGCAGCGGTAGCAGGCGGTTGTGAACGCGATCCCACGAGATACGCGGCTGGAGGGCTTCCAGGGTGCCAGAACGTCCGGAGCCCCTCTCCCCCGCTTCAGGGAGAGGATTGAACCGAAACCGGCCCGTCACCATCTCCAGCGTCGTCTCGAACGCCTGGGCCGACAGATCGCGGTACGGATAAGCCCGCCGGAACAAGGCGAAGAGATCGGGCACGCCCCACGGGTCCATGGCCACGCAGGCGACGATCTGCTGGGCCAGAACGTCGAGGCAGTTGATCGGCACTCGACATTCTTCGACCCGGCCCTGTTCCATCTCTCGGCAGACGGCGGCCATTTCGATGAGGTCGGCCGCCGTTCGTGGAATGAGTCGGCCCTTGCTGCGCTGGCCGACGAGGTGTCCTGCTCTTCCGATGCGCTGCAACGCCCGGGCCACGTTTCCCGGTGGTGCCACCTGGACAACGAGATCGACCGCACCCATGTCGATGCCCATTTCCAGAGAGGCCGTCGCAACCACGGCCGGCAGTTCACCCGCCTTGAGCCGGCTCTCGATCTCCTGGCGCACCTCCAGAGCAACGCTGCCGTGATGAGCGCGGGCCAACTCGATGGTGTTGCCTTCCGCGTCGAGCGGTTCATTCAGACATGACGTGATCCGCTCAACCGAACGCCGATCGTTCGCGAAGATGATCGTACTCGTGTGCCGCTCGATTTGTTCCGCGAGGAGGCGATAGATCGATGGCCAGACCGACCGCTCGGGCAAGGGGCCGAACTGATCGACGGGGCAGGTGACACTCAGGTCGAGATCCTTCCGTTTGCCGGCATCGATGATCTTGACTTCGCGAGGTGTTAGGTTGCCGTTGGAATCGACGCGCTGACCACCGAGATAACGAGCGACTTCCTCCAGCGGACGTTGGGTTGCCGACAGGCCGACGCGGGTGAACTCGTGTGGGACCTGTGCCTGGAGTCGTTCGAGCAGTATCGCGAGGAAGACACCTCGTTTGGTTGGGCAGAGCGCGTGGATCTCATCGACGATAACGAATCTTACACCACGAAGGACTTCACGCGATCGAGAAGTCAACAGCAGATGCAACGACTCCGGTGTTGTGATCAGGACGTGCGGCGGATGGCGGAGCAGACGAGCGCGTTCGCTCGCCGGGGTGTCTCCGGTGCGGACGGCCGTCTCGATGATAGGGAGATCCTGTCCCATCCGCTGGGCGGTCGCCTGCACTCCCTCCAGTGGCACCTGTAGATTTCGGTGGATGTCGTTGTTCAGGGCCTTGAGCGGTGAGATGTAGAGAACCTGCACGCCGCGTGGCAATTGCGGCTGTCGCCAGAGGGCATCGAGGCAGGCCAGGAACGCGGCGAGGGTTTTGCCGGAACCGGTTGGCGCGAGGATGAGCGTATTGCGCCCCGCAGCGATCTCCGGCCAGCCGAGCCGTTGTGGCGGCGTCGGCTCACCGAGCGTCTCGCGGAACCAGGTCGCCACCGGCGGCAGGAAGAGATCGAGGGTGTTCATTCGAGCATTATACAGAATTACACTTGCGAATGTAGATTCCGATCAACCCTGGATCGTGGTAGCATGTTTCGATCGAACATCCTGCTGGAGGCCGTCATGCACCGTCGCGACTTCTTCTCGTTCGCCAGTTACGGCCTCGCTGGAGCGGCCCTCGCCACCCTCCTGGGCCGTGATGGCCTTCTCGGCGCGCCCGGTGCGACGCAACCGCACCATGAACCAAAGGCGAAACGGGTCATACACGTCTGTCTGCTCGGCGGTCTGAGCCACCTCGACTCATTCGATCACAAGCCGGACCTGGCGAAACTCCACGGCAAGCCCCTGCCCGGTAGCGAGAAGCCCGAGACGTTCTTCGGCCAGATCGGCCTACTGCGCCGGCCAGACTTCGCGTTCCAGCAACGCGGCCAGAGTGGGCTGTGGATGTCCGATCTGTTTCCGCACCTGGCCGGCGAGGCCGACTCGCTGACCATCATCCGGTCGATGGCGGCCGAGTCGGCCAACCACACGCCGGCGACGTTTCAGCAGAACACCGGCTTCCGTCTGAATGGCTACCCCACTCTCGGAGCCTGGCTCTCCTACGGCCTGGGTAGCGAGGCTGACGATCTGCCGGCCTACGTCGTCCTGCCCGATCCGCGCGGCCTGCCCGCCGGCAGCACCATCAACTGGACCAGCGGCTTTCTGCCAGCCCGGCACCAGGGCGTCGCGTTCCGCACGAAAGGACCAGTGATCGACGACCTGGAACCGGCCCGGCCACTGCCCGAGGGCCAGGACGACGCCGCGCGTGAACTCCTGCTGACACTCAACCGTCAGCACGCCGAGTCCCGGCCTGGTCAGGACGTGCTGGAGGCCCGTGTGCGGAGCTATGAACTGGCCGCGAAGATGCAACTCGCGGTGCCACAGGTCGCCGACCTGTCGCGCGAGACGAAGGCGACGCAGACGCTCTATGGCCTCGACGGGCCGGAGACACGCGACTTTGGCCGGGCGTGCCTGCTTGCTCGCCGACTGCTCGAACGCGGCGTCCGCTTCGTGCAACTCTTCTCTGGTGGCTCGTTCGGTTCGCCCCGCATCAACTGGGACGGCCACGAGAACGTCAAGGAAAACCATGCCCAGGAGGCGAAGCGGATCGATCAACCGGTGGCCGCTCTGCTGAAGGATCTGCGTCAGCGAGGAATGCTCAAGGATACGCTGGTGCTGTTCACGACGGAGTTCGGCCGGACGCCGTTCACCCAGTCGGCGGCGAACCAGGTCGGCACGGGTCGAGACCACAACATGTACGGCTTCAGCGTCTGGCTGGCCGGCGCGGGCCTGAAGCCGGGCATCGCATACGGAGCGACTGACGCCATCGGCTGGAAGTCGGTCGAGAACGTCGTGCCCTGGTACGATTTTCATGCGACCGTGCTGCATCTGCTCGGTCTCGATCACGAGAAGTTGACGTACTACCATAACGGCATCGAACGCCGGTTGACCAACGTACATGGCGAGGTGGTAGCGGGTATTCTTGCTTGAAGCCCGAGCCGTGTTATCCCTTGCCTGCGCTACAGGCTCGGGGTGCTGACCGCTCAGGAGGAGAACGACCCCGATGCGAGCCTTCTTCCTGATCTTCCTGGCCGGGCTGGGATGCGGCATCCTTGGCGCGGGCGGCGGCTGGCTGATCGCCCGGTTGTCGCCGACGTTCATCGCCCTGGTCGCACGACCGATCCCGGTTACCGAGCCGGAGAGCCTCGGGGTCGTTCTCGGTCTGTTGTCCGGGCTGCTCCTCGGGACCGGGGCCATGACGTTCGGCCTGCTGATCGATGCCCTGCGGCTCTGGGCCCTTCGTCCGCGCTCGACTCCGGACCCGGTTCCAGGCCCAGCAACCGTCCCGGAACAACCGGGCGGGCGAACCCCGGAAGCGACAACGCGATTTCGTCCCGAGTCCCGATCCCGCTCCTGATTTTTGGCGTCTCCTTGGGACCTCGAACGCTGTTCAGGGTAGAGTCAGGAGATCACGGCGGGATGTTCATCCCGGCCGCGTCGGTCCAGGCCATTCACAAGAGGGGGAAAGATGCGTCGCTCCTTGCCAGTTCTGATCCTCCTGCTGGGCAGCATCGTGCCCATCCAGGCGCAGGGTCTGCTCGTCCCGGCCGCGGAACACAAGACAAGGTCGCTGGCGATGATCCGTCACGAGGTGACCATCGCCGTCCAGGATCAGGCAGCGGAGACCACTGCGGAGCAGACGTTCCGCAACCACACCGATCGCCAGTTGACGGCCACCTACGTCTTTCCGGTGCCTCGCGGAGCCAGCGTTCGCGCCTTCACCCTCCTGGTCGATGGCGTCAAGGTGGACGCCAAGCTGGTGGTCGGAGCGGAAGCACGCCAGCTCTGCGCGAACTGTGTCCGGCTCAGCCAGGACCACGGCCTCATCGACTACCTGGGCAACGATCTGCTGACGATGGACATCCCGGCCATCAAGCCCGGCAAGGATCTGAACGTGACGGTGAAATACACCGCCCTCGTCCGCCAGGATGGCGGCCTGATCGAGTACGTCTACCCACTCAAGACCGACGGCAAGTCCACCGGCACGCTCGAGAAGTTCGCCATCAAGGCCAGCCTCAAGAGCCAGCACGCCATTCAGAACGTGTACAGCCCGACGCACCTCGTCGATGTCAAGCGCGTCAGCGATCACGAGGTGTTCGTCGGCTTCGCCCGGGAACAGGCCCTGCTCGACAAGGACTTCCAGCTCTACTACCCGCTCTCCGACAAGGACGTCGGCCTGACCGTCCTGACCCATCGGGCCACGCCGACCGAGGACGGCCACTTCCTGTTCCTGATCTCGCCACGACTGGAGGCTCAACAGCAGGTCATTCCGCGCGACGTGCTGCTGGTCCTGGACACCTCTGGCAGCATGCAGGGAGCCAAGATGGAGCAGGCCCGCAAGGCGCTCCACTTCTTCCTCAAGCACCTCAACAAGCAGGATCGCTTCGCCCTGATGAACTTCTCGACGGCCGTCAATCGGTATCAGAACGAGCTGCTCGACGCGACGCCGGAGGAACTGGCCCGGGCTCGCAAGTGGGTCGATGCCCTGCACACGACCGGCGGCACGGCGATCGATCTGGCCCTGCGTTCCGCCCTGGAGATGAGACCTCGAGGAGAGGACGGCCGGTCCTTCACTGTGATCTTCTTCACCGATGGCCGACCGACCGTGGGCGAGACCAATCCCGAAGCGATCGTCAAGAACGTCGAGAAACGCAACTCGGCCAGCACGCGTATCTTCACCTTCGGCGTGGGCAATGACGTCAACGCGACCATGCTCGACCGACTCGCCCAGACGACGCGGGCCGTCTGCACCTACGTCCGCCCCGACGAGGACCTGGAGGTCAAGGCCAGCGCTCTGTGGGGCAAGATTACCAACCCGGTGCTGACGAACCTGAAGCTGAGCGCGGGCCGTGACATCGTCCTGGCCGAGATGTATCCGCCGGAGTTGCCCGATCTGTTCCAGGGCGGCCAGCTCGTGGTCCTGGGTCGCTATCGCGGCACGGGCAAGGCCCGGCTCGTCCTGTCGGGCCTGGTCGGCAGCGAGAAGAAGGAGTTCGCCTACGACGTGCAGTTTCCAGAGAAGACCGACAACGAGCGTGCCTTCGTCGAGCATCTGTGGGCACGCCGCAAGGTCGGCTACCTGCTCGATCAGATCCGCGCCAACGGCGAACTGAAGGAACTGGTAGACGAGACAAAGGCGTTGGCCCGGAAGTACGGCATCGCGACACCGTACACCAGTCATCTGGTCGTCTCTGAGGTCATGGCTCCGGTCGTGAACCCCAAGCCGGCGAAGTTGCCGATCGTCGATCAGCGGCCAGTGGTTCTCGAACCCGCCGGCAAGGAACGGCTGCCGTTACGGAAGTTCCTGACGGACGTGAACGTGACACCCGAGAACGTGGAAAAAGTCCGCGGCGTGGTCCTGGCCGCGAATCTGCAAGAGGGAGCTGACGGCAAGTGCTGCTGTTCGTCCGATCCGATCAAGCGGGCTCAGGGGATCTGCAGCTGCTGCAAGCACGTCGGTGGCAAATGTCCCTGCGCGATGCGTCGAGCGAAGACGGCTCTCGACAAGCAGAAAGCCTTCGACGACTGCTGTGCCGCGCTGCGGAAGGGGAACCTGGCGGGGGTTCAGGCCGGTCAGTTGGGCGTCGATCTGTCGGTACAGTGCGGCAATCTGCGGACCCAGTGTCAGGTGGAGCAGACGGCCCAGCGCGTGCTTCTGGGCCGCGAGTGCATCAACGTCGGCGGCATCTGGGTCGATACCGGCTTCGACTGCAAGAAGACGAAGACCGTCGTCGTCCGGGCCCTGAGCGATGCCTACTTCCGGCTGCTGGAGAAGCATCCGGAACTGAAGGAGGTCTTCCGCATGGGCAATCACCTTGTCTGGGTGACGCCCAGCGGGACGGCCCTTCTTCTCGACACCTGCGACGGTCAGGAGACGCTGACCGACGACGAGATCGCCGGCCTGTTTCCGGCCCGGAAGTGACCGGACCTACTTGACGCCGCTCTTCTCGCGGGCTGGGCGGAACTCATCGCCCGGATTCCAGGTCGGCATTTGCTCGGCGTTGGCCACCTCACGGGCCACGTCGAGAGCGAATCGACCGAGGGTGACGAAGCCGGAGAAGTCCCACTCCGGCCTGTATTCGTCCTGCGGCGCGTGATAGGCCCGATCGTTGAACTCCTGGAACGCCTTGCGAGCGTAGCCATCCGGCTTGCCCTTGAGCCGCGAGCCCAGTGCCACGGAGAAGGCCGGCACGCCGCCACGGGCCATCGAGAAGTGGTCGGATCGATAGAAGACGCCAAGATGAGCCCGGCTGTCGGGCTCGATCTCCAGACCGTTCTTCTTCGCCGCCGCCTGGACGGTCGGCCAGATCGTTGTCCGCTCGGCTCCATTGACGACGATCGATTCCGGCACACCCAGCGGCAGGATCATGTCGAAGTTGAGGTTCAGGGCCGTCTTGCCGAGCGGAACGAGCGGATTGCGGACGTAGAACTTCGAGCCGAGCAGGCCCTTTTCCTCGGCGGTAACGGCCAGGAAGATGGCCGATCGTTTCGGCCGGGGTTTCTGTGCCGTCCAGGCCCGGGCCAGCTCCAGCAGCAGGGCACAGCCGGTGGCGTTGTCTGCGGCTCCGTTGTAGATCGCATCGCCGACGACGGCCCGGCCGACGCCGAGATGATCCCAGTGGGCCGTGAAGACGACCGCCTCCGATTTCAGCTTCGGGTCGCTCCCCTCGGCGATGCCGACGACGTTGTTGCTGCTGAACCGGGCGATGCGCGTCTGGATGTCGCCCTTGAGGTGGACGCCGAGCGAGTAGGGCTTGAAGCCCTTCGTGTTGGCCTCCTTCAGGGCCGCATCGACGGTCTTGCCGGCCCGGGCCAGAAGTTTCTCGCCGGCCTCACGACTGAGCCAGCCGGCGAAGGCCAGGGCTGGCTCGTCGCCCGTCCGCCCCAGCTGGGCGCCGACGAGCGGGCGGACGACGGAATACGGATAGCCGGCCGTCTCACGCGTGTGGATGATGAAGCACGCCTTCGCTCCACGCCGGGCGGCTTCCTCGAACTTGAAGGTCCATCGACCGTAGTAGGTCAGGGCGTTGCCGCCGAACCACTTCGCGTCGTCCGAGGGCGGCTCGTTGGTGAACAGGACGACGACCTTGCCCTTGACGTTGGTGTCCTTGTAGTCATCCCAGCCGAACTCCGGCGCGGTGATGCCGTGGCCGACGAAGATGGCCTCGGCGTCGAACGTCTCGTGTTCCTTCTGCGTCCGTCCCTGGCCGCTGAAGCCCTCCTCACAGGGGATGTCGAGGACGGTGTCGCCCTGGACGATCTTGAGGGTGGATTCCGGCTTCGTTTCGACCCGCACGAGCGGCACGGGCTGGAGATAAGAGCCGCCGAGGGGTTTGAGGCCGGCCTTCTTGAACTGGTCAGCGAGGTACGTGGTGGTGAGCAGTTCGCCGGCGGTGCCGGGGCCGCGTCCCTCGAACCGATCGCTGGCCAGGAGTTGGACGGCGGCCTTGAGGCGCTCGACGGATATCGTCGGCTCGGGCTCCGCGGCGAAGGAGATTGCCACGACGGAGACGCCGGCGGCAGCAAGGAGAAGGAACGATCGGTATGTCACGGGAGTGTCCTGTTCGGGTTCTCGGGAAGGTTCATCCTGCGGCCAGGTTATGGTAGCATCACTCCAGGCGAGCGACGCGGCGTCAGCCCGCCGGTTCTTTCCGCGAGCGTCAGCCCGCCGGTTCTTTCCGCGAGCGTTAGCCCGCCGGTTCTTTCCGCGAGCGTTAGCCCGCCGGTTCCTGGTTCTCGATTGAGAAGAACCGGCGGGCTGACGCCGCGCCGCTCGCCGGGTAGGATGTGGGACAGCATTAGAGGACCTCGACATGCCTTTCGCACGGCTCACATTTCTGGCCATCGTTCTTGCCACGACTCCGACCTTCACCGGCGCTTCCGATGCCGAACGGTCGAAGGATGCCGCTCCTCTACCGGACGGCTGGCAGGCTCTGTCACCGCGCGACGAGATTCGGCCGACCTTCTCCTTCGAGCCGAAGGGCGGACCCAACGGAGCCGGCGCGTTCGTCATCACCACCAGCGACAGCGTCGGCGATCAGGGCTGGATCCAGAAGACGTTCCCGGTCACCGGCGGCGCGTTCCATCGCTTCTCGGCCGTCCGCAAGGCCGAGGACATCGCCGTGCCGCGCCGCAGCGTCCTCGCCCGGATCGTCTGGCAGGACACCCACGGCAAGGCCGTCCGGGCCGATGTGCCGGCCGGCCATGAGAACGAGCCCGGAGCCGTGCCGCTGGCCGAGCCGGAACATCTCCTCGACGGCCCGACCGATGGCCAGGGCTGGACGACCGTCGCCGGCACCTACCGCGCTCCGAGCCAGGCGACGCAGGCCGTCGTCGAACTGCACCTGCAATGGGCACCGCTCGGGCGCGTCGCCTGGGCTGCGATCCACTTCACGAAGACGACGCCACCACCGCCGCGCAAGATCCGCCTGGCGACGGTCCATTATCGCCCTTCGGGCAAGTCGCCCCGGACCAACTGCGAGGAGTACGCCCCGCTTCTGGCCGAGGCCGCTCACCAGAAGGCCGACCTCGTCGTCCTCGGTGAGACGGTCCACTACGTCGGCGTCCACAAGAAGCCGCACGAGGTCGCCGAGCCGATTCCCGGCCCGGCGAGCGACTACTTCGGCCAACTCGCGAAGGAACACCGGCTGCACATCGTCGTCAGCCTCTACGAACGGCTCGGCAAGCTCGTCTACAACACGGCGATTCTGGTCGGCCCGGATGGTCGGCTCATCGGCAAGTATCGCAAGGTCTGTCTGCCCCACAGCGAGGTCGAGGCCGGCGTCACGCCCGGTGACGCCTATCCCGTCTTCGACACGGCTCTCGGCAAGATCGGCATGATGGTCTGCTACGACGGCTTCTTCCCCGAGGTGGCCCGCGAGTTGACCAGCCACGGAGCCGAGGTCATCGCCTGGCCGGTCTGGGGTTGCAATCCACTCCTGGGCCGGGCGCGGGCGTGTGAGAATCACGTCTACGTCGTCAGCAGCACCTACACCGACGCGAAGAGCGACTGGATGATCTCGGCCGTATTCGACCACGCCGGTCGGGCGATCGCTCAGGCCGACAAATGGGGCACCGTCGCCGTCGCCGAGGTCGATCTGAGTCAGCGGCACTTCTGGCGAAACAACCTGGGCGACTTCCACGCGATGGCCCAGCGCCATCGCCCCGAGCGACCCGTCGCGACGACGGCCGCCACTGCTCCCAACTGGCGGGCCGAACTCCAGAAGCCGTTCGCGAAGCTCACCATTCCCGCGAGCCTCGGTATCAAGCCCGTCGCCGTCCGCGACCGGGCCGACTGGGAGAAGCAGCGGGCCGGCCTCGTCGCTCGCTGGCAGGAGCATCTCGGCAAGGCTCCCGACCGGCCGAAGGATCTCGACGTGCGGATCGAGAAGACCGAGACGCTCGACGACCACACGCGCATCCTGGTCTCATTCCACAGTGAAGGGAGCGATCGCGTCCGGGCGTATTTGCTCCTACCGAAGGATCTCAAGCCCGGCGAGAAACGTCCGGCGATGGTCGTCCTGCATCAGACGACGAAGGAGACTCTCCGCGAGCCGGTCGGCCTCGGCAGTCGGCCGGACCTGGCCATCGCTCTGCACCTGACCCGACGCGGCTACGTCACGCTCAGTCCCGAGTGCTACATCATGAAGGCCGACGGCCCCGGTGCCCGGGCGAAGGCCCTGGCGGAACGTGTCCCCGGCTGGACCGGCCTGGGCAAGATGGCCTTCGATGCCTCACGCTGTGTCGATCTGCTCGTCGCGCGGCCCGAGGTGGATGCGGCTCGCATCGGCTGCATCGGTCATTCGCTCGGAGCGAAGGAGACGCTCTACGCCGTGGCCTTCGAGCCGCGTTTCGCTCTGGGCATCTTCAGCGAGGGCGGCATCGGCCTGCGGATGAGCAACTGGACCGCTCCGTGGTATCTCGGCGACCGGATGAAGCAGCACCTCCCGGCGTCGGAGAACCATCAGGTTCTCGCCCTGGTCGCACCCCGACCGTTCCTGATCCTCGGTGGCGAGTCGGCCGACGGCGACGCCAGCTGGCCGTTCATCCAGTCGGTGCTGCCGGTCTACGAGACGCTCGGCGCAGGCGACCGGATCGGCCTGATCAACCACCGACAGAAGCACAGCTTCCCGGAAGACGCCCGGGCCATCGCTTACCGCTGGCTCGATCACTGGATGAAGCACACCGCAGCCGATTTTTCGCCCGGGAGGTAGAGTCATCCGGAGAGGCGTGGTACACTGCACGGATTGCCGCCCTTGTGACCCTCCGGCCTCCGGGACGATTTCCGCCATGCGTAGAATCTTTCTCCTCGTCCTGCCGTTTCTCCTGGCTCTCGGTCTTCACGCCGACGAGCCAGCGCCGCCGACGCCAGCGGTCGATTTCGATCGTCAGGTCCGGCACATTCTCGCCGAGAACTGCTTCGCCTGCCACGGCCCCGACGAGAAGACCCGCAAGGCCGACCTCCGCCTCGACACCCGCGACGGCCTCTTCGGCAAGGGAACCGAGCGGGCCATCGTCGCTCCGGGCAAACCCGAGGCGAGCGAGCTGATCCGGCGCATCACCACCCACGAGGTCGGTCGGATGCCGCCGAAGAAGTTTGGCAAGACGCTCAGCCCGGCCCAGATCGCCACGCTCACGCGCTGGGTCAAGGAAGGGGCACCGTGGAGCCAGCACTGGGCCTTCTCGCCGATCGTCGCGTCGGCCCTGCCGGCCGTGAAGAACGCTGCCTGGGTGCGCAATCCGATCGATCGGTTCGTCCTGGCCCGCCTGGAGAAAGAGGGTCTTCAGCCGTCACCGGAGGCCGACCGCGTTCGCCTCATTCGCCGGGTGACGCTCGATCTGACCGGCCTGCCACCGACGCTGGAGGAGGTGGCCGCCTTCGTCAATGATCCGGCTCCGGACGCCTACGAGAAGGTCGTCGAGCGACTGTTCAACAATCCGCACCACGGCGAGCGGTTGGCCCTGGAATGGCTCGACGCCTCGCGCTTCGCCGACACGCACGGCTACCACCTCGACAGCGGGCGCGACATGACCCGCTGGCGAGAGTATGTCATCGATTCGTACAACCGCAACAAGCCGTTCGATCAGTTCACGATCGAGCAGCTGGCCGGCGACCTGCTGCCCAACGCGACGATTCAGCAAAAGGTCGCCAGCGGCTTCAATCGCAATCACATGATCAACTTCGAGGGCGGAGCCATCGCCCAGGAGTACCTGACGGCGTACATCATGGATCGGGTCAACACGACCTCGACGGTCTGGCTCGGTCTGACGCTGGCCTGCTGTCAGTGTCACGACCACAAGTATGACCCGTTCTCGACGAAGGATTACTACCAGCTCTACGCCTTCTTCCATCAGGTTCCCGAGCGTGGCCTCGACGGCAGCAAGGGCAACGCCATGCCGTTCGTCAAGGCTCCGACGAAGATGCAGCAGGCCCGCCTGGCCCAGATCGCTGCCGAGATGGACACCCTGCGCGCGACGCTCAACCAGCCACCGAAGATCGACGAGGCCGCCTTCGTCGCCTGGCGGAAAGCCCAGCGTGAGAAGCCAATCGTCGGCTGGCAGGTGCTGACGCCCGCGACGACCGCGGCCCGTGGTGGCGGCAAGTTCATCGCCGAGGCCGATGGCGTTCTCAAGAT
Organism: uncultured Alcaligenaceae bacterium; assembly: GCA_964471755.1. Classification (GTDB taxonomy): domain Bacteria; phylum Planctomycetota; class Planctomycetia; order Gemmatales; family Gemmataceae; genus CAYYJM01. The sequence continues at coordinate 28,098 of CAYYJM010000006.1, forward strand.
CACCGGCAAGGTCCCGGCCCAGGACGTCTACACGTTCACGTTCAGGGACCTGCCGGCCGGCACGACGGGCCTTCGTCTGGAGGTGCTGCCCGACGACGCGCTCAACGGCAGGGGGCCGGGCCGCTCGATCAACGGCAATCTCGTCATGACCGGCTTCCAGGTGAAGACTGGCGGCAAGGCCGTGGCCCTGAAGGAGGCGAAGGCGACCTTCAGCCAGGACACCTTCCCGGCAACGGACGCGCTCACCGGCCAGGGCCAGGGCTGGGCGATCTTCCCCGAGGTGGGCAAGACGCACGCCTTCATCGTGGCACTGACCCAGCTCCTGCCGGCCAATGTCGGTGACGTGACAGTGTCACTGGAGTTTCAGTCCCGGTTTACCGGCCATCAACCGGGACGTGTGCGCCTCGCCGCCACGTCGGCGGAGAATCCCTTCGGCCCCGCGACCCATCCCGAGGCGATCGTGAAACTGCTCGCCCTGGCGGACGACCGAATGACCCCGGCCCAGGTCGGCGAGTTGAGAACCTACTATGGCACGACGATCACGACGGCGGCGAAGGACCTGCGGGCGAAGTTGACCGCCCTCGACAGGGAACGAGCGGCCATCGAGGCGGACGCTCCAACGGCGATGGTCATGCAGGACGGAGCGAAGCGTGAGACGCACATTCTGGTTCGCGGCCAGTACGACAAGCCAGGCGCGAAGGTCGAGGCGAACACGCCATCGGCCCTGCCGCCGTTGCCGGCCGACGCTCCGAGGGATCGTCTCGGCCTGGCTCGCTGGCTCGTCTCGCCGCAGCAGCCGCTGACCGCTCGCGTGGCCGTCAACCGCTACTGGCAACTGTTCTTCGGCACCGGCCTGGTCCGCACCAGCGAGGATTTCGGCATCCAGGGCGAGTTGCCCTCGCATCCGGAACTGCTCGACTGGCTCGCCGCCGACTTCGCGAAGACGTGGGACACGCGGCGCATTCTTCGCCGGATCGTGACGAGCGCCACCTACCGTCAATCGTCGCGGGTCACGCCGGAACTGCTGGCTCGCGATCCGGACAACCGCCTGCTGGCCCGGATGACGCGGCTGCGTCTGCCGGCCGAGTTCATTCGCGATCAGGCCCTCGCCGTGTCCGGTTTGCTCGACGACCGCATCGGCGGCGCGAGCGTCAGTCCGTATCAGCCGGCCGGCCTGTGGAAGGAACTCACCTCCCGCGGCGACAGCAAGAACTGGTCGGCCCAGGTCTTCGAGCAGAGCCACGGCCGGGACCTGTATCGGCGGAGCATGTACACGTTCTGGAAGCGGACCTCGCCGCCGCCGCAGATGCTGACCTTCAACGCCCCGGACCGCGAGATCTGCACCGTGCGCCGATCGCGGACCAACACGCCGTTGCAGGCCCTCATTCTGATGAACGATCCAACCTACATCGAGGCGTCGCGGAAGCTCGCCGAGCGACTGTTGACCGAAGGAGGCAAGAGTCCGGCGGAGCGCGTTGCGTTTGCTTTTCGCCTGGCGACGGCCCGGATGCCGACCGAGCGCGAGCAAGCTGTCCTGGTTCGTCTGTACGAGCAGCAGCGCGCGGCCTACGCGAAGGACCCCGCCACCGCCCGGAAGCTCCTCCGGGTCGGCGAGGCGGCCGCGAACGACAAGCTGGATGTCGTCGAGCTGGCTTCCTGGGCGATGGTGGCCAGCGTGGTGCTGAACCTGGATGAGACGATCACGCGGAATTGATGGATCTCTGCTGTGTATCTGAACTTCACTGACGCTCAGTGACAGATCGTCAAGACTGCAGGTGAGGTAACTCGTGAAAGGATTGCAGGATGACGTGATCCGTGAGCTTCGGCAGAACGCCTCGGAAGGGGCGAGCGTGGCGGATCTGCTTCGTTTGATCCTCGACCGTCTCGGTCCCGAGGAGGCTTACGGCACGACGCTCGTCCGCTATTTCATGGTGGCCTTTCAGTTGCCGCTCCGGGTCGTCTCTCCCATCGGGGGCTGGTCGTCTGAATCCGGCGGGGAGGTGACAGACGCCCGGATTCAGGAACTGATCCATCCGGAGATCCTCCAGCGCAAGTGCCTCTGGGATCGGCCTGAGTCGAACGTCAATCCCAGCACGACCGAGACGGGTACGCTGTTGAACTCAGATGATCCGATCACGCGGAATTGACGCCCGGCTCGATCCCGCTTTTTCCCGCACGCCGTGCTGTCACATTCAGCGTCGGCGTGCGTACAATGGAAGATACCCATCGCAAGGACGATCGCCGTGCGCCTGTAGCCTCCGACCCGTCTTGCCATGTCTCCGAGGTGCCCATGTCGCTTCCGACCTTCGAGGTTTATCCACTACGTCCGGCCGTCCGCGCCGATGGCCCGACCACCCTGGACGTTCTACTCCGCATCGTGCCGCCCATTCCCGAGGCAATCGGCGAACGTCCGCCGCTGAATATCGGTCTGGTCCTGGATCGTTCCGGCTCGATGTCCGGCAACGGCAAGCTCAACTACGCCCTCGCCGCCGCTCGACTGCTGATCGAGCAACTCACACCCCGCGATCGCCTCAGCCTAACCATCTTCGATGATGCCGTTCAGACGCTCGCCGCCTCGGCCCTGGCGGTCGATCGGCAACGGTTGCTCGATCTTCTTCCCGCCATCGTACCGGGCGGAAGCACCGCGCTGCACGACGGCTGGCGTGAGGGCGTCGCCCAGGTTCAGCCGCACGTTCAGCCGCAGGCCCTGGACCGTGTGTTACTCCTGACCGACGGTCTGGCCAACGTCGGCGAGGTCAACCCCGACGTCATCGCCACGGATGTCAAGCAGGCGTCACTTCAGGGCGTCGGCACCAGCACGATGGGCGTCGGTGCCGACTACAACGAGGATCTGCTCGAAGCGATGGCCCGCTCCGGCGACGGCAACTATTACTACATCCAGTCGCCGGACGAACTGCCCGCCCTGTTCCAGACGGAGCTACTCGGCCTGCTGGCCCTGGTCGGTCGGCAGGCGAACCTCGTCGTCGAGGTCGCTCCGGGGGTCGTCCTGAGGGACGTGCTGAACGACCTGGAGCGCGATCCGGACGGTCGGCTCATTCTGCCGAACCTGATCGGTGGTTTGCCGGTCGAGGTGGTTCTGCGATTTGAGGTATCACCGAGGCCGGAACCGACCCAACTCGTTCGCTTCCGTGTCGGCTACGAATCGCCCAGTGACGGCCCGCAGACACTGGAACAGGTGCTGACGCTGCCGGCCATCGAGGGCCCGGCCTGGGACGCGCTGCCGACGCATCCCGAAGTGCTGGAACGCGGTGCGCTGCAACTGGTCGGTCGGCTCAAGCGAGAGGCGACCCGACAGATGGACGCCTTCGAGATCGACCAGGCCCGGACACTGCTGATGCAGGCCCGGCAATCCCTGGAGGGCCTGCCGGAGACGGATCGCGTTCAGCAGGAACGCCGCGATCTCACCGAGGTCGAGACGCACCTGGAGGAAGGCCGGATCAACTCGTCGCGCAAATCGGCGACGTATCAGCACTACCGGCGATCGCACAGCAAGTGATTCGGCCGGTCACGACTCGCTCTCGATCACGAAGGGCCGACAGGATGGCAGAGCCAGCAGTCGTCGGCACGTCGTCTCGATGGCAAGCGGACTCCGGTCGATGGCAATCCAGCGACGGCCGAGTTTCTCGGCGACGACGGCCGTGGTGCCGGAGCCGCTGCAATAGTCCAGCACCAGGCCATCGGGCGGTGACGACGCCCGGATGATGCGCTCCAGGAGGCGTTCCGGCTTCTGCGTCGGATAGCCGGTTCGCTCCGGATCCTTCTGCTGGAGATGCGAGATGTCGGTCCACACGTCGGTCGGCGGAACGCGCTCGTCGTCGTAATAGCGGTAGACCTTGCCGGCCGAGCGGATCGTACGATACGCTCGGCCGTCCTCGTCGACGTGCCGTTTCATGTGATTGCGACGAACCGTTCCGCGTTCGATTCCCACACTCTGGGCATCGAAATACGCCTCCGCTCCCCGGCGGTAGACGAGGATGGTATCGTGCTTGGCCGGGAAGGATCGCCGCGTCCGGCCGCCGCTGGCGTAGGCCCAGATGATCTCATTCTGAAGATGATCCGTGCCGAACACCTCGTCGAGCAGAAGCCGGGCACAGGACGCGGCACGGTAATCGAGGTGGACGTACAGACTGCCCGTCGGCCTGAGAAGTCGGTGGGCCAGGACGAAGCCATCACGCAGGTTCTGGAGAAATTCACCGGGCGGCAGTCGATCGTCGTAGGCGTCGAAATCGCGGCCCGTGGCGAAGGGCGGATCGATGGCGATGAGATCCACCATCGGGCGAGCCAGCGTCGTCTTCAGCGAGCCGGGGGCGTCAGCGACCGGAGTTTCTGTTCCGGTGCCAGAAGCGTTCACTCCGGTCGCTGACGCTCCCGGTTCGCCTTCAAGCAGTGCTGCCAGAACGGCCAGGTGTTCGCCATGAATCAGGCGATTGATCGGCCCCTCGCCCGGCTCGCCGTGGCGTTCGCGGGCAACGAACCGGGCAGGGACCGCCACCGGTTCGCGCCGCTTGCCGACCCAGGTGAGTTCGACGCCTTCCATGACTCGCCTCCTTTCATCCGCGCCCATCGGGTCGTATTCTGTGAGTATCGCTTCCGACTCGCAAGGCGAACCCACTGGAGCCCGGCTCCTCATGGCCACGATCGATCCGATTTCTCTGCTGCGACCACGACGCAAGATCGTCGGCATCTCGGCCATCCTGCTGCCGTTTCGTGACGACGGTGCCATCGACTGGCCTGGTTTCGAGGGCCATGTCGGCCGAACCGCGCAGGCCGGGCTCATTCCCGCCGTCAACATGGACACCGGCTATGGCAACCTGCTCGATGACGCCACCCGTCGCGAGGTTCTGGCCCGGACCCGAAGTGTACTGGGGAAGGGTCCATTCGTCGCGGGAGCGTTCGTCGCGGATCGGCCGGGAGCCGCGTTCGACCTCGACGCTTACCTGAGCCAGTGCGCCCGGATTCAGGAGCAAGACGGCATTCCGGTCCTCTTCCAGTCTCATGGACTGACCGGCCAGGGCGACGCTGAACTGATCACGAGCTACGAGAAGATCGGCCAGCGAGTCGGCAGCTTCATCGCCTTCGAGCTGGGCACCATGTTCGCGCCGTTCGGCAAGATCTACTCACTGGAGGTCTACCGGGGTCTGCTCGGCGTCAAGGCCTGCCTCGGAGCCAAGCATTCGTCACTGCGGCGTGATCTGGAATGGCAGCGGCTCGTTCTGCGTGATCAGGTCCGCCCCGACTTCCACGTCTACACCGGCAACGATCTCGGCATCGACATGGTCATGTATGGCAGTGACTATCTGCTCGGCCTGAGTACCTTCGCCCCGGATCTGTTCGGGAAGCGCGATCGTCTCTGGGAGACGGGCGATCCGGCGTTCCACGAACTGAACGACGTATTGCAGTACCTCGGGTTCTTCGCCTTCCGCCATCCGGTTCCGGCGTACAAACACTCTGCGGCCCAGTTCCTGCACCTGCGCGGCTGGATCGCCTCGGAGCGGACGCATCCGCAGAGTCCGACCCGACCCGACAGCGACCGGGCCATTCTGAGTGAGATTCTCGTCCAGTTGAACCTGGCGACGCGGGAGAGGTGAGATGGCGGAATATCCAACGATTTCCAAACTCCGAACCGCCGAACTATTCGCCGCCCGGTTGGCCGAACTCGGTGTTGACTTGCCGTTTGATTCGACGTTGGATCCAGGCGGGCCGTTGGCTCAACCACTGTCCTGGTCCGGCGGCGTGATTGGCAACCGCTTCTGCATCCTGCCGATGGAGGGATGGGACGGCACCGCAGAGGGCAAACCGAGCGAACTGACCCGTCGTCGATGGGAGAATTTCGGCCGAAGCGGAGCCAAACTCATCTGGGGCGGCGAGGCCGTCTCCATTCGCTTCGATGGCCGGGACAGCCCGAACGCGGTCTATCTCTGTGACGAGAACGTCGCCCCCCTCGGCGAGCTACGCGAGCATCTGGTGACGACGCATCGCCAGCACTTCGGCCGGACGGATGATCTTCTGGTCGGTCTGCAACTGACGCACTCGGGCCGATTCTCCAAACCAAACGACTCGAAGAGAACTGAGCCGCGCATCCTCTACCGGCATCCGATCCTGGACGTTCGCCAGGGTATCACCAGCGACGAGTCAATCCTGTCCGATGTCGAGGTGGAGATCCTGATCGGTGATTACATCCGGGCTGGCAAGCAGGCCCGGGAGGCCGGGTTCGCCTTCGTCGATCTGAAGCACTGCCATGGTTACCTGGGCCACGAATTCCTTTCCGCGTTCGACCGGCCTGGCAAGTATGGAGGCAGTTTCGAGAACCGGACGCGCTTCCTGCGTGAGGTGACGGCGGGTCTGCGAGCGGAGGCTCCCGGCCTGCATCTTGGCGTTCGACTCAGTGCCTACGACTTCGTGCCGTTCCATCCGGGACCGGATGGCGTCGGCGTGCCCGAAGCGGCGACTTATCGCCACGGGTTCGGTGGCGACGGCACCGGCGTCGGCATCGATCCGGCCGAACCGCGTCAGTTTCTCGCCCTGCTCGAAACGCTCGGCATCGACCTCGTCTGCATCGCCTGCGGCAGTCCCTATTACAACCCGCACATCCAGCGACCGGCCGCATTTCCGCCGTCGGATGGTTATCTGCCGCCAGAAGATCCGCTCGTTGGCGTGGCCCGCCAGATCAACTTCACGGCGCAGTTGAAGCGCGAGTTTCCGAAGTTGATCTTCGTCGGGACCGGCTACTCGTACTTGCAGGAGTGGCTGCCGCACGTCGGCCAGCGGATGGTTCGTGATGGCTGGGTGGACAGCGTCGGCCTGGGTCGGATGGTGCTGTCCTACCCTGACCTGCCGGCCGATGTCCTGGCTGGTCGGCCACTCCAGCGGAAGCGCCTCTGCCGAACGTTCAGCGACTGCACGACGGCCCCACGCAACGGCATGGTGTCGGGGTGCTATCCGCTCGACCCGTTCTACAAGGAGCGGCCCGAGCGACTGGAAGTGGCGCGGATCAAGGAACGCCTCGGCGACAGGGCGAGTGAGTGACCCGGTCCTGCAGATTCGAGCGGGTCTTACCTCTTCGGGACGCCGCCGGCAGGCCGTACGGGGGCGAGGATGCGGGATGCGTACTGCCGGTCGTGCCGAACCGTGTTCTTCGCGACCACGGTCTTCGTGGCCGGCTCGATCGTCAGCGGTTCGCCGGTATTCGGGTTCACCTCGAAGAACGGAGCGCCAGTGCTGGCGACCGTGACGCGGATGCGGTGGCCGCGGTTGAAGATCTGGCTCGTCCAGCCGACATCGAACGCGACCTTGTAGACCTGGCCCGGTTCCATCAGCACTTCCTTTTCGTAGCCGTCACGGTAACGGGCCCGGCGGACATAGTCCATCAGCAGGATCGACCGCCCGTCGGGGTAGACGTCGCTGACGCGGACGATGAAGTCAGTGTCCTTCGCGGTCGAGGTGACGTAAAGTTCTGCCTGGACCTTGCCGGTCCACTCCACGGGTTCGGTCAGCGCGTCGGTCGTGAAGGTGCGCACCTCGGCCTGCTCCTCGAACCTCCGCGCGTCCTTCGCGCCCGGGAAACCGCCTGCCGGGATGACGTTCGGTTTCGCCGGGTCGGCACGGAAGGCCGTCGCGGCCTCGACCTCGTCGGGAGCAGTCTCCGAGAGCTTGCCGCCGGCGTGCAGGTAGTACGGCGTGGCGCGAGCCGTGACGGGCCAGTCGGCCGCGGTACGCCACACGTTGCCGGGGGCATCCTTCTCGCCGACGGCCCCCATGACGTAATAGCGGATCGTCGGCTCCCGCTCGACGCCGTTATCGGTCCCCTTGAGGTAGTGATCGAACCAGCGAATCATGTGGGCTTCCATGGCGAACCGGGCGTTCTCGGGGTAGGTCATCTCGCCGGTCTTGTTCGTCTCCTTGAAGCCGCCGTGCAGCCAGGGTCCGAGCAGGAGTTGCTGCTTGTCGCAGGAGTTCGGGCCGCCGTGATGCTGCCGGCCGACATAGCTCTCGACGGAGCCAACGCACATGAAGTCGTACCAACTGCCGACGGTGAAGCAGGGGACGTTCATCTTGTCGAAATGGCGTGAGCAGTCCTCGACGGCCCAGTAGCGGTCATACGTCGGGTGGGCGAACCACTCCACAAGGAGGCGTTGGTTCTCTTCAGGGTCGCGGCAGACGGCTTTCATTTGCTTGAAGCGCTCCGGGCGCGTCGTGCCACCGATGCGGTATCCCTCGTGGAACAGGCTCAGGCCGGTGTCGATCATGTACTGACAGGTGAGGTGCGGCGGGCGGGTGACGGCGAGGAAATTCTGGGCGAAGCCTGCCTGCGAGCCGCCCAGGGTGCCGACCTTGCCGGCTGACCAGGGCTGGGCGGCGAGCCACTCGACCGTGTCAAAGCCGTCCTTCTGCTCGCCCCAGCCGAGTGCGCGGTAGCCGACCCAGGTGCCCTCGGAGAGGTGCGTCCCGCGGAAGTTCTGCGCGGCGACGACGTAGCCGGCGGCCGCGAGGCGGGCGTAACGCTTGCGGGTCTCGGTGCCGCGCAGGCTGGCGTAGCGCTGCTCGTACAGGACCGGCCAGGGCCCCTTCCCCTCGGGGAAGTACAGATAGACCGAGAGCTTCTTGCCATCGCGCATCGGCACGAGGACGTGCTTCTCGGTCACCTTGCCGAGATTGACGACCGGGTCGGCGGCCCGTACGGGAGCGCAGTTCAGCAGAACGGCCAATCCGATTCCGAGGATGGTTAAGCGAACCATGGCACACTCCCACGGGGCTGTGATGAGGATTACTGGGGAGCCCTTGCTGTTGTACGAGAAGTACCGCCCGGCATCCGCTGCGAGATCGGGCATGATGGCTTTCCGAAGGTCAAAATCGAGGCATTGCTCATCGGCCGGCAGCGCGATATAACTACGGCTTACCGATGCGCCCTCCTGCGCGGGGGCGGAGCGAAACACTTACCCGAGACGGGATTGCCGCGATGGTCGAACGTCGAACCGAGCTGAACCGCCGCTATCAGCGCAAGAAGAAGATGGCCAAGCTGAAGGCCAAGCTGGCCGCCGCGACCGATCCGAAGGTCCGCGAGCAGGTCCTGGCCAAGATCCATCGGATCAGTCCGTGGTGGGAAGAGCCGGCCAAGGCCCAGTAAGGCCTTCGTGACCATCGCCCCCGATTCGTTCACAACGAATCGGGGCGACCCATCCCTACGCCGCCGCCACCTCCGCCGGCGTCTCGTTCAGCCGATGTGCGATCCACAATCCATCTCGGAACTCCAGGTCGGTGATCGAGCAGTTTCGGATCGATCCGAGCCGATCCCAGTCGGCCAGGGAGTATCCATCCAGAATGGTCAGTAGCAGCATCCGACTCATCATTCCGTGAGCAACGACGACCAGTTTTCGCCCGGCGAACTCCTCGGCCAGAGCCTGCCAGGCCGGCAAGACGCGAGCCCGGACTGCGTCGATGGACTCGGCTCCCTCGGTCGTGTAACTCGTGTCGCCGGCCAGCCAGGCCTGCACGGTCTCCGGCCAGAGATGGATCTTGCCGACGCTCTTCGGCTGGCCCGACAGGACGCCCACGGCACGTTCGCGTAGAGCCGGTTCGATGCGCACCGGCAGGGCGGTCGCGCGACTGATCGCCGCCGCTGTCTTGCGGGCCCGGAGCATGTTCGAGGACACGATGCCATCCGGCCTCTCGGGCACCAGGACGCGTGCCAGTGCCTCGGCCTGCCGCTCACCGCGCGGGCTCAGGTCCACGTCCGATTCGGAGCCGTGTAGAATCTCCGGCTGGGCCGTCTCGGCATGGCGGATGAGCAGGATTCGCGCCGACATCACATCGTCCTCCGCTTGGGTGGGCCCCGAACATTCTGCGCACCGGGCCGTTCCTGTCAAGCGGGACGTGGCCTGAGGGTGCATCCCATGGTTGCGGCCACCCTACAGTTTGGCGGTCATCCGCGACGGAGTCACAGGCCACTTTTGCCGCGACGGAGTCGCGGGCCACGTCGGGCAGTAGAATGACCGCCCGGGTTCCCTTTTCCCTGGCGGAGTCGGAGCATGAAGAAGGTCGGCATTTTCTGGCCGGGCGATTATCGGCCGCGTCCCAATGAATGGGCCCTGCCCCAGGCCGAGGAGGCGACTGGTCAGTTGGAGCGCGCCCTCCGCAAGCTCGGCCGTGAGCCGTACCGCGTGCCCGGCTTTCTGACCCGGCCGCACGAGGCCATCCAGAAACTCGGCCCGATCGACGACCCGCTCGTCGGCGTCTTCGTCCACTGGGCGTATGGTCCGCACACCTGCGACGGCGTCGTGGGCAAGGATGCGCCGCTGCTGCTGGCGAGCAACTTCTCCGGCACCTGGCCCGGCCTCGTGGCCCTGCTCAACACGTCGGCCTGTCTGGAGAGTATCGGCCGAAAGCACAGCCGGATCTGGACGCAGGCTCCCGACTGGTCTGCTGACGCCGACTTCATGGCCCGCCTCGATGAGTGGTGTTCGACCGGCCAGGTTCGTTATCGCACCGACGAGTTGCACGCTGGCGGCCCGGTATCAGCGGAGGCCCAGAGCCGGGCCGAAAAGGTCGTCGCTGCCATCCGCAAGCGGCGCGTGCTGGCTCTGATGCTTGGCGACACGTCGATGGGCATGATCAATGGCTACTTCGGGCCACGTCTGCTGGCGAAGCTCGGATTCGCCGAACACAAGGTCGATCAGGCCTGGCTGCCGGGCCGGATGAAGAACGTCGCCGAGGACCGCGTCGAGGCGGCGTTCCGCTTCGTGCGTGAGAAGGGCGTTACGTTCCACTGGCGTGAGAAGGACGCCGAGGACTTCACCGAGGAGGCGACCCGGACGCAACTCCGCATGTACCTGGCCGTTCTCGATCTGCTCGATGAGTTTCAGGCCGACTGTCTCGGCTGGCAGTATCAGCTCGGCCTGATCCCCGTGCTACCGCCGAGCGACTTCTGCGAGGGCCTGCTCAACTCGGCGTGCCGGCCGGAATCGAACGGCGAGCCGATCATCACCAGCACGGAGGCCGACCAGGGGAACCTTCTGCCGATGGAGATCATGAAGCGGCTCCTGAAGGCGAAGGGGCTGCATCCGGCGGTGATGTTCCACGACGTTCGCTGGGGCGGCGAGCAGGAGGGCCGCTGGCTCTGGGTGCTGCTCAACTCCGGCAGTTGCGGCGCGTTCGCGTTCAATCACGATCCCGCAAGTCTGGCTGGCGTCCACAGTTACCGCCAGCCGGCTGGCTACTTCCCGATTCCCGGCGGCACCTTCGCCGGCGAGAGCCGACCCGGGCCGATGACGTGGTCGCGGGCCTACATCAAGAACGACGAGCCGTGGATGGACATCGGCACCGGCGAGGCAGTGACGCTGCCACCGGCGATCCGCGATGCCTGGTGGGAGGGGACGACACGGCAGTGGCCGTTCATGGCCGCCGACCTGCACTGCTCGATGGAGACGGTCATGGCCCACTACCTGAGCAATCACATCGCCGTGGCCTATGGCGACATCTTCGGCGAGTTGCTCGCGGCGAGCCAGGCCCTGGGTTTCCGGGTGCGAGTGATGCGTCAGTGAAGCCGAGAAAATCTTCTAGGCCGGAATGGCGAAATAGGGTATCATGACCTGGGACCGAGCATTCCAGGTCTTTATCCATCGCTTTTATGAACTGAGGAAACCATGGGTCCGATGCGGATGCGTTCGCGGAACGCCTTCACGTTGATCGAACTGCTGGTCGTGATCGCCATCATCGCGATTCTGATCGGGCTACTGCTACCCGCCGTTCAGAAGGTCCGCGAGGCGGCGGCGCGAGCGCAGTGCCAGAACAACCTCAAGCAACTCGGCATCGCGTATCACAGTTTCCACGATGCTCGTAGCTACTTCCCGCCGTCGGGAGACAACGGGCCTGACACGACCAACTACTGCTGCTCGGCGCAACCCGGCTACGTGGACAATCTGAACTGGACCTACCACATCTTGCCCTACATCGAGCAGGACACCATCCACCGCCTTGTGACGCCGGGTAGCACCGCGAACTGGGGATCCCTGAACAAGCACGTCGTCAAGACGTTCATCTGCCCGACCCGGCGGACGCCGCGCCTGTACAAGGACCGGGCAGTGAGCGATTACGCCTCCAGCCGCGGAACGGGAGACAACGGCGTCTCCAGTCGCGTCAACCGTGGCCAGATTGTCACGATGCCGCAGATCAAGGACGGCACCTCGAACACGCTCATGCTCGGCGAAACGCGGGTTCACCTGGCCTTCATCGAATCGGGCGGCTGCTGTGGCGACAACGAGACCATGTACAACAACGGCTGGGCCGACGACGTCGTCCGACACGGCAACGTTCCTCCCGCCGAGGACATTTTCGATGGCACGGTTCCGTCGGGCGCACCGGACGGGTACTTCGGCTCGTCCCATTCGGGCGGTCTGAACATCTGCCTGGCCGATGGCTCCATCCGCTTCATGCGCTTCAGCGTGAACCCGACGACATTCCAGCGGCTGAACCAGCGCAATGACGGTCAGGTCGTGGATCTGAACGGTCTGTGATCCGAGGCCCCTCGGCCCATCATTTCTGGAGGGGTGAAGATGGCGATGCCAGCGCGTTCGTGGGCATGCGGATTGCTCGTCGTCGGGATGCTGGTCGTCGTCGGATGTGGCGGTGCGACCGGCCGGCCGGTGGGCAAGGTGACCTGGAAGGGAAGCCCGGTCGCCCAGGCCGAATTGCGGGTCGTTCCGGCCAGTGATCCGGATCGGGCCGTCTTCGGCGTCAGCGGCCCCGATGGAGCGTACCATCTCGATTTTGGCCGACTGGGCGGCGTTCCGGCGGGGGCCTGCAAGGTCACCATCACCCGCTACACCCTGCCCAATGGGAAGGCTCTTCCCGAAGGCGAACAGGGGGCGGCTCTTCGTGGCGATGCGGACAAGGTCGTCCGCCATTTCTACGAGTTCGACCGGGACGTTCCGGCGGGTGGAACCACGATCAACTTCGAGTTGAGCGAGGGGCGGCCGATCGGAAAGGAAGGGCCGCCGGTTCGCAGTCCTTGACCATGCCGAGAGTGAGTCACCGTGCAAGCTCGGCAGTGAACCTGATCCAGCGTCATCGTGTCGTTCTGGCGAGTTCGATCATCATTCCCGCAAAGGAGGGGCCCATGCTGATTGTCAACCTTCACTGCGGGAGCCTGCGGGCGGCTTGAGCCGACCTGGCAGACTTCCCCGCGAACTGTCGGCCTCGATTACCTACCCGACACGTGGGGATACTTCTACCGATGTTTCGCGATCAACGACCGTCGCGCAAGACGCTGCAATTGTGCAGCCAGGTGGCCGAGACCCTCAGCATGGTCCTGGCCGAGATGCCCGACGATGTGCTGCGTGATTTGATGGTCGAGGAAGTCCTGCCGGCTCCGGACGCCTCGCAATTGCTGGTGGTGCTGCGACCGGCTCCGTCGGCCGTTCTATTCGATCCGATCCGGGCTCTGGAAGTGCTTCAGGCCACGGCTCAGGACATTCGCATGGAGGTCGCCAGCGCCATCCATCGCCGGCGTGTGCCGACCCTGCTGTACCGTGTCCTCGATCCGGGCAGCGCCCGGGAGTAGTGACAGGCGAGCCCGTCCTGGCAAGCCCGTCCTGGCGAGTTCGTCTTGGCGAGTTCGTCTTGGCGAGCCCCCCACGAAAGTGGGGGGAGTTTCCGCCCTGCAAACTCCCCCCACTTTCGTGGGGGGCTCGCCTGACGCCGTCTTCACGGCGGGAACTCCCCCCACTTTCGTGGGGGGCTCACCTTTCACCGGGGCTCGTCTCGCCAGGAGTTTGCTATAATGACGCGGAGTATCCGTTGTCTTTCTCGGGAATCCTGCCGTGCCTCCGAACGATCCGCCACGCTCTGACCAGCTCGAAACGTTTCCGAACCAGTATCCGGATCGGGAATACACCGTGGAGATCGTCTGCCCGGAGTTCACCAGTCTCTGCCCGAAGACGGGGCAGCCGGACTTCGGCACGATCACCATAACCTACGTGCCCGGTCCGCTCGTCGTCGAGTTGAAGTCACTGAAGCTCTACCTCCAGAACTATCGGAACCTGGGCATCTTCTACGAGGTCCTCGTCAACCGGATGCTCGACGATTTTGTCCAGGCGAGTCAACCGCGACGCTGCACCGTCGTCGCCTCGATGACGCCGCGCGGCGGCATCCATTCGGTGTTGACCGCGACCTATACCCGGTCGTGATTTCCCTTTCCCGCGACACGGGGCTCCGGTAGAGTAGAGCGACCGGGTCGAGGGTTGGAATCCAGCCAGCACGCCAGGAGCGAGGGCCAACATGCACACCGCGACCGTCGCCTGTCCGGGTTGCACGGGAACGATGCCGCTAACGGCATGGACGCCCGGCCGTCAACTCCGCTGTCCGCGCTGCAAGGTCACCTTCCAACTGGGCCTCAAACCCGGCGTCGCGGAGTGCGTTGGAGACACATCGACCCTGGTTCCTGCTCCGGTTCGGACGCCAACTCCGACTCCGGTGCCCGTCCCGACGCCCGCGCAGACTGCCGCACCCGTGCCGGTCGCTCGACTCCTTCCGACACCAACGGCTTCGCCTGCCGCACCGACTCCATCGCCAGCCCGGCCGCAAGACGGGAATCGCCGTCTGGGCCTGATCGTGGCGGCTCTGGGTGGTCTCTTTCTGTTCGTGGGAGGAACCGTCGGCCTGGCCGTTCTGGTGGCCCGGATGGAATCGAAATCGCCACAGGGGAACAACGGGCCAGCCATCGCTCAGGATAGTGGTGGGCCGACCACCCCGACGAACTCGACACCGGGCAATCCCGTTCCGAATTCTCAGCCAGTCCAGCCTCCGGTGGTGGCAGTGGCGAACCCGCCGATGCCGCCGCAGCGGCGGTTGCCGCCCGAGTTGCAAGCTCGGGTCGATGCCGCCATCGACAAGGGGGTGGCGTTCCTCCAGAAGACCATTCGTCCGAACGGAGCGCTGACCGTTCGGGTTGGCGGCCACCCTGAGGGCCTGTTGTTCCTGGTCGGGCTGACGTTGCTGGAATGTGGCGTCCCAGCCGACGACGAGCGGATGGTGAAGGTCACTGAACGAGTACGCGCGTATGCGAAGTCCCCGCAGGCGGTGCAGACCTACGATATCGCTCTGGCCTTGCTCTACCTCGACAAGCTCGCCGACCCTCAGGATCGGCCTTTGCTCCAGTCCCTTGGGTTGCGCCTGCTGGCCGGTCAACTCCGTGGTGGCGGCTGGACGTACACCTGCCATCGTCTCTCCTCCGAGGCAGAGAAGCAGTTGCTGATCCTGCTGGAACGCACCCGACCGGAGAAGGCCGGCGAACTGATGATCCGAGATTCCGGCGGCGGTCTGCTCGAACTTGGCGGCAAGCTGGTCCGCGAGGAAGACCTGGTGGCAGGTTCGATCAAGGATATGGACACGGCATATCAGAAACTCCAGGGCATCCAGGACGATCTGAAACGGTTCCCGGAACTGGGACGGGTGGCGAGCCTGCAAGGGCCTCAGGGCCAGGGTGGAGACCCTCGGCGTGGCCGGCGAGGATTACCCTGGGCCATCGACCATCAGGGCGATAATTCCAACACCCAGTTCGCCTCTCTGGGAATGTGGGTCGCGAGCCGGCACGGCATTCCCTGCGAGCGCGCCCTGGCCCTGCTCTCGGCCCGGTTCCGCACCTCACAGGCTGCAACCGGCGGCTGGGGCTATCAGGTCGGAAGCGCCCCGACGCCGGCGATGACCTCCGCCGGCTTGCTCGCCCTGGCCATCGGTCACGGTGTGCGTCTGGAAGACGCCAACGAGAGGCGCGAGGATCCTCAGATCCAGCGCGGCCTGAAGGCCCTGGCCGAATATCTGGGATCGACCCAGAATGGAACCGAGGGGCTCTATTTCATGTGGTCCCTCGAACGAGTCGGCGTCCTCTTCAATCTTGAGAAAGTGGAAGACGTTGACTGGTATCTTTGGGGAGCCGAGAAGCTGGTGCCGGCACAGGGTGGCGACGGTTCCTGGATGCTGAATCACTATCCCGGCAGCAATCCCCTGGCCGATACGTCCTTCGCCTTGCTCTTCCTGCGGAAGTCCAACTTCGTCCGCGACCTGTCCAACAAGCTGGAGCAGGTTCTCGACATCAAAGGTTCTCGGCGCTAGGAAAGCACTCCATGATGGGCGGCTGGCGATGCGTTCTGATTCTCGTCCTCGGCCTGCTGGGGACGGCGACCCCGGTTCGCGCCGGGATCTACTTCACCGACGAGCCCGCCGGCCTGCCCTTGCCGACCAATTTTCGTGAGGTCACCTTCCGCCTGCTCGACCTGCGATCGATCCCGGCCGACAAGGTCCAGGAGCAGACGCCGATCCGCGCGCACTATCAGGACCTGCTCAAGCGCTTGCAGGAGAAGGAGAAGCAGGGATTGCTGCTCTTCGCCGACCGGATCAATCTGGGGGCCTGCTACCTGCGGATGAGCCTTCCGGGCCGACCGCATTACTGGGAGGCCCGGCGGGTCCTGGAAGAGGCCGAGCGACTGGCCGATCCGAACCATCCCCACCGCTTCCTGATGCTGGCGAACCTGGCCGTCACCTACCACGGCCTGGCGGAAACGGAGGCCCAGCCGCGCTACTTCGATCAGGCCATCGCCTACCAGCGGCAGGCCCTGCGCGCGTGGCCGGAACTCCATCCCGGCTGGAACACCTGGCAGAATCAGAGTCTGCGTCGAGCCGAGGTCTACTATCAGCGTCTGCTCGAGTGCCGACGGACGGAGATCCACAAGCAGCCGGACCCGGTTCGCTTCAAGTGGCAGCAGGTGGACGACCTCTTCGGCGGCGTTACGTTTACCGGGCCGGGCGGCGAGTACCAGGCCGGCCGGATCGCTCCTGAGATGTGGGACCGGTTGCCCATCGATGCTCCCAACCTGGCGCTGCAACTCCTCTTCTGGTTCCCCTACGACGACCGCCTTTACTGGCTGTACGGCGAGGTACTCAACGCCCACAACCAGGTGGTCCCGGCGGCGTCGATCTTCAACGATCTGGTCCAGAAGCGCAACCACGCCTCCATCCGCGAGTTGAAGGAACATCGCTGGATTCTCGAGGAAGCCGCCACCGCTCAGTTGCGATTGCAGGAGCAGTTGACGCTGAACCCGCTGCTGGCCCTGCAGGTCCTCGTCGTGGCCGCACCGCGCGGGGGGACGCTGGGTCTGGGAGTGGCCGGGGCGGCGCTCGAGGCCGTCTGGCCGGTCATCGGGGCGCTGCATACGCCGACGCCGGAACCGGAGCCGGTCCCGGAACCGCCCGACGTCCGCAGGCCCATCGACTGGCAACCGCTATTTGTCGGCTTCGGTGCCGGGACGCTGTTCGGGGTGCTGTTCCTGCTGCAAATCCGCCAGTGGCGTCGGCGGCAGGGCGACAGCATACGCGAACGCCGTCTGCAAGAAAGCTGAGCGAGCCAGGAGGTGCCGCCGTGGCCGGACAGAACGAATCGCCCGAGCCGCTGCCACTGCTGGGGTGGAAAGAGCGGATCGACTTTCCCGAGTGGGGCCTGGCACGCTTGCGTGCCAAGATCGACACCGGGGCGCGAACCTCGGCCCTGCATGCGGCACGCTACGAGCTATCCGGGTCGTCGAACGGCGCGGCTTCCGTCCGTGTCTGGCTCAACCTCGACCCGCGCCGACCGGATCCGCTGGAACTCGTGTTGCCGGTTGTGCGAATGGCCACGGTGCGCAGTTCCACCGGCCTGCGCGAGTGCCGACCGGTCGTCTCGGCTCTCGTTCGGCTGGGCATCGTGGAGATCCGGATCGAACTGACGCTGACCAACCGGGAGCGGATGCGTTACCGGATCATACTCGGCCGACTGGCACTGGCCGGCCGCTTCTGGATCGATCCCGGTCGAACCTATCGGCTGCCGCGACCGCGCCGGAAGCGTTCTCGACCCGGGCAAACGGGAGGCCCCCCATGCGGATCGTGATTCTGTCGCGCAACCCGGGGCTGTACAGCACCCGGGCCCTGGTCGAGGCTGGCACCCGTCGCGGTCATCAGGTGGACGTCCGCGACACGCTGCTGTTCGATCTGTACATCCGCCGTCAGCAGCCGGAACTGCTCTACGCCGGCGAGCCGATCGGCCCGGTCGATGCTGTCATTCCGCGCATCGGCGCGTCGATCACCAATTTCGGCCTGGCCGTCGTCCGTCAGTTCGAGATGCTCGGCGTCTACTGCCTCAACGAATCGCAGGCCATCGCCCGATCACGCGACAAGCTGCGCTGCCTGCAACTGCTCAGTCGGCATGACATCGGTCTGCCACCGACGGTCTACACCCGTCAGGCGGACCACGTTCCGGCCAGCATTCAGCGGGTGGAAGGGCCGCCGGTCGTGGTCAAACTGCTGGAGGGGACGCAGGGCATCGGCGTCGTCCTGGCCGAGAGCGAGGTGGCGGCCAGCAGCGTCGTCGAGGCGTTCCACGGCCTGGAGCAGAACATCCTGATTCAGAAGTTCATCAAGGAGGCGAAGGGAGCCGACGTTCGCGCCCTGGTCATCGGCAAGAAGGTGGTCGCGGCGATGAAGCGCAAGGCCGTCTCCGGAGAGTTTCGCTCCAACCTGCACCGTGGCGGGACGGCGAAGAAATTCCGGCTGCCGGTCGAGTTCCGTCGAACGGCCCTGGCGGCGGCGCACATCCTCGGCCTGACCGTCGCCGGGGTGGACCTGATCGACTCCGCCGATGGCCCGATGGTGATGGAGGTCAACTCCTCGCCAGGCCTCGAAGGCATTCAGAAGACGACCGGCGTCGATGTCGCCGAGGCCATCTTCGCGCACCTGGAGCAGGAACTCCGGCAGCCCGTGGCCGCCGGAGCCGAAGCGTAGGTCAGAAGGTATCGAGTAGCCAGTCGAAATGCTCGCCCGTGTGGACGTAGACGTAGGCGTAGAGTTGCCCTTCCCGGTAGCGCGTCTGGATTCGATAGCGGTAGCCGCTGGGCGAAGGCGGAGCCCCGATCAGTTCCCGCGTGTCGAACTGACTCACCGGCAAGACGTACAGGCGGACGTAGTTGCCGCCAGCTCTGCCCTCCACGCCCTGATCGAACAGAAGGTAGGGAATCATCCGCCCCTGGAAGCTGACCAGGCGAGCTTCGCGTAGAAACTCGTAGCGGAGTTCCCGCGGCGCACTCATCGTGACGCCCTGGTCGTGAAACTGCTGTTCGATCTCGGCCGCCGTTCTTGGGGTGTAGAGGGAGGCCAGGAACTCCTGATGCAACAGAGTCGGATCGATCGGCACGCGAGCGGACAGGCTCCACCAGAGCAGACCGCCCAGCATCAGAAGGACGCCCGCAGCGGCCGCGCTGATTCGGCCAGCCATGCGCCACCAGTGGCGACGCTGCTCCTGTTCCTGGTGATCGAGTTGCTGGTGCAGTTCCTGTTCGAGTCCGGCCGGGATCGGTACGCTGCGCATC
>CAYYJM010000006.1:47513-52234 GCA_964471755.1 uncultured Alcaligenaceae bacterium
ACACGGTCGTCGAACGCCCGTTCGGCTTGCTCCAGAGCCCGACAGGTCGGACAGGTGACCAGATGCCGGCCGAGCTGGGCCCGATCCTCAGGCGACAACTCCGGTGCGTGCGGTCGATCCAGAATCAGAAGCAGTTGTGCGGTTCTACAATCCATCGGTCGTTCTCCGCGTGGGAAGACCACCAGCGGTCTCCTCGGCTCGGGGAAGGAGCCGATCGCGTAAGTACAGCTTGGCTCGCGCCAGCCGCGACATTACCGTACCGATCGGCAGGTCCATCTGCTCGGCGATATCACGGTAACTGAAATCCTCGAAGTAGTACAGAATGAGAGGCGTGCGGTAGACCTCGGGGAGGTCGTTCAGTGCCGCCTGCAAACATTCGCCATCGATCTCGGGCAGGCCGTCCTGGCTGGCCTCGGCCACCTCGCCGACGCCGTCCAGCGAGACGGTCGGCTGCTGCTTATCGGCCCGGAGTCGTTGCAGGTAGACGTTCCGGAGGATCGCGAACAGCCACGGTTTGGCCCGGGCCGGATCGCGCAGTTGGGCCAGGCTCTGCTGAGCCTTGCAGAACGTCTCCTGCGTCAGGTCCTCGGCATCGGCCGCCGAGCCGCTCAGACGGAAGGCGTAACGGTAGAGCGGCCCGTAATAGGTCTCCACCAGGCGATGAACGATGCGTCGTCGGTCGGGCGTCATGGTAGCGCGATCCTCACGAGCCGGCCTGTAAGGCTGGATCCAGATCCGCTCATTTTATTCCCGGGACTGGGCTCGCCGCCAGCATTTCACGAGAAAAAACAGAGACGGAAAGCGATTTTCGCTGGTTGGAATAAAAATCGGGAATAAAACCGAGAGTGGCGTATCTGTGATTGTGATTCCGCCCGGTACTTCGCGGGGTGAGCCGTTGTCTGGCTTCCCTGATATGCCGTGAACGACTCCTGGGACTATCAACGACCAGGGTTTCTGTAACCCCAAGTGGAAGAGGTTCAACCTGTGAAGAAGCTCCTCGCGACGCTCGTCATGTTCGCCGTTCTGATGGCTGGCGTCATCGGCTGCAGCAGCACCCCGACGACCAAGAAGGACGCCCCGGCCAAGGACGCCAAGAAGGACGAGCACAAGGACGCCAAGAAGGACGAGCACAAGGACGGTGCCAAGAAGGACGAGCACAAGGACGGTGCCAAGAAGGACGCCGAGCCGGCGGCCAAGGACGCCAAGGAGGACGCCACCGCTCCGAAGGACAAGGACGCCGCTCCGAAGGACGGCGCTCCCAAGGACGCTCCGAAGGACGGAGCCAAGGACGCCAAGAAGGACGCCACCGCTCCGAAGGACAAGGACGCCGCTCCGGCCAAGGACGCCCCCAAGTAAGGCTTCAGGACAACTCATCATCGTCTCCAGGGACCGGGTCGCGACTCGGTCCAGGAGCGATCAGGATTGACAATGTGGGCACTGATGTCTCACATGGTTTTTGACCCCAAAAGGAAGGTTACATCCGTGAAGAAGTTCTTCGTTATGCTGGCTCTGGCTGCGTTCCTCATGGCTGGCATCCTGAGCTGCAGCCGCACCCCGACGACCAAGAAGGCCGAGACCCCGGCCAAGGACGCTCCGGCCAAGGACGCCCCCAAGTGATACGTTCACTTTCAGTCCTGGTGCTGATCGCGGTTCTGGTGGTCGGGGTCGGCGGGTGCAGCAGCACTCCGACGACCAAGAAGACCGAAACCACGCCAACACCGGACCAAAAGGACAAGGACAAGGACAAGGGCATATAACTGCCTGCAAGTCCCTGGCCTGGCGCTCAGGCCAGCCCCTATACTGAAGGGGCTGGCCTGTTCGCGTTCCCTAACCCTCCTCTCTGGTGAATCCCATGCGCTGGATCGTTCTTTGCCTCAGTCTGGTCGTCCTGGTTGGGACGCTCGGCTGTGGCGGTAGCCGGGATCACGGCAAGTTCAAGGACAAGGATCGGCCCCGTGCCGCTCCCGCCGAGCAGAAGGCGAAGGACGCCGATACCAACAAGACACCCGGGCCATGAGCGGACTCTTGCTCCCGGCTCCACTCTCGGTAGAACAGCGGCGACGCTTTCCTTGCGAGGTCCGCTGATGAAGGTCCAGCCTACCGCCATTGCCGATGTCCGCCTCATTGAACCGGTCGTCTACAAGGACGATCGCGGTTTCTTCTTCGAGGCCTACCAGGCGGCCCGCTACACCGCCGCTGGCATTCCCGCCTGCGACGTCCAGGACAACCACTCGGGCTCACGACGCGGCGTCCTGCGCGGCCTGCACTATCAGATCGATCGCCCCCAGGGAAAGCTGATCAGCGTCCTTGCGGGCGAGGTCTTCGATGTCGCCGTCGATCTGCGCCGCTCGTCGCCGACGTTCCGGCGCTGGGTGAGCGTGCGACTGTCGGCCGAGAGCCGCCGACAGCTCTGGGTGCCGCCCGGCTTCGCCCACGGGTTCTACGTACTGAGCCCCTTCGCCGAGGTCCTCTACAAGGTCGATCAGCCGTACGCCCCGGAGTGTGAGCGGACCCTGATCTGGAACGATCCGACCCTGGCCATCCCCTGGCCGGTTCCCGAGGGCGAGACGCCGATCCTGTCGCCGAAGGACCTCCGGGGCTGCCTGCTGGAGCAGGCCGAGACGTATCCCTGAGCGACCCGGTACAATACCTGAAGGGAGGGTGGCATGGGTCGCTTGCTGGTCGTGGCGTTGCTGGTCGTTCCATTCCTCGGCTGCGGCGGACAGCCGGTTCCGGAACCGGTCCTGCTGGGTATGTTACAGCCGCTCCACGGCCCGGCCCGCGACCGGGGCGAGGAGGCTCGCCGGGGAGCCCAGTTGGCCGTGAAGGAACTCCGGGCCGACGAGGTGACCGTCGAGGGCCGACCGTTCACCGTCTTGCACGCGGACAGCGGCGAAACACGGGAAACGCTCCGGGCTGAGGCCGTCCGACTCCTGGCCGTCAATCGTGTGGTGGCTCTGCTTGGTGCGCTTCCGCCCGAGCAGGGAGAGGCCCTGCTTCGTGAGGCTCGACTGCTCTCGGCCGCGGCCGTTCTGGCGGGCGAGGTGCCGACACCGCCGACCGCCGCGGGACTGCTCACCCTCGGAGTCGGGCCGGCCGGCAGGGCGAAGGCTCTGGTCCGATTTCTGCGTGACAACCTCCGGCCAACTCGCGTGGGACTGCTGATCGATGAGAACGCCGCCCTGGCCGTGAACTTTGCCGAGATACTTGGCCGGGGTCTGCACGCCACTCCCGCCCTGACCTTCGACGAGGCTCGCTACCGCAACGCCGATGAACAGGCCAGCTCCATCAAGCACCTTCTCGACCGGAAGCCTGAGGCGATCCTGCTTGCCCTTCCGGTGCAGGAACAACCCGCCGTTCTCAAGCGACTTCGCGACGCCGGCTTCACCGGCTCGACCCTGGCCGGTGGCGCTGACACTGAGCCGTCACCCGTGCTGGGAACCAGCACCGCTCCCCACTACCGTGTCACCGTCTACGCTGGAAGCGGCCTCTCGGCGGCGGGTCAGCGGTTCGTCAAGAGTTACCGGGAGCAGTTCGGAGCCGAACCGGGCGTGACGGCCGTGCTGAGCTGGGAAGCGGTTCGCCTGCTGGCCGAGACGATGAGCAAGGCCGGTTCGGTGAGGCCACTTCGTCTGCGTGAACTGCTGTCCAACGATCTGGAGTTCGAGGGAATCACCGGCCCGATTGGGTTTACGGATCGCCAGGCAGTCCGGCCGCTTTTCGTGGTGAAGCAGACCGGAGCCGAGAGCAAGGTCGAGCGGGTGTTCTCGCCGGGAGAGTGAGGCATGCTGCTGCTGATCCCACCGGATTCTCGCATCAGCAACGGCGCGGACGACCCGCCCCAGCCCGTTCGTCGGCTGCTGGTGCGGATTCTGGCGAGCCTGGCCACGGTCGCCGTCACCGCCTGGGTCTGCACCTTCGGCTGGATCCCGGCCATCCTCAGCCTCCTGATCGCCAAGCATGTTCTCGTGGCGATCGTCCTGATGGACCTCGGAGTGGACCGCCGCAGGTGTTAGCCGGAAGCGCCAGAATACCGCATGCCTCGCTGGCGCGTTGTTCTTGTTAGCCGGAAGCGCCAGCGACGGCATGCGACATCCCTCGCTGGCGCATCGTTCTTGTTACCCGGAAGCGCCAGCGACGGAATACCGCATGCCTCGCTGGCGCGTCGTTCTTGTTAGCCGGAAGCGCCAGCGACGGAATACCGCATCCCTCGCTGGCGCGTCGGGCTAACTACATCAGCAGGTTTCGCAACTCGTTGCTCACCGCGTTGAGATGAACCCGGCGTTGCTGGAGCGTGTCGCGATCGCGCAGCGTCACCGTCTGATCCTCGAGGGTCTGACCGTCGATGGTCAGGCACCACGGCGTACCGATCTCGTCCTGTCGTCGGTAACGTCGGCCGACCGCGCCGCCCTCGTCGTAGAAGACGTTGAAGCTGGCCTTCAGCTCGCGGTAGAGCCGCTGGGCGATCTCGGGCATGCCGTCCTTCTTGACCAGCGGAAAGATCGCCGCCTTGTAGGGGGCGAGACGCGGGTGCAGCTTGAGGACCGTCCGCGCCGTGGGGTTGCCGTTCTCGTCCGGGGCGGTGTCCTCGGTGAAGGCCTCGCAGAGAAACGCGAGCGTTCCGCGATCCGCCCCGGCCGACGGCTCGATGACGTGCGGGATGAATTTTTCCTTCGTCGCGTCGTCGAAGTACTTCATGTCCTTGCCGCTGCCACGATGAC
>CAYYJM010000006.1:52244-56927 GCA_964471755.1 uncultured Alcaligenaceae bacterium
GGACGAGTTTGCCCTCCGAGTGGCTACGCAGGTCGAAGTCGCCCCGGTGCGCGATGCCCTCCAGTTCGCCGAAGTCCCCCTCGGTCAGAAATGGGAAGGCGTACTCGATGTCGGCCGTCCCGCACGAGTAATGGCTCAACTCGTCCTGCTCGTGTTCGCGCAGACGGAGCCGCTCGCTGGCCAGTCCGAGCTTGACGTACCAGTTGTAGCGCCGATCGCGCCAGAACTTGTACCAGGCCTGCGACTCGCCCGGATGGCAGAAGAACTCGATCTCCATCTGCTCGAACTCGCGTGAGCGGAAGGTGAAGTTCCGCGGCGTAATCTCGTTGCGGAAGCTCTTACCGATCTGCGCGACGCCGAACGGAATCCGGACGCGCGAGCTATCGACGACGTTCTTGAAGTTGACGAAGATCCCCTGGGCCGTCTCGGGTCGCAGAAACGCCGCGTCCTCCTCGCCGCCCATCGCTCCGACGATCGTCTTGAACATCAGGTTGAATTCGCGTGGCGACGTCAGGGTGCCGAGTTCCTTCGCATCCGGCCCCAGGACCCAGGCGAAGTCTGGCACCGTCGCCAGGGAAACGAGCCCGGAGTGGTAGATGAGCTTCTCGGCGTCCTTGGCACGCAACCCGAAGAACTTCAGCGCACGGGCCTGGACCTCTTCGACGCCCTTGTCGCCCGACTCCATGACCGTGACGAAGACACGCTGCCCCTTGGCCTCGACCCATCGGCCGTTGACCTGGTCGTGTCGGTAGCGTTTCTTGCTCTCCCGGCAATCGACCATGAAATCGTGGAACAGATCGTAGTGGCCGGAACACTTCCAGACCTGCGGATGCATGATGATCGTGCAATCGAGGCCGACCATCTCGTAGGGCCGCGGTGCCCCCGGCAAGGTGGACAGATCGTCATGGCCGGTGACCATGTCTCGCCACCAGGCGTCCTTGAGGTTGCGTTTCAGTTCGACGCCGAGAGGGCCGTAGTCCCAGAAGCCGTTGAGGCCACCGTAGATTTCGCTCGACTGGAAGATGAAGCCCCGACGTTTGCACAGGGCGACCAGCTTGTCCATGTCCTTCGTCATCGTGCGAAACTCCTCCTGGCGAGCGTGGGGCGTCAGCCCCATGAGTCGGCTCGCCGGCAGTGGAAAGACCTCATGGGGCTGACGCCCCACGCTCGCCTGCGTCAGTGCCCCCAGTGGCGGGCGGCAATCCCGACGGCCCCGATCTCGACGCGCCACGGCTCACGCCGCAACTCGGGCACCAGGGTGAACTGATCGACCCGGGCGGCCGTGCGGATATCGTCATCATATCCCAGACCGGCCAGATGGACGCCCCCCGCCGAGACCATCAGCGCTCCTTCGAGGATTGGGCCGTGGACCTCGAAGCAGTCCCAGGCGATCCGGGCGGCGTCGTTCAGATCGACCTTGCCCGGCCCGCGTTCGGGTCGGCAGAGGAAATCGACCAGGCCGCCAGCACAGAGTGTGTCCTCCAGCGCCAGCCGGCCCTGATCGCCGGCACAGACGATGTGGATGGGACGCTTCTCGCCCTTGAGTTGTTCGCAGACGGCGGAGAAATTGACGAAGCTGGCCAGCAGGACGCGCTGCGCCGATGCGGCGGCGAGCAGGGCCCGGGTGCCGTTGGTCGTCGTCATCACGACGCTCATTTCGCGGACTTTGGCAGAGGTGCATTCACGCGGCGAGTTGCCCAGATCGAAGCCCGAGAGCGGCCGACCCTGGCGTTCGCCGGCAAGCAGCACGCGACCGGCACGCATGCCGCCGGCCAGTTCGCGCGCCTCTTCGACTTCGCGGCAGGGAAAGATCGCCGTCGCCCCGGCGACCAGGGCGAAGACCATCGTGGTTGTCGCTCGCAAGACATCGATTACCACGGCGACGCTCCCGGCGAGCCCTTCCTCGGGCACCCATTCCGGGATGAGATGGACGTGGACCTGACGCTCCTGGCTCATGCGGCTCCCTCCGGCTAACTCCGCCATGATAGAGAGCGGCGGCGTTTCCCGGAAGGGAGGTATTCGGCGAGAGGCCCCCACTCACGTTGGCTTGACGCCGATGACGATCTCGACGGGGACCCACATCGACTCTTCCTGGGCCGAGCGGATCGTGAAGCCATTGCCCGCCAGGCCGCGACGGACGTAGATCGGTCGGCAGTCAAGCAGGTTGGGAAAGTGTCGGTGCGTCCACTCGTACATGGCCGTGATGACGGGGTGCTTCCCTTCACGGGAGACCGCGACGACGCCGAACCGGCCGCCCGGCCTGAGGACACGCTTGACCTCGGCCAGCACCTTCGGCAGATCCGGCGTGTCGAACAGTTCCAGCGTGAAGCTGGTGAAGACGGCATCGAGCGAGGCGTCCGGATAGGGCAACTTCTCGGCGTCGCCCCGGACGACCTGAACGCGGTCGGCCAGGCTCTGCTTGCGGAGCAGTTCCTGCGCCTGGGCGACCATGCCATCGGAGATGTCGATGCCGAACACCTGCCCGGTCGAGCCGACGGCCTGGGCCATCTCGACCAGACAGTGGCCGGTGCCGAAGCCGATCTCCAGGGCCGACTCGCCCGGTTGCAGGGCGAGTTCCTTCAGCCCCTTGTCGCGCATCGGCCCCTCGGCCGACTCGGCCATGAAGTCGTAGAATCCGGCTATCTTGTTGTAGTACGAGCGCGTCTCCTCCCGGCTGTTCAGCACGCGAGTCACGTTCGGCTCGTAGGCCAGCTCGGTTTCGTCGGCCATTGTCTGATTCTCCTCGCGTCAAATGGAAGGATTCTCCTCCGATCCCTCCGGCCAGAATAACACGATCACTTCCAGCATCATCAACCCGACGAGGAGGCTCGGCACCGGCACCGCCAGGGGGTAATCCTGGACGATCTCCTCGGGCAGCACCGATGCTCCACCGATCAGCAACGCGATGTTGGCGACGATGCCCAGGATCAGGAACGCTCGACCCAGGTGAAAGGCATCGCGCCAGGGCAGCAGCAGGGCGACCCCGGCGAGCAGGTAGAGAACTCCGGTCAGGAGCATCGTTCCCGGAATGAACACCGGCATCGGGTTCATCAGTTCCAGTTGACGGCTGCCGTACCAGCCGAGGACACCGAGCGTCCCGGCCAGGAGGTTGAAGATCCCCCCGACGACGGCCTGGGGACTGGGTCTGCTGCGAACCGGCGTCACGGCTGCTTCCCCTGGACTCGCAGCAGCACGCTCGGAGCCGCATGCTCGGTGTTCTTCCCCTCGCGCCGGGCCAGCACCACAATCGGATGATCGGTCGGCTCTACCCACGGCTCGGCATACAGAACGAATGTCCGCCGCGTCTCGCCCGGCGTCACGAGGATACCGTTGAGACCGACATCCAGCACGCGAACGCCATGCGGCAGGCCGCGCACGTCGATCGGGATGCGGCCCGTGAAGCCATTGCGGCGTTCGATGGCCACCGTCATGCGTGCCTCGCCACCGGGGCGAAGCGTCACCTCGCGTTCCTGCGTCGTGGTCACGATGTCTCCCGGAGCGATGAGTTTCGGTTGGCCGCCGGGGGTGCGATGCTCCACGCGTCGGCCGTCGATCTGGGCGACGCCGATGACGGTGAACGTGGACGGGATGCTCGGGGTCAGAACGGCGTCCGTCGTGGCCGAGAACGCGACGACGGCCGAGTTCTCACCGGCCAGGATGGTCGTCTTCGGCGCGGACAGGCCCGGCCGCAGACCGGCCAACTGGATCTCGATCGGTCCCTGGAAGTCGTCCGTTCGTCGGGCGGTGACCTCGAACGGAATGGCTCCGCCCTTGCTCACGACCGGATCGCGTGGCTTGACCGTCAGAGCGAAGTCAGGCCGGGGTGGCCGGACGGTGACCCGATAGGTGAAGTCACGTCCGGCGAGATCACGGCTGTCGCTCACGCGCACCTGATACTCGCCATCGGCCGGCGGATCGAAGAAGAAGCGCGAGTCCTTGCCGTATCCGGGTCCGCCGTCGTCGTTGCGAGCGAAGAGCGGCACCACCGGCAGGCCGTTCGGCGGGAACGTCGCTCCCGGCGGATGAATCGCCACCTTGTACATCGCCGAGCCCTGCGGATGGTGCGTCGGCGTCGTGCCGAGGTAGGCCAGGCGCTGGCCCGACTCGGCGAAGAATCGGCAGTCGTCGTCCGGATTGCGCGGCAGGACCAGGATGCGCATCAACTCCGTCCCGACGAGAACATGGTCGTTGACGGTCAACTCGTTCCAGCTCTCCAGGCGGATGCCATTCGTGACCGAGTCGTTATCGCGGAAGGTCGTGTAGACCTTGGCGACGCAGCGGAGCGTCGCGATCGGCACCGGCTTACCCGTGGCGTCGCAGATCTCGATGCTCGAATCCAGCGGCGAGCCGCCCCGGCGGGCGAACGTCTCGACGACGAGTCGTTCCCCCTTCTTCGCCCGGAACTTCCAGGTGTCGATCTGCCCGGCCCGCTCGATTCGGCCGTTGCCGGTTCCCGGAACGGCGAGCGGTCCCGGAAGAGTTGACTCGGCGAACTCGCCGATCACCACTCGGGGTTTCCCCTGAGCCGGTCCCAGTGGAGTCATCACCTCGATGGGGAGCGAGCTTTCCGGCTTGAGGTTGGGTTCGATCTTGACCTTCACGGTGCGGTTGTCGCCGAGATTGGCTCCCTCGACGGTGACCTCGCCCTCCTGGCCGCGCGGCAGACCCATCGGAAAGACGCTC
>CAYYJM010000007.1:0-26729 GCA_964471755.1 uncultured Alcaligenaceae bacterium
CGGCTTGCCGGCGGGTATTCGCCGGGAAGACCGCCGGCAAGCCGGCGGCTAAATGAAGAGTCATCCCTGCACGACCGGATTGCGCAGGATGCCAAGGCCGTCGATCTCGACCTCGCACACGTCGCCGGCCTTGAGAAACACCGGCGGCTTCCGCGCCGCCCCGACGCCCGGCGGCGTCCCGGTGAAGCTCAGGTCGCCCGGCTGAAGTGTCACCACCTGCGAGAGATACGCCACGACGGCCGCCGGCGAGAAGATCATCTGCGCCGTGTTGCTGTTCTGCATCGTCTCACCGTTGAGGCGCAGGCGGATGCCGAGTTTCATCGGGTCAGCCACCTCGTCGCGCGTGATGATGTGCGGCCCGATCGGCGCGAACGTGTCGAACGTCTTGCCGAGCATCCACTGCTTGCCGTCCTTCTCGAGTTGCCAGTCGCGCGCGGACACGTCATGGCCGATGGTGTAGCCGATGATGTGGTCCATCGCCTGGGCCTCGGGAATGAACCGACCCGCCTTGCCGATGACCAGGACGAGTTCCGCCTCGTAATCGACCTTCGTGCTGACTGGCGGCAGGACAATCGCCTCGTCCGGGCCGATGAGGGCACTGCGGTACTTGCTGAAGAGGACGGGATCACGCGGGATCGCCGCTCCGCTCTCGGCGGCGTGATCGCGGTAGTTCAGACCGACGCAGAGAATCTTCTCCGGATCGAGGATCGGCGCTCGCAGGACGGCACTCTCCGGCGGAATGAGCATCGTGGCCCGGTCGATGAGCCGTTCGTGGAACTGGCGCAGCGTGTCGAGGCCGACTTCGAGCAGCTCGCGCATGGTGCCGACCGGCTGGCCGGTGAGCGTCTCGATGGGGAGGTAACCCTCCGGCAGGGCGAAGGCGGGTCGGAGGCCGTGATCGGTCGCGAGGGTGGCCAGACGCATCGGAGTCTCCTTCACAGCCAGCCCCAGCGGACCGGCAACGCTCGCAGCACGAGCCAGAGTTTCGTCCAGCGGCTGACACTCAGCCGCCGGGCGTAGACATCGTAATCACTCGCCACGATGCGGTCCAGCAGCGTTCGGTACGTTCGCCAGATGACCGAGAAGACCGCTCGTCCCGCCGGTTGCAGGAGGCCCTCCAGGGGCCGGGCCGCATCGTAGTAGTCGTACGCCCGCCGGGTCTCGAAGGCGAGCAGAGCCCGCAGCCGATCGCTGCGACAGCCCATCGTCACTTCGTCCTCGGTACAGCCGAAGGCGGCCAGGTCCTCGGCCGGCAGGTAGAGCCTACCGCGCCGACCGTCCTCGGCCAGGTCACGCAGGATGTTGGTCAACTGCAGGGCGATGCCGGCCGACTCGGCGTGGGCCAGGGCCCGCTCGTCGCGGAAGCCCCAGATGTGGACGCAGCAGATGCCCACGGCCGAGGCGACGCGGTAGCAGTAGGTGTACAGGTCGGCGAACGTCGCGTAGCGATCCTGGTACAGGTCCATCTCGACGCCGTCGATCACGTCCACGATCGCCGTTCGCGGCAGGCCGTACGTCTCGACGACGTGGCGGAACGCCGGCAGCAGCGGATGCGTGGCCCGGCCGGCCAGGGCGTCGTCGAACTGTTGCCGCCAGCGGGCCAGTCGCTGGCGTTTCTCGGCGATCTCGCCGGGTTCGTCGGCCAGGTCGTCGGTGACGCGCATGAAGGCGTACAGGGCACACATCGCGAGCCGCTGGGCGCGGGGCAGCAGATGGAAGCCGTGATAGAAGTTGCCGGCCTGCCGGCGAGCGACCTCCTGGCACCAGCGATACGACCCCTCCCGGCCGGGAATGTCCTCCGGGATGGCCAGGGCCGGCGGCGGGCTCATGAGGCGATCCTTCCACGCCGACCGGGCCAGTAGCGTCGGCCCAGAGCCTTCAGCACCAGCCAGCCCTTCTCCCACTTCGACAGTTCCGGCCGCTTCGTCCAGACGTCGTAGCCCTGGCGGTCGATCTTGGCCAGGATGCCGAGTCCGCCCTGGATGAACAGGTCGATGTCGCTCTGCAACTGGTGCGGCATCCGTTCGACGAGCGGGAAGCCGCGATAGAACAGATCGCGCGTCCGCTCGACCTCGAACTCCATCAGGGCGGCGAAGGTCGGCGTGAACCGACGCGCTTCGAGATCCTCGTCGCGGTAGCCGAAACGCTGGCGATCCTCCAGCGGCAGATAGATTCGGCCGATGTCGAGATCCCGCCCGATGTCTTGCCAGAAGTTCGCCAGTTGCAGCGCCGTGCAGACGTGGTCGGATAGCCGGGCCCGCTCCTGATCGTAGACCTCGCAGAGATACAGGACCAGATGGCCGACCGGATTGGCCGAGTTCCGACAGTAGGCGAGCAGTTGCTCGAAGGTCGCGTAGCGCTTGACGAGTTGATCCTGCTCGAAGGCGAAGAGCAGGTCCTCGAACGGCCGGGGCGGAATCTCGAACTGCTCGATGGTCTGCCGGAGTGCGACCATGACCGGGTGGCGAGGCGAGCCCTCGTAGCAGGTGTGCAGTTCGTCGCGCCACCAGCGCAGGAGCCGGAGCGCCTCGGGACCGCCGCCCGTTTCGTCGGCGAGGTCGTCGGCCCAGCGACAGTAGGCGTAGACGTTGTGGAAATGGCGCAGCAGTCGCCGTGGTAGCAGGACCGAGGCAACGGAGAAGTTTTCGTAGTGAGTGACGGCCAGCTGCGTGCAATACATCTGGGCCTCGCCCCGCGACGGTATCCGATACCGTGCCTGCGGGCCATAGCGTGCCAGATGCTCGGCGAACGTCCTGCTCATGGGGGGCATTATACCCAGAGAGACAAGGAGACAAGTCGTGAAGACAGGGAGACAAGACCGAGGTGCTTGCTCCCTGTCACTCCGTTAGTCGGCCGATCACGCCTTGATGATGTCGCGCACCGTCATGCCCGAGGGAATCATCGGCAGCACGTGTTCCTGATACGGCACCTGCACGTCGAGGACGTACGGCCCCTTGCTCTCGATCATGGCGATCAGGGCCGCGTCGAGATCCTCGCGGGCCTGGACGCGGGCGGCTCCACAGCGGAAACCCTTGGCCAGGGTGACGAAATCGGGATACGGCTCCTGATCGAAGCCGGCTCCGAGGTACGTATGGCCGCGGTTCCCCTCGAAGAAGCGGTCCTCCCACTGGACGACCATACCGAGGTGCTGATTGTTCAGGAGCAGCACCTTGATCGGCAGCTTCTCGGTGAAGCACGCCGCCAGTTCCTGGATGTTCATCAGGAAGCTACCGTCGCCATCGATGTCGATGACGAGCTTGTGCGGATGAGCGGCCTGAGCCCCCATCGCGCTGGGCAGACCGAAGCCCATCGAGCCGAGGCCGCCGGAGGTCACCAGCGAGCGCGGCCGGTTGAAGCCGAAATACTGTGCCGTCCACATCTGGTGCTGACCGACGCCGGTCGTCACGATCGTGTTGTCGAGCTGGCCGCGTTCCTGGAGGAGCTGGTGCAGCCGCTTGATGGCGTACTGTGGCAGGATGGCGTCCTGACGGTCCTGGAAGCGCAGCGGCTCCGTCTCGCGCCAGTACTCGATCTGGCGAATCCACTCGCCGTAGCGACCGCTCCAGTTGGTACTCGTGTCGGCGTCGATGAGGCGGTTGAGATCGACCAGGGCCTGCTGCACGTCGCCGACGATCGGCAGGTGGGCGATCTTGTTCTTGTTGATCTCCGACGGATCGATGTCGATGTGGACGATCTTGCCATGCTTGGCGAACTCGGTCACCTTGCCGGTGACACGGTCGTCGAAGCGGACGCCGAAGGCCAGCAGCAGATCGGCCTCGTTGACGGCGTAGTTGGAGTAGACCGTGCCGTGCATGCCGAGCATCTGCAGGCAGAGGAAGTGGTCCGACGGGAAGCCTCCCAGGCCGAGCAACGTCAGGGCGACCGGGATGCCAGTCTTCTCGGCGAAGGCCTTCAGGGCGTCGGCCGCTCCGCTGTGGATCAGGCCGCCGCCGGCATAGATGATCGGCTTCTTCGCCTGCCGACACATCTCCAGCACCCTGGCGAGGTCGTCCTGCTTCGCGGTGTAGAACGGCCGATAGCCGGGCAGGTCCATCGGCGGATCCCAGTCATCGACGACGATCTGGCGAATCTGCACGTCCTTGGGCAGGTCGATGATGATCGGCCCGGGTCGGCCGGTCGTCGCGATGTGGATCGCCTCCTTGACCACGCGGACGATGTCCTCGGTGCGCGTAACCAGGTAGTGGTGCTTCGTGATCGGTCGGCACGTCTCGACGATGGGCGCTTCCTGGAAGGCGTCGCTACCGATGACGCCGGTGCTGACCTGACCGGTGATGGCGATGATCGGCGTCGAGTCCATCTTGGCGTCGGCCAGGCTGGTGACGAAGTTGGTCGCTCCGGGGCCGCTGGTCGCCAGGCAGACGCCGACCTTGCCGGTAGTGCGTGCATAGCCTTCAGCCGCGAAGCCGCCTCCCTGCTCGTGGCGCGGCAGGATGGTGCGTAGCCGATCGGTTACCCGTGTCAGCGCCTGGTGGATCGGCATGGATGCTCCGCCCGGATAGGCGAAGATGACATCGACGCCGTGGTTGAGCAGGCACTGGACCAGGATGCTGGCACCGTTGAGCGGCGTGGAAGGTTTCTCGATCATGGATGCACGTCGTTTGGAAGGTACAGAGTTCCGGCCATCATCAGATAGTACTATACGGATCGAACAGCGGTCGTCGCGAGATTCATGAACCCGGACGTCGTTGCCGAGTTGAACGGACCACGCTACCGTCTGGACAGGCCGACACGATTCGTGGAAAATGAAGGCGAAACCAGGACCTTTTCCATCCAGGAGCCCACCCGTGTTGACCGTTCTCTCCCGTCGCAACTTCCTCCGGGCCGGCGGCCTGTGCGTTGGCGGTCTGTCCCTGGCCGACGTGCTGCGCGTCCAGGCGAACGCCGCCGGCGGAGAACGGAAGTCGAACAAGGCCGTCATCATGGTCTGGCTCGAGGGCGGTCCAAGTCACCTCGATCTGTATGACCTGAAACCCGACGCCCCGGCCGAGATCCGTGGTCCGTTCCGGCCGATCCACACCAACGTTCCCGGCCTGGACATCAGCGAACTGATGCCGCTTCAGGCGAAGATCGCCGACCAGCTGGCCCTCGTCCGCAACCTGGCGTTCCAGAGTAACGACCACAAGCCGGAGGAGATTCACACCGGGTTCGGCAAGACCGGCCGGCCCGGCTTGGGCTCGGTCGTCAGTCGGCTGGAAGCCGACGCCCGAACGCCGCGAACGTTACCGCCCTACGTCCAGCTCGGCTCGACGCTCGTCGCACCAGAGCGAGTGAGCTTCCCGGCCTACCTCGGCGTGGCCCACAAGCCATTCATCCCCGACAAGGGCCTGAAGGCCCTGAAACCGTCGCCGACCATCAGCGCGGAGCGTCTGGACGACCGTCGCCACCTGCTGGGGGCCATCGACAAACTGCGCCGGGATCTGGATGCCGACCAGTTTGCCGCCGTGGACGCCTTCAATGCCCAGGCCCTGGGCATGATCAGCTCACCGAAGACGCGCGAGGCCTTTGATGTCAGCCGGGAGCCCGAATCCGTGCGGGCTCTGTACGGCCCGGCGACGCAACTCTTGCAGGCGGTGCGACTGGCCGAGGCCGGCGTCAAGGTGATCTCCGTTAGCTTCGTCGGCGCGGAGAAGAACCGCAAGACCGTCTGCCCGTTCGGCGGCGGCACCTGGGACACGCACGGTAACCTCGACCGCTGCCTGGGCCACCTGGTGCCGCAACTCGACCAGGCCGTCTACGCGATGGCGACGGACCTGAAACAGCGCGGCCTGGATCGCGACGTGGCCGTGATCTTCTGGGGCGAGATGGGCCGTGCGCCGCGCATCACGCCGAATCCGGGCCGGACGCCGGGTCGGGCGCACTGGCCGCAGGCCGGCTTCGCCCTGTTCCTGGGCGGCGGCCTCAAGATGGGCCAGGTCATCGGAGCGACCGACCGTCTCGGTGCCTCGCCGATCGGCCCGCCCTACATGCCGCAGAACGTGCTGGCGACCCTCTATCACGTCCTGGGCATCGATCCGGCGACGACCCTGCCGAACCATCAGGGGCGGCCGATGTACCTGCTGGAAGACCGCCGACTGATCGAGGAGCTGATCTGACCACGACGGGACGCGAAGGACAACTCCGCCTTCGTGGACCGTTTTCCGGAGGCCTTTTTCTTGTAATCCATCGCGACTGTCGCAATAATCGAAGTGGGGGTGAACTCAAGCCCAACCTGGGATGCCCATCATGACAGAATCCCGCTACCGATACATGACCTGCACGACGGTCGATGATGTTCTCGTCGTGATCATCACCGAACCGCACGTGCGCAGCGACGAACTGACCGACAAACTCCAGACCGATCTTTTCGCCGTCATGGCGGAACGCACGCCACGCAAGGTGGTCTTCGACTTCCAGCGTGTGCTGACGATCTCCAGTCGCGGCTTCGGAGCCATCGCCGCGTTCCATCAGGAGTTCGTCCGGAAACAAGGTGTCCAGGTCGCCCTGTGTAACCTGTCACCGGAGGTGCGCGAACTCCTCGCCGTCATCCGCTTCATTGATCATCGCGGGACGACTCCGGTCCTTGCCAGCTCAGCGACGACCTCGAACGGCCCGCCGAAGGTCAAACCGCTCTTCCCGCTCGTCGCCGACGACGTGCCGGCCGCCATCGCCTTGCTGAACGCCGTGCCGGAGACTCAATCGACCTGAGACGGCCGCCCCTCACGCAGGAAGACGTGCAACGGGGCGTAGCGCCAGCCGGTCCCGTGTTCCTCGGCCAGTTCCTTCAATCGCCGCACGGCGGCCTCGCTGATTTCGGCCATGCGATCCTGATAGGCCGGGTCGCAGTAGTAGATCCGGCAGCCGAGCGGTCGTGGCTCGCGGGCCGTACACAGATTGCCGACCTGGAAGGGACAGAAGTCCGCCGTCACCGCCGCCGGATCGTACGACGGCGCGGCGTCGATCAGCACCTCGGCCTCGAGGTGGCTCAGGAACAGGGTGTGGCCGTATTCCTTGAAACGGCAGCAACGGCCGGATGCCACGCACACGGGTCCGGCCGCTGCCACTTCCTGATCGGTCAGGACATACAGTTCCAGCACCTTCCGGCGAAGGTCGCCGTCCATCACCCCTCCAGACCGTCGAGTCGGCCGGTACTGTCGCCCAGGCTCGGCACACCGGCGTTCATCCGGTCGAGCATCGACAGGTACAGATTGTTCAGCGGCACCTCACGGCCGAACTTGACGTGCCGGCTCGTCTTGATCGTGCCGCCCGCCTTGCCGGCGAACAGGATCGGCAACCGGTCGTGGTTGTGGCGGTTGCCGTCGCCGATGCCCGAGCCGTAGACGATCATGCAGTTGTCGAGCAGCGTCCCGGCCCCTTCCGGGATGGCCTTGAGCTTCTCCAGCAGGTAGGCCACCTGCGTCGTGTGGAACGTGTTGATCTTCTCGATCTTGGCGAGCTTGTCCTTGTTGCCGCCGTGGTGCGACAGGTCGTGATGGCCTTCCGGCACCTCGATGAAGCGGTAGTGCCGATTGCTGCCGTCATTGGCAAAGACGAACGTGGCGATGCGCGTCAGATCGCCCTGGAAGGCCAGCACGAGCAGGTCGGCCATGGCCCGGATGTGGTCCTGATACTTCTCGCGTGAGAAGCCGGCCGGCCGCTTCACGCCCGGTTCCATCGGCTTCACTTCCTCCCGGGCCGTCGCCAGTCGCTTCTCGATCTCGCGGATGCTCGTCAGATATTCGTCGAGCTTGCGCTGATCGGTCGCGCCGAGTTGGCCGCGCAGACGGGTGGCGTCCTCCTGAACGAAATCGAGGATCGACCTGCGGAATAGATCACGCTGCTCGCCGCCCTGGTTGGTCCCCTTGCCGAAGAGGCGATCGAATACGGCCCTGGGGTCGATCTCCTTGTAGTTCGGCGTCGCCTCGCCGCGCCAGGAGAGGTTGTTCGAGTAGGCACAGCTGTAGCCGGAATCGCACGAGCCGGCATCGCGGCCCATCTCGCAGCCGATCTCCAGAGACGGGAAGCGCGTCGCCGAGCCGACCTTGCTGGCGGCGACCTGATCGACCGAGACGCCGATGCGGATGTCGGCCCCGGCCGTCTTGCGAGCCTGGCAGCCGGTCAAGAAGGTGGACATCGCCCGGGCATGGTCGCCGGGCCCGTCACCGTTGGCGAAGGCTTTCCGCTGGGCCAGATCCGAGAAGACGATGACGTCGCTCTTGACGTTCTTGAGTGGTTCCAGGATCGGCGTCAGGGCGTAGTCACTTCCCTCGGTGGTTGGCGTCCATGCGTCCATCCGCTTGCCGTTGGGGACGTAGAGGAAGGCCATCCGGAGCGGGGCCTTCGAGGCCGGTGCGCCGGTGGTGATGGCTGGCGTCATCGCCTCCAGCCAGGGCAGCGCGATCAGAGCGCCAGTGCCGCGCAGCACGGCTCGCCGGGACAGCAAGGTCTTGCTCATGGGGTCCCTCTCTTTCCTCGTCGCATCTGGAAGGGTTTGCTCTTGACGATCTCCAGCACCAGACTGGAGAACTTGTACTCATTCGTCGCCAGTTCTCGGACGATGTCATCCACATAGCATCGATCGGTTCGCTCCA
The DNA here is from genome assembly GCA_964471755.1 of uncultured Alcaligenaceae bacterium. GTDB lineage: Bacteria > Planctomycetota > Planctomycetia > Gemmatales > Gemmataceae > CAYYJM01. The sequence goes on from CAYYJM010000007.1 coordinate 8,589, forward strand.
GGCCGCGGCCCAGGGCGAAGGTCAGCAGTTTGTCCGTGAACGCCTTCGCGAACTCGACCTTGCGGGTCAGCAGGATCTTGCGCAACTCGGCCGGGCCGGCGAACTTCTCGCCGGAGGGCAGGACACCGGAGGAATCGATGTCGAACTTGCCGTCCTTCGTTCGCCAGGCTCCGACGGCGTCGAAGTTCTCGAAACCGAAACCGAGTGGGTCCATCGTCTTGTGGCAGATCGCACAGCCGGGGTCCACGCTGTGCTGCTCGGTCCGCTGACGGAGGCTGCCCGATTCGATGACCTTCTGGTCCTCGCTCAGGTCCAGAACGCCCGGCGGCGGTGGCGGTGGCGGCGTACCGAGGATCTGTTCCAGGATCCACTTGCCACGCTTGACCGGCGACGTACGGGTCGGATTGCTCGTCACCGTCAGGACGCTGGCCATCGTCAGGACGCCACCGCGACGGTTGTCGGGTAGCTGCACCTTGCGGAAGTCCTTGCCCTGGACGCCGGCCAGGCCGTAGTGGCGAGCCAGGCGCTCGTTGACGAAGGTGTAGTTCGCGTCGAGCAGTTCCAGCAGGCTACGATCTTCGCGGAAGACATATTCGCAGAACCGGGCCGCCTCCTCGAACATGGCCGAGCGCAACGATTCGTCGAAGGTCGGAAACAGCTTCGGGTCCGGCGACATCTCCTTGAGACTGCGGACGGTCAGCCACTGGATCGCGAAGTTATCGACCAGGGAGCGGGCCTTCGGATCCTTGAGCATCCGTCGGACCTGCATTTCGAGCTTGACCGGTTCGTGCAGTCGATTTCGGCGAGCCAGGTCGAACAGGTCGGCATCGGGCATGCTCGACCAGAGGAAGTAGGACAGGCGCGAGGCCAGTTCCCAGTCGTTCAACTGGCGTGCGGCCTGGTTCGGATTCGGGTCGGCCTCGACACGGAAGAGGAAGTGCGGCGAGACGAGGACGGCCGTCATGCCGAGTTTGACGCCGAACTCGGCCGTCTGGCCATTGCTCCGGGCGACGTCGAGAAACTGGCCCAGCCGCCGAGACTCGGCGTCGGTGATCGGTCGGCGGTAGGCCCGTTCGGCGAAGTTCCGCAGGGCCAGGCGGTGGGCCGGGCCGTCGAGCAGTTTCTTCTTCAGGGTCGGATCTTTCCAGGCCGCATCCATGATCTTCTCGGCCGCGGCGAGGTACTTCTCCAGCAAGATCGGCGGCAGGGACAGAACGTCGCCGTTGTTGTCGAAGCCGTAGCCGACGTCGTCGGCGGGGAAGTCGGCCGCTGGTTGGAAGGTGACACCGACCAGATCGCGGATGGTGTTGTTTTACTCGGCCCGGTTCAGGCGGCGCATCGTGACCCGGCCCGGATCGCGTGGGCCGGTGCAATCGACCTTGTAGATCTCGATGTCGATCCAGGTGTTGAGTCGGTTGAGTTGCTCCTCGGACGGCCGCGGTTTGCCGTCGGGCGGCATGGCGCGGGAACGAAGGTTCTCGGCGATCTTCTCCCAGGCCGTCGGATTCAGCAGGGCGTCCTCGCGTTTCTTGAAGCCGTCCATGGCGAAGCTCCCGCGCGGCTTCGGGCCACTGTGGCAGCGCACGCAGTACTTATCGATAACGGGAAGAACGTCCTTCTCGAAGGTCGGTTTGCCGTCGCTGGCATTCGGCGTTTCCACCGGCGGCGCGGCGATGGCGGTCGTCGTCTCCAGCAGCGCGACCGCCTGGGGGAGAGGAGCGTTGAGCCAGTCCCGGGACGGAGATAGGGAAGCCGGCGAGGCCGTGCGAATGGGTTCCTGGCCGGCGGGTGGCATCCCGCAGCCGAGCAGGCTGAGTGCCAGGAGGCAGGGGAGGAATCGGTACATGGTGTGCCCCGAGTGTCTTGGGAAATCCTCCGCCTCGGTCACAGGCGGATGATGTTCAAGCGGCGGGTGATTTCTTCGGCGGGGATCAACTCACCCTGGCCGGAACCAGGGCATACGGCGCAGGTTTTCTCCCAGTCTTCCGGGCTCTGGACATTGCTCTCCCAGAATGGCCAGGTGCGGCACTGGCGCGGACGTATCCCATAGATTGTACACCCGCGCTGGCGATCGTAGAAGACACAATCGCCGTTCCCTTTCTCGCGCAGGGAACGGCCCCGGCTGGCCATCTTGGTATAGAACCCCACAACCTGCTCCAGGGGTTCGCCGAGAAAGTCGGCAATCGCCTGCATTTCTTCCTCGTTCACCCAGACGTAGCCCGGCTCGCCGGTGCAGCAGGCACCGCACTGGGTACACTGGAAGCGCAGACCGTCCTTGAACCAGGGTTCGTCGCTCATCGTTCGCGGAGCCTCCTCGTCTCTTCATGGTACCAGAATTCCTGGTGAGCCGGGAGCGTCAGCGACCGGAGTTTGTGTTTCATCGCCGATAACAGAACTCCGGTCGCTGACGCTCCCGGCTCGCCAAGCTCGTCTTGCCCCCAATCGCGTCAATCGGTACACGGGCCATTCCTGGGTAAGGAGGGATGATCATGACCCTGCGCGGATGGCTCCTCGGCGGCAGCACGGCCGCCGGCCTGGCGATCCTGCTGGCGCTGACGGCTCCGCTGTCGGGACAGCAGTTCATCCAGTACGGCTTCGAGAGCCGCGACCCGATCTGGGCGCAGGGGCCCGCCGACGCCAACTTCAAGGAACGGCTTCACAAACTGACCGACGAACACGCCCACAGCGGCCAGCACTGCGAGACCATCCAGCTCGACGCCGAGACCGGCACGTTCATCTATTACACCTACAATCCGGGCAAGGCCGCCATCAGTGAGGAACTCAGCGTCAGCGTTTGGGTCCGGGCGAATCGGCCCGGCATCTCGCTGCGCTGTCGGGCCGTCCTGCCGCGCGAACGCGATCCGAAGAACCTTCAGCAGCCGCTGGTCGTCTTCCTCTCCGGGGAGACGTATCAGCTCGTCGGACGCTGGCAGCAGCTGACCCTGCGTCAGCCGGCCCGACGGCTCCGCGAACAACAACAACTCCTCCGCGAGGAGCGCAAGGCGGACGTCGTCGTCGAGGGCGCATACGTCGATCAGATCATCCTCAACGTCTACGGTGGGCCAGGCCGAACGGAGGTCTTCACCGACGACCTGGAAATCGGCCCACTGACCGACGGCCTGGTTGCCGGTGGAAATCGGCCCATCGCTCAGACGCTGCCACCGCCCCGAACCACCGGCGTGCCGGCCATTCCGGTTTCACCCGGCAGCGTTCCGGGTCCGGGCATGATGCCGGTCTTCCCTTCGCGGGCCGATGAGGTGCGTCTGAAGGGGAGCCCGGCCCGCCTGCTCGTTGGTGGCGAACGGTTCTTCGTCCGCGGTATCCGCCACACGGGGACGCCACTCAAGGTACTCCAGGAGGCCGGCTTCAACACCGTCTGGCTGGACGAATCGGCCCCGGCCGGCCTGATCGAGGACGCCGTCAACCTCGGCTTCTGGATCGTGCCGACGATCAGTTCCGGTGCCCGGGCGGTGCAGCCGGGCCAGCTCCCTTCGAGCGTGATGGGGCCGCCTCCGCAGTTGGGCCAGAACGTCCGCCGCTTTCTCGAACGGGGCGGTCTGCTCGGCTGGGACCTGGGCAGCAACCTGTCACGCGAACACTACCCCAGCATCGCCCGGACGGCCCAGTTGCTGCGCTCGGTCGATCCGACCCGACCGCTGCTTCTCGACGTGATGGACGGCTTTCGACAGTACGCGGCGAACATCGACCAGCTGATGCTCGGCATTCACCGCTGGCCCCTGGCCACGACGCTGGAGCTACCGGCGTACCGCGACTGGCTCCGGCAGCGCCGCCATCTCGGCCTGCCCGGAGGCTACTGCTGGACGTGGATTCAGAGCCATCTGCCCGACTGGTTCCTCGACCTGGCCTACGACGGGAAGATTCAACCGGGCGAGCCGCTCGGACCTCAGGCGGAACAACTCCGCCTGCTCACCTACATTGCCATCGCCTCGGGCTACCAGGGCGTCAGCTACTGGTCGGATCGCTTCCTGGCCGATGCCACGACGGGCCGTGATCGTCTGCTGGCCCTGGCCCTGCTGAACCTCGAGCTACGTCTGCTGGAGCCGCTCCTGCTCTGCGCCGAGGATCCGATCTGGATCGACACGCCTCAGCCGCAGGTGAAGGCGGCCATCCTGCGGACGCCACGAGCCACCGTGGTGCTGCCGATGTGGATCGGCGATCACGCCCAGATCGTACCGGGGCAGTCGGCTCTGTCATCGTTGAAGCTGACGGTTCCGCTGGCCATCGGGGCCCAGGTGTGGGAAGTTTCTCCCGGACACATCCGCTCCCTGAAATGGGACCGCGTGCCGGGAGGGATCGAGGTAACGATTCCCGAGTTCAGCCTCACGTCGATCCTGGTCTTCACCTCCGACGTGAGCGAGAAAGGGACGGTCGTCGCACTTCAGCAGCTGGTGCGATCGATGGCCCCGTCGGCGGCGCAGTGGGCCCATGATCAGGCCAGCGAGGAGCTGGTCAAGGTCGAGAAGGTGCAGGCCGAACTGGAGCGTGGCGGTCTGTCCTTGCCCGACGCACCGGCCCTGTTTCAGAAGTCGCGGCAGTATCTCGATTCGAGCCTGGCTCGTCGCCGGAATGGCGATTTCACCGAGGCGTATCTCGAAGCGCAGCGAGCGTTACGGCCGTTGCGGATTCTGATGCGAACGCAGTGGGAACGCTGCATGAAGGAGGTCGATACGCCGGTCGCCAGTCCCTACCTGCTGAGCTTCTTCACGCTGCCCCGCCACCTCCAGTTCTGGGAGGAACTTCGGTCGTTGCAGGTGACGGGCAATCTGCTGCCGGACGGCAACTTCGAGACGCCGCCGGACCAGGTGCCGCCGGGCTGGGTGGTTCAGGAAGCGCAGAGCCTGGACGACGTTCGGAGCCTGGCTCGTCGAGTGCCGAGCAAACTGATCGAGGAGGCCGAGAAAGCCGCCGAGAAGAACCCGAAGGCGACGAAGGCCAACTGGCGCGGTGTCGCCGAAGAGGAAACCGGGAAGAAGCCGAAAGCCGGCCCGCATGGCCAGTACCTGATGTTGCAGGTGATGCCGCGTCTGCCGGCCCTGGCGGACGGCAAGAACGCCCCGCCGATTCCGCTCGCCCTGGAGCGAACGTTTCTGTCGCTGCACAGCCCGGCGGTGCGCTTGCCGCCCGGTTCGCTGGTGCGGATCAGCGTCTGGGCCAAGGTGCCGGGAACGATCCATGCCTCGGTAGACGGGGCCCTGTTCTACGACAGCATCGGCGGCGAACCGCTGGCGGTGCGTCTGCGCGAGAAGTCGGGCTGGCAGCGCTACACCGTCTACCGCCGGGTGCCGGCGAGCGGGTCGGTGCATGTCGTGCTGGCGCAGACCGGCCTGGGGACCGTCCTGTTCGACGACCTGCGGATCGAGCCGCTCTCTACCCCGATCCAGCAGGCGGGGTATGCCTGTCCCCCTCAAGTGCTACGGCCGTGATAGCAGCCGATTCTTCGCCGGTCTGACTTTTTTGGAGTGCGGCAATGCTTTGCCTCTCTGCCTTTCTGACTTTCGCCCGAGCAAGCCAGAAAGGAAGAGCGGGGAATGATCCCCGCAGTCCAAAAAAGTCAGAGCAGCCAGTCCAATCCTCACGGCAACGGCACGTTCCGCAGCTCGAACGGCACTTCCAGCTCGACCGGCCGACGCCCCGAGTAGATCAGGGTCGCCGGGCCGTCCTGCTCGACCGTCGCGACGAAGTTCACCCGAATCAGGCTCAGGTGGGCATTTCGATTGTCGATCAGACCGCCGGCCAGGCGGATCTCGCCGCCCTTGCGATCCATCAGCCGAACCGGACAGTTCCCTTCGCGTGACAACAAGGTGTCAATCCCGATGCCGACCCAGCTCCCCTGCTCGGGATGACTCAATGTCATCTCCACGGACCACGTCCCATCGCCGTCGTTCTCGACCTTGGTGACGCGCAACTGGCCGCCGTCGAGCGTTGGAGCGGACTCCGCTGGCAGCGCTCCCGGCCGCAGCACCACCCGGCCAAGATCCTCGGTCGGTCCCCGCAGGCCCAGCAGGACACGGCCGCGCACCTTTGACAGGAGGTGCGACGGTTTGCCGAGCGTCCGGATCGGAAAGGTCAGATGGCGACGATACCACCAGCGGCCGAGTTGGTCGCTGTCCAGGTAGCGCGGGATCGTGAAGGAATCCAGCTCGAACGTCCTGTCGTGGACGCGCAGCGGTGCGGACAGGGCCTGGTCGTACTCGTCGCGGACCTCGTCGAACAGGACGGCGGCGATGCCGCGAAAGGCGAAGCGTGGCTCCAGCTGAAAGGTCAACGGTAGGGTCAGTTCACGTCGCGGTTCGGGGCGAACCACGCGCACGCCCGGCACTGGTCCGGCCTCGATGCAGAGCGGGCCCTGAACCCAGCGGACGATTCCCTCCGGCTCGGCCTCGTCGAGCAGTCGGAGCGGACTCGGTTCGATGCGTGGCAGCGAGGATCGTCCACGGCGGGCCCAGCGGAACCGGGCGCGGGCCCGAAGCGGTTCGTCTTCCGGGGTGGCCGGCGCGATCTCGGTCGGTGGCTCCACGTGTAACTTGGCGGCCGTCAGCACACGCTGCAGGGCCTCCCACGGCGTCGTCTCGCCAGTGTCCAGGGTCAACCGCTGTTCGCGCCGCTCGGCGGACAGGTCCGGTAACTGCATGGGGATACCCGTCTGCTCGGCCGTGGCGGCGATCACTTCCTCCAACCGTACGTTGGCGAAGCGGAGGCGAACCGATTTCGTGACCAGCGTTCGCTCGTGTTGCTGGCGGTTCAGCAGGATCTGGATCGCCTCGCCCAGATGTCGCCGAACCTCGGGATCGGGATGCTTCCTTGCGGCCTGCAAGGAGGGCAGGGCGGTGAGCGGCAGCAGGGGTAGTTCCGCCTGCGCCTTCTCGCGAATGGCCGGGTCATCCGCGGCGAGGCGGTTCAGCAGATCGCCCAGTGGAGTCAATCCGGGCAACGGCTCCGCTGACTGGGCGAGAAGAATGCCCAGGAGCCAGGCCGCAGGCAAGGTGTGCATCGCGGTCCCTCCGATCTCGCGGTCCGGTACCCCGACGAGAAGACGGCTTCTCTACCAAAAGAAACCACCCGGGCCTCCGATGCAAGAGCAACCCGGGTGGTTTTGTGACGAACGGACTCGCTCGCCCGTTCAGTTCAGCGGCACGTTCTTGAGCGTGAAGGGGATGTCCACCGTGGCCTGCTTGTGGAGCTGCCAGGTGAGCTTCTCCGCCTTCGGCTGGTCCTTGCCCTGGGCAATCCGGATCTCCCAGGTCACATGAGCCGGGCCATTCGGGACGGCGTTCCACTCCTGCTGGATGCCAGTGATCACGACCGGCGTGCCCGCCGCGTCGGTGATCTGCAAGCCGGCCGGCAGAGCACCGCCGAAGCCCATCACGAAGCCGCCGCCACCGACCTGGATCGGTGCGACGGCCGGGATCGCCTGAGCCGGGAGGATCTGGATCTTCGGCGCGACGGCCGGCAGCGGCTGGGCCGGTGGCAGCGGAGCCCTGGCCTGGAAGTTGAAGCCCGGCTTGCGGTTCTGCGGTGCCGGCTGCGGCGGAATCACCTGCGGCGGACGTCCGGGAGCCCGTGGCGGGACGATCTGGATTCCGCCACCCGGGAAGATGATCCCACCGGGACCATTCCCGCCGCCACCCACGGCGTCGGTGGCCGGCATCATCTCCAACCGCACGATGGCCGTGTCGTTTACTTTCCGCACCTGAAGGATCTTGATCTCGCCGCCCTTCTCGCCCTTGACCGTCTTGCCGCTGGCTTCGAGCAGTTTCTCGACCACGATCGGCTTGCTGTGCGGCACATGAATCCGGGCCGCGATCACGCCGGTCAGTTCCTTCAGCAACTTGCTCGGCTTCTCGCCCGCCTTGAAGTAGAGTGGAATCGTCGAGCCGATCAAGCCAGCGACGCCGACACCAGGCGGCAGAGCGATGCCGACGCCGCCTGGCAGAACCGGGGCCTGGGCCAGATCGAACGGGCTCAGTTTCTGGTCCTGATCGTCAATCGCCCGAGTGATCGTGACCTTATCATGGCCGATGAACTGGAAGCGTGGCTCGGGCGTTACATCCAGGGTCACCGTGTGGAGCGTCTGGCCGGGCACCTGGATCTGGCCCTGGTTCGGAACCGCCCGGATGCGGAAGGACGTGGCCTGATCGGTCGGCAACTTCTCGGCCTTGCCCGGCGTCAGCACGATCGATCCAGCAGCCGACGAGCCGCCCTGGAAGGGGCCGCCCATCCCGCCGATGATCACGCCGCCGCCGCCGATCTGGATGTTCCCCTGGATCTGGATCTGCTTGATCTGGATCTGGGGCAGAGCCTGAGCCGGCAGCGACTGGGGCGGTGCGGTGTCCGCCGCCTGCGCGAACGCGAAGCCCTGCGGTCTCGGTGGCACCGGAACCGCCCGATCGGGCTGGGCCGGCAGCGGCACCGGAATGGGTTGCGCCGGCGCGATGCGGATGCCCGGTCGGATGCGGATCGGCCTGACGCCCGGCGGCGGCATCGGCTGAGCCGCGGCCGGGCTCCCCTCTACCAGGCCCGCCTGATCACACAGCGCATCCAGGGCGTCCCAGAACGTCGCGTCCTTCAACTCCAGCGTGACGCGCGTTGGCTTCGTCTTTCCTTCCGGGTCGTGCAGTCGAATCGCGAAGCCCGTCTGCTTCCGCAGGGCGGCGATCGCCTCGTCCACCGGGGCGTCCTTCAACGTCAGGGTCACCCGCGTCGGCTTCAGGATCAGGGTACTCGCCTCACGCTTCTCGATCGTCGCGATCAGGTCCTCGGCTCGTCGGCGGATCTCGGCGTCCTCGCTCTTCGCCGCCTGCTTCAAGGCTTCGAGTGCCTGCAATCCCAGCCGGTCCAGTTCGGTGGTGGCTTGCTCGCGATCCTCGAAGTCGCCGCTGCCGAGTTTTCCGATCAGGTCGGCTATCTTCCTGGCGGCCGGCTCCTGAGCCAGGGCCAGCGAGCCCAGGGTGATCCCGACACCCAGCAACAACACCGGGCCCCACATGCGTTTCTGCATCGCGCACACACTCCCAGAGGATGGTGGCCACCGTTTTCGTGGCTCGCGCCATTGTAATCGACGCCAGGCCACCGGCCAGACATTTCGTCTGGGGATTACCGGCTCCCGCACGACAAGCGTCAACTCGGAGGAACGAAAAAGGCGAGCCCACCCGCGCAGGAATGGGTGGACCCGCCTTGAGCTTCCGTGTCAATCACTCACGCCAGGAGGCGGTCGATGACCCGGCCTTCGCGGAACAGCTGGATCGGTCGGCCCGTGCTGGTGGACAGCTCGTGCTTCGGGTTGATACCCAGCTGCTGGAAGATGGTCGCGGCCACGTCGTCGGGGCTGACCGGGTCGTTGGCCGGGGCCATGCCTTCCTTGTCGGTGGTGCCGTAGGCGCAGCCGCCCTTGAAGCCGCCACCGGCCAGGACCACGGCCATCGACCGCGACCAGTGATCGCGACCCGAGTTCTTGTTGACCTTCGGCGTCCGGCCGAACTCACCGGCACAGTAGACGATCGTGCTGTCCAGCAGACCGCGACTGGCCAGGTCGCTGATCAGGGCCGACAGCACCTGATCGACCTGTGGTTGCAGGCGCGTCTTGTGCGAATCGAAGGTCTTGCTGTGCGTGTCCCAGCCGCCCAGCGAGATGGTCACGAAGCGAACGCCGGCCTCGACCAGACGGCGAGCCGCCAGGGCTCCCTGGCCGAATCCCGTGCTGCCGTAGCGATCGCGGGTTTCCTGGCTCTCCTCATCCAGGGCGAAGGCCTTCTTCGTCCGGGTCGAGCGGAGGATCTCCAGGGCCTGCTTGTGGAACGCGTCCAGACCATCGACCAGGTCGGCCGAGCGATCGACCTTGCGGAAGGTGTTGTCGAACCCTTCCAGCAGAGCGTCCCGGTTCTCGAGTTCGTCGAGCGTCAGGCCGTTGGGGAGCTGGATGCCACGAACGCGGAAGGAACTGGCTCGTCCCTTGCCGCCGGCAGCCCCTTCGATGATGAACGGGTTGTACGCCGTGCCGAGGAAGCCCGAGGTGCCAGCCTGGCCGCCGCGCAACTCGCCGAAGCTGACGAACGGCGGCACCCCTTCCTCGGCCGTCATCAGCTTGGCGGTGATCGAGCCGAGAGCCGGGTATTGCAGCGCCGGCGTCGGCTTGTTACCGGTCGTCATCCACACCGTCGCCGTGCCGTGCGACGGGATCGTGTGGGCCAGCGACCGAACGATGGTCGCCCGGTTCATGACGGCGGCCATCCTCGGCATGTGTTCACTGATCTCGACGCCGGGAGCGCTCGTCTTGATCGGCTTGAACTCGCCGCGGATGCCCTCGGGAGCCTCGGGCTTGAGATCCCACATGTCGATCGTGGCCGGTCCACCAGCCAGCCAGAGCTGGATTACGGCCTTCGCCGGGGCCTTGCCCGTGGGGGCCTTGGCCTGCGCTTCCAGCTGCAGAAGTTGCGGCAGGGTCAGGCCGAAGAGGCCGGCCGTGCCGAGCTTCAGGCAGTCGCGGCGATTGAAGCCCTCGCAGTCGGTTGTGAACGCCATGCTCGGTCCTTTTCCAGTGCGGTATGAATGAAACAGGGGCTGGGGGATGGTTCTCATCGTCGTGGCGAGCGTGGGGCATCGACCCCACGCTCGCCGGGATTGTCAGTGGTTGGAGATGAACTCGGTCGTGTTGATCAGAGCCCACGCCACTCCGGTGTACGCCTTGAGCCGGTCGGTCGTCTTCGCCAGGTGCTTGTGGAACATCGCGCGTTCCGCATCGGTCGGCTTCCGGCTCAGGGTCGCCAGGACCAGTTCCTCGAAGGCCCGATCGTCGTCCTTGATGGTCTGCACGATCTTCTGAATCCGGTTCTTCCGGTCGTTCAGCTTCCGGTCGATGGCCTGGTCGGCCATCAGGTAGAGTTTCTGCGGCAGACCCGGTTCCATCGCCCGCTCGCAGTCACAGGCCGTCGTCCGGGGCGGCCGACCGAAGATGCGGAAGGCGTAGCCGACCGTCTGGTTGGTCATCCGGCTGGAGCCGACCTCGATCGCCCGGGCTCCCGCCGGAGCGTCGTTGCCGAACGTCTCCTCGACGCCCAGGGCCGAGTTGAGGACGTCCACCACGACCTCGGCCAGCATCGGCCGGACGTAGGCGTGCGAGTAGTTCGTGCGATCGTGCCTGTTCGTCTCGTTGATCGCCGAGGTCAGCTGGTACGCACGGGACATCAGGATCGTCTTTTCCAGCTTGCGGATGTCGTAGCCGCTGGCGGCGAAGTCCTTGCCCAGGGCGTCGAGCAGGGCCGGGTTGGAGGGCGGATTGGCCAGCGAGAAATCGTCCACCGGCTCGACGACGCCACGACCGAAGTAGTGCCCCCAGACGCGGTTGGCAAAACTCCGCGCGAAGAAGGGATTGTCCGGCTGACGCATCCAGTCGAAGAGGACGACGCGCAGATCCTTCTCGCCGGCCGGCAGCGTCAGTTCGGGCCCGCCCAGGGCCTTCGGAGCCAGGCGGCCGCTGCCTTCCGGATCGGGCAACTGACCGCGTGCCGGCCCCATGAACACCTCGCGGACCTGTTGGATCTGGTTTCGGTTCTTCCCCTGCGAGTCCTTGCGTCGGTCGGCGTTCGCCGCGTCGATGGCCTTCTTCGCCTCAGGCGAGGAGCCGAAGGTGATGCCGGCGAAGATGTTGGCGTAACTGCGGTAGTCGCTCTGCGTCCAGCGGTCGAAGGGATGCTTGTGGCACTCGGCACACTCCAGCCGCACGCCGAGGAACGCCGCCGCCGTCTTCTGGCCCCACTGGTCGATCGGCGTGTTCTGCTGCCGTCGCCAGAACAGATCGAGCGTCTCGCGCTTCGCGTAATCGGTCTGGAAGCCAGCGGCGATCTGCTCGGCGAACTTGTCGTCCTTCTTGATCCATTCCGCCGGCTCGTCTCCGTCTCGGCTCGTCGCGGTCAGCACGCCCTTGACGATCTGATCGTAGGGTATGTTGTCGGCGACGCGCTTGCGGAACCAGTCGTGCCAGGCCTGGCTGCGACGGGCCTTGAGCTGCTGCGGATTCTCCAGCGAGTCGGTGTTGTTGCCGGTGATGTCGCTGAGTTTGGTCGCCCACAGGGCCGCGTGCATCGGATGAGCCAGCAACTCATCGATCTTGCGTTCGCGCTTGTTCGGCCGAGTGTCTGCCAGGAAGGCTCGCACCTCGTCCGGCGTCGGCAGACAGCCGATCGTGTCGATCGTCAGGCGGCGCAGGAACTCGGTGTCGTTGGCCAGATCGCTCGGAACGATGTTCAGGCGACGCAGCTTGGCGAAGACCTCGCGATCGATGTAGTTCACCTCGGCGACCTTCGGATAGGTCTCGCCCGGCTTCGCTTCCAGCGGCACCATCACGCGCACGGGCAGGACGGAGCCGCGGTAGATGACGACGATGGCTGTATCGCCGGCCTGGCGGCTGCTCACCTGGCCCAGGTTGTTGACCTCGGCGACGGCCTCGTCGTTGGTGCGGAAGTCGCAGAACGGCGTGATGTTTTCCTTGCTGCCGTCCTTGAACGTCGCCCAGATCTGAAGCTGGGCCTTCTCGCCCGGCTTCTTCAGAGCCAGTTCGGCCGGATTGACCGCGACGCTGACTACCTCGCCGCTGCCGGCGTTCCAGACCGCGCCCTGCTTGAGCCATTCGATCAGCAGTTGATACGCCCAGGTGTTCTTGCCGAAGCGGACGTTCCCCTCGTGCGGCACCTGGCCGGTCGCCTTGAGCAGGAGCAGGCTCTGTTCCGGGACAGCCCGATTCAGACGCCGTCCCTGAGCCTCGCGAGTCAGGGCCTGGTAGTCCATCTCCGAGCTATAGCCGAACAGCGACAGGCGGAAGCCACCCTTGCCCTGGAACGAGCCGTGGCAGGAGCCGAGGTTGCAGCCCATGCGTCCGAAGACGCCCATCAGATGGCGCTCGAAGTCCACCTTCTCGATGGTCGCGCCGCCGGGCAGTTGCACGGGGGCGGCCTGAGCGGGGCCGGCGCATAGCACCAGCGCGAGCGCCAGGCCGGCGCGATTGACATTGCCAAGCATTCCGCTACCTCCATCCCACCCGGCGGGTCAGTCCTGCGGACACGCTCGCCGCAGGGTGATCTCTGCATGGGCGTCAGGTCGCTTCTCGTCGCGATTAGGCGAAAAATCTTCGCGGCGCTCGAAAATGCGTGTATGGCTCACGCCGGCCGGCATCAAGGCGACTCACTTCACGCGAAAACCGCGACTCGCTTTATCGGCGACGATTTCGCGTTGCACCGGCTTGAACAGGTCCAGCTCGAACGGTTTGCCGAGACTGTTCCCTCCAAGATCCTCCAGACGTTTGTCGGCCATGAGCCGGTATTCGCCCCCGGCCCACGGCGAGGCCGGCGTCCACGACCAGGTCTTCTCCTGCGGACCAGTAGCGACCTTTCCCGCGACGCGTTTCCCGCTGGCGTCCTCGATCCAGAGCAACCGCTGGAGCAGCGCATGGTCGAGGCTCTCCGGGAACGTCACCGTCATGGCGTCCTTCGTCCAGGCCTTCGGCGTGGCGATCGTCCACTTCGCCATGTCCGGCTGGGCGTCGTCCGGGGCGACGACCTTGAACGTTCTGCGGAAGCTCTCCTTGAGCGGCTCGCCCTTGCCGTCGCGCCAGTCGGCGTCAATGACGAGGGTGAATTTCTTGCCCTCCTCAAGGATCGGGCCGTCCTCCTCGCGAGGCCGCAGACCGCGCTTGATCCGACCGGGATCGAAGAAGACCGTCACCCGGCGACTGTCGCCGGTCCAGAGTTCCTCGGCGATCTCCAGGAACGGATAGGCGACTTCCTTGCCATTCGCGTCGAGCAAATGGATGTGCCGGTAGATGTCGCCCCGGCTCATCGGAGCCGAGAAGTGAACGTACAGCTTGAGCAGATTCTCGGGCACGACCTCGGCCGTCGGATAGACCTGTTCGATGACCGTCGCCGGGCCGCGTGGCGGTTTCGGGAGCTGAATCGTCTTCGTGATCGGCTCGGCCTTCGTCGCCGGGAAGGCGGGCAGGTTTGCCGGATTCAGCACGGCACGGTAGGCGAGGCCCGGCACCAGCGGGAAACGTGGCACGAAGACCAGTTTCCGGCCCTCGACCTTCCAGGTGCCGAGCATGGCCAGTTCGCCCTTCGCGGTGTACAGGGCCAGAACGCTGGCCGGCTCCTTCGGTGGCGTCGTCCGCCAGGCCAGGGCCTCGGCCTCCGACAACGGTGACACCGTGACGGCCTGGCCCTTGCCGACGATCTCGATCGACCAGTCCCGTTCCACGGCGGGAAGGGTGAGCAGCAGCAGCGCCAGCATGGTAGCCTCCAGGAAAAGGGACGTGTTCAGGCGAGCGTGGGGCGTCAGCCCCATGACTCTTTCCGCGTGGAGAAAGAGTTATGGAACTGACGCCCCACACTCGCCAGGGATCAGACTGACATCACGGCAGCGGCACCGTCTCGAGGTTCGTCTCGCCGCTGGTGGTACGGGTCAGAACCAGAGCGTGACCGTCGTCGAGCTTGTCGAGGTGCGCCACACCCTTGAGCCCCTCGATCGTCTCGTACTTGATACCGGCCGTGCCGGCGATGCGCGAGGTGATGCCCTCGGCCTTGGCCATGCCTTCCGTCGGCACCTTCATGATGCCGCGAGCGCTGTTGGCCATGAGGATGTAGTCCTTGCCGCCCTTCGTGTAGACGATCATGTCGAGCGGCCGATTCCGGTTGCCCAGCTCGGCGACCGTCGTGCCCTTGACCTTGCTGCCCGGCTTGAGCTGGCTGACCGGGAACTTGACCAGTGGCGTGCAGGTGTAAGCGGCCAGCAGGTTCGTCTCGCCAGCGATCTCGTAGGGGACGAACGTGCGAACCGGCGAGGCCGTCTCGAAGCGGCCGTGCGCTCCGTGATAGATCTCGACGCCCGCGCCCTTGTTTACGTCGGAGAACGGGAACGGAATGGCGCGCAGGGTCGAGGCGAACTCCTCGTTCGACAGACCGGCGATGTACAGGTTCCCCTTGACGTAGGCCATGTCGGTGATGACATCAGCACGCTGTTTCTGGCCGGTGGCGGCGTTCGGCAGCGCGGCTCTCGCCGATTTGGCCGTCTTCAGGCTGACCTCGCTCAACTTGCCGCTGCCGTCGATCTTGATCAGCACCGGAGCGGCGTCCGCGCCTTTACCACGAGTGATGGACAGGTAGACGTTGCCCGAGATCGGATTGACGGCCATGTCGTTGATGCTCAGCTGGCCGGCCTCGATGCCGAGCAGCGAGGCGATCTTCTGATCGACGTTGGCAATCTTGATCGCCGGCCGCTTGCTGACCGCAGTGCGGTCGCCGGTATCGATGGCGACGATGGCCGCCCCGGCGGTGTCGCCGACGAAGAGGATGCCCTCGGGGCCAAAGGTCAGGGCACCGGCCGACTTGAGGCCGACGTTGCCGCGCTTGAGGCTTTCCAGCGGACTTTCGCCCACGACCGGCCCGACGATCAGGACCGCGAAGGCCAGGGTGAAACAGGTACGCATCATCGAAGCTCTCCTTGTGAAATGAGGCTCGGTTCCACGAGCGCCTCAGTCTCGACTTCCCGCCAACGGAATGCAAGCAGAAAGCGGCCGATTCGCTACAATGGGTGGACGAGTTTGGAGTCCTGGAGATTCAGGGATGCGTGTTCTCGTCACCGGAGCCAGCGGCCTTCTCGGACGCTACGTCCTGGCCGCCCGGCCGGAGCGATGTACGGTCGTCGGCTGGTCCGCCCGGCCAACTCCACCGGTCGAGGGCCTGCCGCTGACGCCGGTCGATCTGGAGCAACCACGCGCCGTGACCGCCGCCTTTCGCCTGACGCGCCCGGCTGTCGTCCTGCACCTGGCCGCACTGGCCACCATCGGCGATTGTCACCGCGACCCCGAGCGAGCCTGTCGGATCAACACCGACGCGACGATCCAGCTCGCTCGCCTCGCCCAGGCCGACGGCGTTCGGCTCGTCTTCACCTCGACCGATCTCGTCTTCGACGGTATCGATGCGCCCTACACCGAGGACGCTTCTCCGAATCCGCTGTCGGTCTACGGTCGAAGCAAGGCCGACGCGGAACAGGCCATTCTCGACGCCGGCGGTACGGTCGTCCGCCTGTCACTCCTGTTCGGCCCCGGTCGTGACGGCCGGACCAGCTTCTTCGACACGATGACCGACGCCCTGAGGACCCGCCGGCCGCTGACGCTCTTCGACGACGAGTACCGCACTCCGCTCGACCTCGCCTCGGCCGCGGCGATCCTGTGGACGCTGGCCGAGCATCCTTTCCGCGGTCTGCTCCACGCCGGCGGCCCCGAACGTCTCAGCCGGCTGGAGATGGGCGCGCGTCTGACCGCCCAGCTCGGTATCGGCCGGCCGGTGTTGAACGTCGTCTCACGCACGTCGATCTCCGGCGAACCGCGTCCGGCGGACGTGTCCCTGGACAGCACTCGGCTCACGTCATTGCTACCGAAGTTGCCCCGGCCGACGTATGAGGAGGCCCTCGCCACCTTCATCACTCGACGTGCAGAAACTCGTTCGAGTTGAGCAGCACCCGTGCCAGCGCCGCCAGGCCGTGCCGTTCCACGAATGGCAGCACGGTGGCGATCTCCTCTCGACGCGGTGATCGCTGCACCAGCCGCTGATACAGGGCCGTCACTCGTTCCGTCGGCGTTCCGTCCTTGCCGATTGTCCGCTCCATCTGCTCGGCCGTGTAGAAGACGAATGCGTTGTTCAACTGGGCCAGCGCCTGCAACGGCGTCGTCGTCCGGGCTCGTCGTGGCGTCGCCGTCGAGGGGTCGGGACAGTCGAACGTCTCCAGCCACGGTGTCCGACCGCCGCGCGGGCTGAAACGATAAACCGTCCGTCGATGGAACGCCGGGCCGACCTGCTCGATCGGGTCGTAGAACTGCGTCCCCTTGAAGAAGTAGCTCTTCACGTCCAGGTAGCCGGGGCCGCCCATCGTCCGGTCGAGCAGACCTGCCGAGGCCAGCATCGCGTCGCGGATCGACTCCGCGTCCAGGCGATGCAGGGCTGGGACCGCCCACGGGAGCGGACGTTCCGCAGTCGCCGCCTGGCGGTACGTCCGACTCGTGACGATCAGCCGGTGCAGCGGCTTGAGGCGGTAGCCCGAATCGATGAACTTCCGGGCCAGCCAGTCGAGCAGGGCCGGGTCGGTCGGTTGACCGCCGTGGAAGCCGAGATCGCTCGCCGTCTCGATCAGGCCGAAGCCGAGGTGGTACTGCCAGAGCCGATTGACGAGGACGCGCGGAAAGAGCGGATTGGTCGGATCGGTCAGCCACTTCGCGAACCAGGCCCGACGTTCGCCCTCGCTGGCCTGCGCCGACAGCACCTGCGTGAAACCCGGCACTCGAACCGCCGACGGAGCGGCTGGAGCGACGAGATCCCCCGGTGTGGACACATCGCCGCGAAGCAGGACGTGCGTCGAATCGAGAGGCCGGGCGACGGCCGTGTAGACCTTGCCTGCCGGCCGACGGGAGAGAGCCGTTCGTTCGCGTTCGGCCTCGGCACGCTGCTTCAACAAGCCCGACCGGGCAGCGCGCGACTGGGGCGACAACGCCGCGAGCAATTCCGCCTCGCTGACGAAATCGCTTGCCCGCCCGGCCGATGCCGCGACCTCCGCCGCTGACAGTGCCCGGTCATACAACCGGGCCCGCTGGATCACGCCGCGAAGGTGCTTGTTCCCGCCCGCCGGCAAATGTCGTAGGCCGAGAACGACCTGGGCTTCGCCCTTCTCGAACGCGATCGGAACGCCGCTCCGGTACGCCTGCCCGTAGGCCTCACCATTGCGGTAGAGCGTGATCGTACCGTCGCTGGCGTAGGTGATCGCGACGTGGACGAACGCACGCTGCGCGTCCTTCTCCACGACGCCCCGAGCGTCGCGCGTGCGGCGGAAGAAATCACTGCCGGCCATCCAGCGACCCGGTTCGCGCTCGGCGAAGACGATGCTGTCGAAGATCCGCCCATCGAGCGTCTGGACCGTCAGGACACCGCCGCTGCTCTGATCGAGCGTGGTCAGTTTCACCCAGGCCTCAAGCGTCTTCTCCCTCAGTTCGACCGCGAGTGACGCCGAGGTGGCATATCCCTGGCCGTCGAGGTGCAGGCCCTGCTCGTCGCGTCGGGCCGGTCGGGTGAGCGTGAGGTGCAATCC
>CAYYJM010000007.1:26739-56746 GCA_964471755.1 uncultured Alcaligenaceae bacterium
TCCCACTCGGCGAGTGGTTCGGGGCTCGGAGCCGGCTTCTGCTCCTTCTGTCGTCGTGCCAGCGCCGCCGTGCGGGCCGGGGCCTCCAGGCGAGCGAGGTCCGTGCGGATCTGCTGCTCGCGTCGTGTCAGCTCCGCCAGGCGAGCCCCCGGCGACAGCCGGGGGAGCGGCTTCTCCCCTGGATCGACGCCGCCGAAGATCGCCGCCAGGGCGTAGTAGTCGCGGGCCGTGACCGGATCGAACTTGTGATCGTGACAGCGGGCGCAGTTGATGGTCAGGCCGAGAAAGGTCTGGCCGATCGAGCCGAGCAGGTCTTCCAGTTCGTCCTGCTGCATCGTCTTGCGCATCCGCTCGGCCGATGGCACCACGGTGTCATGCGCGCCAGCGACCAGGTAGCCGGTCGCTCGCAGGCCGTCGGGATCGCCGGGGCGAAGCACGTCGCCGGCGAGTTGCATCCGGGCGAACTCGTCGTAGGGCAGATCGCGATTGAAGGCGTCGATGACCCAGTCGCGGTAGGGCCAGGCCGTCGTGCGCGGCAGGTCGCGCTCGAAGCCATTGCTCTCGCCATAGCGGACCAGATCGAGCCAGTGGCGGGCCCAGCGTTCGCCGTGGGCCGACGACGCGAGCAGGCGATCGACCTGCCGTTCGTACGCATCCGGCCGGGTGTCGGCGACAAACGCCTCGACCTCGGCGAAGGTCGGCGGCAGACCCGTCAGGTCGAACGACAGCCGACGCAGGAGCGTTCGCCGATCCGCTTCCGGAGCGATGCGTTTGCCGATCTTCTCCAGGCGGGATTGAACGAAGCCGTCGATCGTGTTGTGGTCCTTCGGCGCGGCGAGCGGTCGGAGCGACCACCAGTTCTTGCCGGCCCGGTGCGTCGTCGTGATGGCCAGCGGGTCGATCGGATCGGTGCCCCATTTGGCTCCCTGTTCGATCCAGGCTTTCAGGGTCGCCCGGGCGGAGGCGGGCAGTTTCTTCTTCGGCGGCATCTTCTCCAGGTCGATGACTCGCCAGAACAGACTCTGGGCCAGGTTGCCGGCCGTGATGGTGCCGCCGGCTGTTTCGGCACGCGTCAGATCGAGGCTGCCGCGTGGCTTCTTGCCGGAGTGGCAGTCGGTACACCAGTTGACGAGAATTGGGGCCACGTCGCGATCGAACTGGACCGGCTCGCTCCGCACGGGGAGCCCACCCGCCAGGAGGATCATTACGGAGAGGGTGAGCCGAATGCGCATGCGGAGTCTCCACGGCGGTTCGAGTCGGAAGGAGGCTGATTATCGCACGGTCGTCCGGCCCTGTCCACGCTCCATCACTCCAGATCGACCGCATACAGGGCGGTGCTGCCGCGCAGGTAGAGCCGCTTGCCGACCAGGGCCGGATGCGCCAGGCCGCCCTGCTCGTCCTTGAGGATCGGCAGCCGGCCGAGTTCCTGGTACTTCGCCGCCTTCGCGTCCACGAGGATCAGCTCGCCCGCCACCGTCGTGATCAGGAGGCGATCCGCGCTGGCGACCAGGCTGCAATACCTGGCATATGGCTCGGCGTCCGACTCCCAGATGGTCTTGAGACCGGCCTTGACGTCGAGACAGAACAGGGCGTTCCAGACGCCGAAGACCCGGTCGCCGACGACGACCGGCGTGTGCGAGTCCGGGGCGAGCGGTCGGAACGTCGCCACCGGCTTCGCGATGATCTTGCCCGCGCCGTCGAAGGCGAACAGGGCCGTGCCCAGGTTCTCGTGGCAGATGAGGAGCCGCTCACCGACGGCCACCGGCGTCGGCACGTTGAACGGGCTCGTTCGAGGCAGTTTCAGGGTCCAGAGACGCTGGCCGGTCGCCACGTCCCAGCCGCCGAGCGTTTCGTCGTCGAAACCGACGATCTGCACCTTGCCGCCGAACTTGCCGGCGAGCATCGAGCCGAACGACGGCGGCGTCCCTGGTGTCTTCCACAGCACCTTGCCCGTCGCCGGATCGACGGCGACGAGCGACGCTTTCGGTCCGCCGGGGTTGAGGATCAGCTTGCCGTCCACGATCAGCGGCGAGGCGCAGAAGCCCCACTTGAGCTGGGCCTCGACGCCGAACGCCTCGCGGAGGTTGAGTTCCCACCTCGTCTTGCCGGTCGCCAGCTCGGCAGCCTGGACGTGGCCAAACGCCCCGGCCAGGATGACGAGATCCTTGTGGATCAGCGGCGTGGCTCGGGGCGACGGGCCGTAGTCGAGGTCCCCCTCGGCGGGGTACATGACCGTCCAGAGTTGTTCGCCGGTGTGGGCCTTGAGACAGCGGAAGCAGTCGAACTTGTCGAGGAGTTCGCGATCGGAGACGATCACGACCTCGCGGTTGGCGGCGACCCCGCCGAGGCCCCTGGCCGTCAGCGGTGCTTCCCAGGCGACCTTCGCCCGGCCGGGGAGCTTCGCCGGAAGCCAGGCGACCCGGCCGTCGCGGTTCGCGCCGCGCCAGCCGGGCCAGTCCGGGTTGCCTGCCTCAGGGGCGGCTACTTTTTTTTTGCCTCGCCGGCGTTGTTCCCGCTCGGCACGGCGACGAAGCCGGTCTTCGTCTCCAGAACCTTGCACAGGGTCGGGTCGGTGCCGACACTCAGCAGTGCCTTCTGGACCGGACCGCGCAGCTCGGCCGGGGCGGCGTCCGTGGCGAAGGCGACGATGAACGGCACCGGCTCCGTCTCGCCGACGACGCGCAGTTCGCCCTTCTTGATCGTGCCGCAGCCCTCCAGCAGCGGCTGGGCGTAGCTCGACACGACGCCAGCGACCTTCTGGCCCTGCTTCGCCCGATCGATCACCGTCGTCGCGGCCACGGTGCAGGACAGGCACGTTTCCTTCTTCTGGGGCACCTCGATCATGAGGCCCTTGAGCAGGTTCAGGGCGGCGAGGTATTTCTCGTCCGCCTCGGCCGGGCCGAAGTAGATCTGGTAGCCGGCCAGGTCGCCCGCTGTCAGGGCCGGGTCCTTGTCCACGACGACGAGCAGGCCGGTCTGCGTCGTCTTGCCGTCCTTCCCGGTTAGCGACGCGATTGGCGTCGGCTTCAGCCCGGCCGCGGTCGCCTCGTGGCGGACGACCGATTCCTTGCCGATGATGAACGCCGGCTTCGCCTGGGTCTGCTTCTTCAGCCCGGCGACCGACTCGGCGTAGTAGACCTTCACCGGGCGGCCGATCACCTTGGCGACGTGGACGCCGAGCTTGTCGTAGTCGCGCTGGGCGTAGCCGGCCACGCAGGGGCACGACAGGGGAGCCGACAGCGGGTCCATGACCAGGATGACGACCGGTTCGCTCTCCGCGGCGGGGACCGTCGCCGGGATCATCGCGAACAGAGCGAGCAGAGCCAGCAGGGGCAGGTATCGCAGCATGGGAATCTCCAGGGGAATGCCGGCGAGCGGCGCAGCGTGAGCCTGCACCGCTCGCCGGGGTCATTACTCTGCCGCTTTCTTCTTCGCCAGCATGATGATGCGCGAACCGGGCTGGTCGCAGAAGTAGACCCGCTCGCCGGTCGCGTTGGCGGCCACGGCGACGTTCTTGCAGCCGCCGGTCAGCTTGACGAAACCGACGATCGCCACGAAGTCGCCCTTGGCGGTGAAGCGCTTGACGACGCCCTCCGACTCGGCGGTGAAGATGTCGCCGTTGCTCGCTGCTCGCAGGTTCATGGGATTGCAGCAGCCGCCGAAGCAGCCCGGCTCCGTCTCCTTGCCGCGCTTGCCCCACGCACCGAGAGCCTTGCCGTCGCGGTCGTAGCGGGCGAAGCGGTGCCTGGTGTTCTCGGCGACGAGCAGGTCGGAGCCGGCTACCTGGATGTCCATCTGGCCACAGCAGCCCGACAGGCCGGTCATGACCTGCCTGGCGTTCTCCAGCTTCGGATCGAGCCGCCAGACGGCGTAGCCGTAGCCGGTCGATTCGCCGCAGACGACGAAGACGTCCTTCTCGGAGATGGCCAGGCCGTTGATGATGCTCAGCCGGCTCATCGTCTGGGCGATGACGTCCTCGACCTTGCGGTTGGCGTAGAACTGGGCCGTCTGCTCGTAGTTCTTCACGATCGACTCGTAGCTGCGGAGTTGGTTCTTCTCCAGGGCCGTGCGTTCCTCTTCCTTCTTGTTCTTGATCTTCTCGATGAGGTCCTTGATCCGCTTGAGGTTGTTCGCGAAGGCCGTCTTCTGCTGTTCGAGTTGCTGCTCGGCCTTCTTGCGCAGGTCGGGATTCTCCAGGGCCGTCTTGATGTGCGGCAACTCCATCTGATCGAGCTGCTTGCCGGTTGCGTCGAAGCGGGCGAGCTTACCGTCGCCGCCGACGTAGACCTTGCCATCTGGCCCGACGTTGATGGCGTGGGCGTGGAAGTTCACCTTCCAGTTGGTGCCGGCCTTGCCCTCCGGCGTGAAGACGTGAACCTCGCTCGTCGCATTCTTGAGGGCCGCCCCGAAGGTTCGCGGCAGAGCCACCAGAGCCAGGACGTTGCCCTTGCCGTCGAGGCACATCGTCTGCACGCCGGACTTGCCGTCGGCGCTGCGGACCTTGATGTCGCCGACCAGGTCGTGGGACGTGTCCTCGGCCGCCCGCAGTGGGGCGGACAGCAGGACTCCACAGGCCAGAACCAGACCGAGCGAACGCATGGGGGGATCCTCGTCGGACGGGGTTGCGCCGAGAACGATATTCTCTGGACGACGAGGCTACCCGTAACCAACACCTCCAGGCAAGGGATTTTCTGGTCCGAGCCCGCAACGCAAGAATGAATTGCTTCTTCTCTTACTCGCGGTTCGGGCTCCGAGGTTCGCTTACTCCTTGCTCTCCTCCTTGATCTTGCGGTACACCTGCCGCGCATGCTCGTAGTCGGCCTCGGCCTGCTTCCGTTCGTCCGCCTTGTACGTCCCCTTCTTCATCGTCCAGCACTGGTCCACGCCGCGAAGACACCACTCGGCACTGGCCTTGCTCGTCCGGATCGGCTGGCCATCGACCACCACGAAGAACGGGTTCGTGTGCGCGTGCGGGAAGATCCGCACCGCCACCCACGAACTCCTCGTCAGGTCCGCATCGAACGTCACCTCCTGTTCCTTGCCGTTGGCCTGGATCGCGTGCGTCGCCACCGGGTAGCCGTTGACCACCAGTTCGACCGGCACCTTCGGCTCGCCAGGAAGACGCGCCACCGCCTGGACCGTCAGTCTGACCTTGCCCGCCCTGTCGAGCTGGATCTCGCTGCCAGCGACGCCCAGGTCATACTTCTTCGTGCCGGCCGTCGCCGTGAAGTCCATCAGGTGGGCCGTGCCGTCGCTGACGTAGCTGCGGCCAGCGGCGATGCCCTTGACCCACTTGTCCCAGGTGTTCGGACCATCGACCTTGACGTAGACGCGACCGACGCCGACACGCTCGCCATAGATACACGGGAAGTCGCTCTCGCCGCTCGCCTTGACGCGGAAACCACAGTTCAGCGTGTGATACCACATGTTCAGCTCGGTCTTGCGATCGGTGTCCATCGTCGAGATGAAATCGACGGCCGGCAGCAGTTTGCCGTCGGGACCGGGCACGTTGTGCGTCGCCTGGACGACGTACTCGTTGGCCCCGATACCGTCATAGGCCGGCAGGTTGAAATTCGGCAGACCGTTGGGACCGTCCTTGCCCTCGACCCGGCCAACGTGGCGAAGCAGACCCGTCGCCGAGTGCGCGGGCCCCGTCACCGCACCCTGCTTCTTGGCCCAGCGCAGCGTGTTCATGCCCAGCGTCGGCCAGTGGTCCTTCGACAGACCGCCAGCCGGGATCTGCTCCTTCAGGTCGAGCAGGCACAGGTGCCCCGACCGCTGTGAGCCGAAACCGGACACCTCGACATCGTAGCGCAGCAGATACGGTGGCAGAGACACGTCATCCGGCTTGCCGTTTAAGAAGCGTTTCTGGTAGTCGAAGCACGGCCCCCAGGTCAGGCAGCAGCCGACCTTGAGATCCTCGCCGAGGATGTGCCGCATCATGTCGCGCGGCTCGACGCCCTCGGTCGGATTCTCGTAGTGCTGGCAGCCGGCCGCGTGGATGTGGTGATCGCCCGAGTACCAGCCGCGCTTCGCCGGATCGCACCAACGCTTCACCTGATACACGACGGTCACCGGTTCCTTGCCGACGGTGAGTGTCTTCGTCTCCGGCACCGACTCCGGGCCATGCGCGCAGCGGATGGTGTACTTGCCGGCCGGCAGACGAACCGTCTCGCCCGTCTTGCGATAGACCTGCGCCTGGAAGAAGAAGTCCGGGGCCAGCCGCTTCGACTGGGCCGGATAGACACGACCGGCCTCGTCGCGAATCAGAAAGCTCCCCATCGCCTCGGAGCCGTCCGCTTCCAGGACGCGGAACGACACCGGCACGCACGGCTTCGCGTCGATGGTGATCGGCGCACTGGCCCGGGCAGTGTTCGGCTCGTCGTGTGCCAGCAGTATCCAGTCGAATGTGACGTTCCCCGGCCGGATCGCTGGATCGAGGCGCAAGCCGGTGATCCCGTCGGCGGCCTTGAAGTGGACTGTGTATTCCGTCCCCTGTCCTGGCTCCAGGCGGAAGCTGACGGCCTGCCGGGCCGGCCAGGACTTCTGGCCCTTCGTTCGCCAGAAGACCTGGCCGGTGCCCGGCATGTCGAAGTTCGCCCAGAAGCGCAGGACGTAGCTGCCCGCCGGAGCCTCGATGTCGGTCGCGATCTGCGGATCGCGTCCGGTGCAGCGGACGAGCAGGCGGTTCCTGTCGGCACTGACGTCGGCCTCGTTCATCGCCTTCCAGCCGGCGGTGTCCTTGTCGAAGCGCCAGTCGCGCACGGTCGTCGGCCGATCGGCCTTCGCCCCTTCCAGGTGGAAATTGAGCGTCGCGGTCTTCTCGCCCGTGTCCCGGCTGTAGAGTTGCAGCGCCGTGTACTCCAGGTCCAGGCCGCTCAGCGTCGGCAGCAGAGGTTGACCGTACCACGAGGCCAGCCCCAGCCAGCGTGTCGCCACCTCGCTCTTTGGTCCACCCGGCACCGGCCGGGCGTTCGGGCTATCGACCCGGAGCGTCCCGGTCGAGCCGGCGTGGTTCAGCACCTTGATCAGGGCCAGCCGCCAGCCCTGCTCGATCAGTTCTGGCTTCGACGACGAGGAGACCGCGGTGAGTTTGCCATCCTTGCCGATCGACACGGCGGCCACGCAGAGAGGATCGAGGATCTTCTGCACGGTCGCGGCCACCTTCTGATCGCCGTCGCCGACCTTGAGTTCGGCGAGGGTCTTCTTCGCCTCGTCCGACAGCGGTTGACCGAGGAAGTCGAGGGCCTGGGCCACGCGCCGGGCCTGGGCCAGCAGCGGCTGGGCCTCGATCTTCGGTGCCACCGGCCAGGCCGGCCTGGCCTGAGCGGCCGCCGGTAGCGTCAGCGCCAGCAGCAGGCCCCACGTCATCGCTGTCCGTCTCATGGCTTGCTCTCCTACCCGAGGGGGTGAACTTCGATGGAGTCTAACTGGCGACGGCCCGATCGCAAGAAGGAAGCGGTCATCTGGATGGTTTCTCACGACCCCTCGCCGCCCTCGGCCCGGCCCGCGATAATGTCACCCTCACAACGAGAAGGCCGAGCCAGAGGGGGATGTCATGCCGGTGCTGCGGGCAGCGAACTCGATCGAGGAGCTATCCTTGTTGCAGGCCATCGCGTCGGACCTCAGCGACGATGACGCCCTGGCGGTCTACTGCGACTGGCTGGAAGACCACGACGATCCGCGTGGCCCCTTCCTTCGAGACTTCCTCAAGGCGTTCGCGGAGAAACTCCCCCTGCCGCCGATCCCGACGGCGTTCTCCCCGGCGTGGTCGGAGGTACTCGGCCTGCCAATTCGCCGCCGACTGCGCAACGGCCTCGAGGCCAGCGAGCCGAAGATGATGAGATACCTGCGCGGAAAATATCCCCAGGGCTTCACGGCATATGAACCCCATTTCAACGAGATCCTGCGGACCCTGCGGCCCGGGGTCTGTCTCGTCGCTGGCGAAGCTGCTCCGTTGGAGACATTCCCGGTCGGAACGACCCGCGCCGGGGGCTTGCCGGATCTTCCCATCGGGATGGCCTGGCCACATTTCCCTCCCTCGTCCCGGCTTCGGAGTTCGATGTTGCTCATCTATTTTCTGTTGCAGATCGACCTGGCCGAGGTGCGCGGAACCTTCGCCGATGGAGCCCTGCCGGAAAGCGGTCTGCTGAGTCTGTTTCAGTCCCAATCGTGCTTCCATGACGATGCACCTCCTGCAGTGTACTACTTCCCGCCTGGGACGCCCTTGCGCCGGTATTCTCCGCCGACCCCGAAGCCACCCGGTTTCGACGAGACGATCCCGGCCGCCGTATCCCACCCGCTGATCTTGACCGATTCCCTGCAATCGCGGGGGGAACTGCCTCGTCTCGGGGAGAGAGAACCAGGTCCGGACTACCTCGTCGAAGGGTATTATGACCAGCAGGAGCGCGATCGCTGGTTCTGCACCCGCTGGACGGAAGGGCTCGATAACTTCTGGGTCGCCGAGGGCCTCGAGGATCTGAACCTCACCGCACACCTCAAACTGTTCGAGTTTCCGTGTGATGCCATCCTGAACTGGAACTTCGGCGACGGCGGTCGCATGCACCTCTACGTCCCGCCGGAAGACGCCCGCGAGGGGCGGTTCCATTCCGCCTTCTACTACGAAGTGTGAGCGGCCGGAAACGGCTTACCGCTTCCCGTCTGCGGGTGTGATGCGGAACAGGACGGGAATCTCGCTGCGGAAGCCGAGGTCCTGCGTTCCCTGGCCCGCATCCAGGAGGAACACCGCCTCGCGCCGGCCGGCTTCGCGACAGCGAACCGTCACCAGTAGATACTGCAAACTCGTGCCATCGAGCCGGTCGCCGACGGCTCCCTTGCGGACGAGGTCGGCCGTGAACAATCCTGCCGTGTCCGGTCCACTGCTGATGCGCAGACGCATCTGGCCTTTGGCTCCGGCGTCGTTGGCCACCTCGATGAGGAAGACGCCCTCCCGGCCCTGGACCAGCTCGGCCGGGCCCTTGCCGCGAGCGACCTTGACCCGCGATTCCGGATTGATCCAGACGGCCAGCAGGATCTGATTCGTCAGGGCGTCACGCACCGCCGAGCGATCGCGGTCGGCGAGGGCCTGGCCCAGTCGTTTTCGCTCGGCGTCGGCCAGATGACCGCCGCGTCGCTGGAACTCGGCGAGGACGGCCTCAACGCCGGCCTGGAAGCTGGCCCACTCGGCATCCGGTTCACGTCGCATGGTGGAGTCTCCGCGAAGAGGCATGACAGGTCGGAGTGTACCAGTACGCCCGGCGAAGGGAAGCGGATTCTCGGCTGCCAATCAGCCCCCTGGATTCCCGCCCCCGATGCGCGATAGAATGCCAGGATACCCTCGCATCCTGGCGTCGGCTCCTGGAGCGACCATGACGATCAAGTTCGACTGTCCCAACTGCCTTCGCAAGCTGAGCGTCAAGGACGAGCTGGCCGGCAAGAAGGGCAAATGTCCCGGCTGCCAGAAGAACGTTCTGATCCCCGCCGCCACGACCCAGCGGACGGCGAACCCTGCCGCCACGCCGGCACGCACTCCCGAACCCGCCGAGCCGCCCCTGCCACCCCTGCCGCCACCGCCTTCGGTCGATGGCCCCGAACGCTCCCAGGAGGAAATCGACGCCGCGGCCATGGACGCCCTGTTCGAGAAGCCGGCCGAGGACGCCCCCCCTGATGAGATCACCTTCGACTGCCCGATGTGCGGTGAGAAGATGACCGTCAGCGCTGAACTGGCCGGCAAGCGCGAACAGTGCCGCGAGTGCCGACGTATTGTCAAGGTGCCTAACCTGGAAGAGAAGAAGCCGAAGGACTGGCGCGAGATGGACCGCCAGGCCCCGCCGCCACCGACCGGCGAGGGTACTCCCGAGGACCAACTCGGCGCGACCACGACCACCGGCGTCAGCCAGGAGGGCAAGGAAGAGTTCGACCTGATCCCTCGACGTGAGAAGCCCATCCCTTTCGGGGATCGCGTCCTGCCGTACGTTCTCAACTCGCTCATCGGTCTGCTTGTTCTCGGCCTTACCTGGGGAGCGCTTGGCTGGTGGTCCACCGGCTACGAGCAGCAACTGTTCGCGACGGTGACGGCGGCGATGGAAGGCGAGGCGGGCAAGAAACTGGGCCGCGAGGGCGTCGCCGCACTGCGCATCGGTATGGCGGAGTATCACTTCCGCCGAAAGGCGGCGGACTCCGCCGAGAAGGGGCGGGCGCAGCTCGAGGCGGCCCTGGCGGGTGTATCCGCCGGCTCAGGTCATGGCGACAAGGAGCGCGATCTGGTGCTGATCGATCTGGCTCACGCGGTTCTCGATCACGCGGCCGAGAAAGCGGACCCGGCCGTCGAGCGCGGCGAAAAGCTCAGCCTCGACGAGGCCCAGAAGATCCTCGTAGGAGCCTTTCGATCGATGAGCATTCCCGAGGCGAAGCAGGAGGCGATACGCCAGATCGGTCGGCGACTGCTTGCGATGGGCTATCCCGAGCGAGCCCTGGCCCTGGCCAGCCTCAGTTCCTCGACGCCGGCCGACCGGGCCGAGGCACAGGCGATCGTCGGCCTGGCTCTGTTCGCCACGGATCGAAAGGAGATGGCGACCCAGGCGGTCAATCTCGCCCTGGAACCGTTCGGCGGTAGCGATCGTCCCCTGGTCGGCGTGGCCGTTCTCGTGCTGGCCGAGTTGACCGGACGACCGGCACCCGAGGTCCGCACCGGCTTGCTCGACGAGAAGAATAACGGGACCGTTGCCCGCGCCGAGGTGCTGGCCCGATCCGGCAAACTCGACGAGGCCCGCGCTCAGGCGGCCAGCGTGCAGCACAATGACAAGGTCCGTCTGCGATCGCTGATCGCCATCGCCGCCGTCGGAGAGGCCCCGGACATCGACGCGGCCGTGCGTCAACTCGAAGCCCTGCGTCGCGATCCCAACCTGTCCGCCTGGCTGCCCTATCGGCTGGTGCAGATCGCCGCGGAGGCCCGGTTGTCGGCCGAGCGTCTGCGGGCGATCGCTGGCCTGGTCAACGATCGCGACCTGCGGGCGCGAGCCGGTCTGCTGGCCCTGCGGCAGGAACTGGCCAGCGCCACCGGTGTGCTGCCCGCCCCTGGTGCCGAGGTCGAGAAGCTCGACGCGAAGAGCGTCGGCCGACTGCTGGCACTGGAATTTCTCTGCCGACACAACACGACGATGAACTCTTCGTGGGGTAATGACATCCAAGGATGGGAGGAGCCGGCTCGGGCCTTTGGGGCGCTGGGCATACTCCAGGGGCGTCATGCGCCTTGACCGCTCATCCATTTCATCCGGGCTTCGAGGGGGTTGAGATGAATCTCCGGCTACTACGCCTTCTGTTCCTGGTCGCGTTCCTCTGCCCGCTGGTCGATGCCCAGCAGGGGACGGGCGACGGCGACGAGATGCGCTTCGTCGAGGCCATGCGCAAGGGCGGCTACGGCGATCTGGCCCTGCAATACCTGGAAGGGCTGAAGAAGAAGCCAATCTCGAAGGAACTGGCCAGCGAGTTGCCCGTCGAGATCGCCCGGACACGACTCAGCCTGGCGGCCGACGAGGCTGACAGCGCCAAGAAGCAGGCCACCTACGCCGAGGTGCGCGGCGAGTTGGCCAAGTTCCTCAAGGCGAATCCGGCCAGCCGACTGGCTCCCGAGGTGGAGCTGAACATCGCCGAGGTCGCGGTCCTGCAAGCGCGGGCGGCCCTGACCCAGGCGATCATGCTCGACGAGGGCGATTCGCAGGAGACGGCCGAACGCAAGAAGGCCCGCGAATTGCTCGGCCAGGCCGGCAAGGAACTCGTCGGCGTGCAGAAGAAGCTGGCCGAGAAGCTGATGGCCCTGCCCGAGCCGACGACGCCGGCCGAGAAGGCTCAGAAGGCCCGACTGGAACAGACCGAATTGCAGGCCCGCTTCAACATCGCCATGAACTACTTCAACCAGGCCCAGTCGTACGCCCGACTCGGCGATCGCAAACTGTTGCTCGAACGCGGTGATCGCGTGGCGGAGTGTGTCAAGGCGCTGGAGGAGTTCGTCGGTCTGCCGCCGACCAATCCGATCAAGTGGAACGCCCTGGCCTGGCTGGGGCGCTGTCTGCACGAGCAAGGCGAACTGGTCAAGGCCCGGCAGCGCTTCGCCGAGGTGCTGTCGATCAGCGGTCGTACGCCGGCGGCCTACGAGGCCGGTCGGCTGGCTCAGTATTTCCGGCTGCTGGTCATCGATGAGAAACCCGAGGCGGGCGAGAAACAGCAGGAGTTGATCGAGAACGGAGCGACCCTCTGGCTGCGAAGCTACCCGCGCCTGGTCAACACGCCGGAAGGCTGTGGCGTTCGCTATCTGCTGGCCAAGTACGTCATCAACCGGGCGGCGGCGGCCAAGACCGAGAAGGACAAGACCACCTACCTGGCTCATGCCCGACGCATCCTGACGAGCATCGAGGCGACCGAGAACGACTTCACCGACCGGGCGCGGCGCAAGAAGATCCAGATCATCCGCGAGCAGGGCGGCTTCACCAAGGATATCGCCGAGCTGAAGACGTTCGAGGATTGCTACGTCCGCTCGCAGTACGAGCAGTACGAGATGGAGAAGGAGGCCGAGAAGCTCAAGGAGACCGAGTTGGAGGCGGCTCGCAAGAAACGCCTGGAGACGATCTGTGCCGTCCTCGATCGCGGCCTGAAGATGCCCGATGCCAAGGACAAGGCCAACATCCATGAGGTGAACAACGCCCGGACGATGCTGGCCTTCTACTACCTCAACGAGAAGAAGTACGACGACTGCATCCGCATCGGCGAGAACTTCGCCCGCAACGACCCGCGCACGGGGCAGGCGATCAAGGCGGCCGCCTACGCTCTGCAGGCCTACTCGCAGAAGGAGAAGGATCCCGAGTCGCTCAAGAAGATGGTCGATTTCGCGACGTACTGCAAGGAGCGCTGGAAGAAGGAGTTGCCCGGCAACCTGGCCCGGCATCAGCTTGCTCTGGTTCACCTCGCCGGCGGCAAGGCCGAGGAGGTCATCACCGAACTGGAGGGTCTGACCCTGGACTATCCGGCCTACGCGGCGACGCAGCTACTGCTGGTCGATACGGCGAGCAATCTCTCGCGAGCCGACGTGGACAAGGCCGCCTTCTACCGCGGCAAGATGATGGCCGCCCTGGAACGGGTCAAGGAACCAGCCAGTGACGACGGCCGACAGATGCAGGCGTACTTCCTCATCCGCTGCCGCCTGGCCGACGAGATGTTCAACGCCAAGGACTACCCCCGGATGGAGGCCATCGCCGGGCCACTGGAGAAGACCCTGCCCACGGTGACGTTCGAGGAGGACAAGGCCAAGAACGGTGAGATGCAGACCTACTTCGGCAACCGCCTGGCGATGATCCACGCCTACTCCGCGTTTGGCCGGGCCAACGAGGCGATGGGCAAGAACGAGTTGCCCAAGGTCGGCGAGATTCTCGATCCGATCGTGAATGGCATCATCGCCAAGAAGATGGACGTCCTCAAGAGCAACATCAACCTGGCCAACGCCATCCTCAACCTGGAAATGCGGGCGAGCATCCAGCAGGGGGCGCTGGATCGGACGCGCAAGGCGGTGCAGGCGTTTCAGACGCTCAACGACGAGGGCGGCGACATCCCGCCGGTGCTGCGTCAACTCGTCGGCCTGATCCGCACCCAGGTCGAGGATCTGCAGAAAAAGGGGAACGAGGCGGCGCTCGACAAGGCGAAGACGGGCTTCTCGGCCATTCTCGATGACCTGACGAAGAAGCAGAAGACGGTCAACCCGGAGTTCCAGCTCCTGCTGTCGGCCTGCTACACGAGCATGGCTCTGTACGACAAGTCGGTCGAGGTGTTGCAGAAGATCCCAGCCCCGCCGGCGGAGACGCCGGAGGAGGACCGCGCGGTGAAGATTTACCGCGAGGCCCAGATCCAGACCATCCGGGCCCAGCGTCTGGCGAAGAAGTTCGAGGACGCCAACGCGGCCATGAAGGTCATCATGGGCGACAAGGACAAGGTCGGGTGGGGCCGCAAGAATCTCGGAGCGCTGAAGGAGCAGACCTATCTGTACCTGGACCAGGAGGACTTCGCCTCGGCAAACAGCGTCGCCTCGCAGGTGAGTGGAGCCCTGGCCAAGCCGGCCGAACGCGGCGACGCTCGCATCCAGGCGGAGTACATCGAGGCGTACTACAACATGGTCTACAGCCTGGTTCGGCTGGGCACCTCCCAGAAGAGCGCAGCCGAGAGGAAGCGCGTCCTGGAGAACGCCGCCAAGGCCGTCTCCGACCTGGAGAAACGCTATCCCGAGTTCGGTGGTCCGGTGAAGGCCAAGCAGTTCCGCGATCTGCTCGCCAGCGATCCCGAGATCCAGAAGGCTTACGACGACCTGAAGAAGTAAGCCGAGACCAGAATCCTCGGGTGGGCCGAGTTGCCAGGCGAACGCCCACCCGACCTGTGAGGAAATAAGGACGCCCTTCCCCGTATTCATCGGCCTTGCCGGAGATTCATTCCATGCGTCGGATCGTGACTCTGCCGTTACTGGTGTTCGTCGTGGGCAGTCTGGTGCCGGCCTCCCTGTTTGGGCAAGCCGGCAAGGAGCCGGAGGTTCAGGCCACCCTTTATGTGTTCGATGCCACCACGGGCAAGGAGGTGTCGGTCGATGGCATCGTCGTCGAGGAGAGCGTGGCCGGCGTCAAACTGAAGTCCGGGGCGATGACGAAGCTGATCCCGGCCATGGACATCCGTCAAGTGACCTACAAGACCAAGGTGCCGGCCCTGACCTTCCGGTCCGCCTTCTCGACTGAGGACAAGGGACTCGTCGCGGACCAGCGCCTGGAGAAGCGACTTGAATACCTGGACGACGCCCTGCGCAAGTTCAAGGATCTACAGAAGGAAGTCAAGGACGTGCCGCAGGCCGAGCGCTACATCAACTTCAAGGTCGCCGAGGTTCAGGCCGAGATTGCCCGGGCGGACAAGACCAAGATCGGTGACGCGGTCAAGGCCCTGGAGGAGTTTCGGACCAATTACGGTCGGAGCTGGCAGCTCATCCCGACGATGAAGCATCTGGCCGAACTGCAAGAACTGAAGGGCGACCTGGAGGCGGCCGGCAAGGTGTACGAGGAACTGGCCGACATGCCCGACGCCCCGGCCGACGTCAAGCAGACGGCCCAGATGCTGATGGCCCAGATGCTCCTGCGAGC
Source organism: uncultured Alcaligenaceae bacterium (assembly GCA_964471755.1). Taxonomy (GTDB): domain Bacteria; phylum Planctomycetota; class Planctomycetia; order Gemmatales; family Gemmataceae; genus CAYYJM01. The sequence goes on from CAYYJM010000007.1 coordinate 41,901, forward strand.
CAAGAAGTACAAGGAAGCCGAGAACCGTCTCGTCCTGGCCCGGGCTCGACTTCAGCCGAACGACACGCAACGGCCAAAGATCACCGTCATGATCTGTCAATCGCAGATGTTGCAGGGCAAACTCGACGGTGTCGAGAAGGAACTGACGGCCGCCCTGACCGCGACCCAGGACGGCCTGTTGCAGGCCGTGGGGCACAACTGTCTGGGCGACTACTTCCTGGCCAAGAAGCAGGACGAGGCCGCCTTCTGGGAATATCTCAAGGTCCACCTGATGTACACCCAGGATCGCACCGAGCATGCCCGCGCGGTCTATCGGCTGTCGAAACTGTTCGACTCGGTCCAGAAGGATCCGATCCGGGCCGAGGAGATGCGAGCGCAACTGCTCAGCGACAAGGACTTCCTCGGTACCGAATGGCAGGAGAAGGCCAAGGCCGAGAGCCCCAAGCCGATGACGATGCCATGAGTACGCCCGAAGAAGGACGCCGACCGCGCGGCAAGAAACCGGATCGGCCGCGCCGGCAGATCGAACGCGAGTTCGGCGTCCCCATCGCCGGGGAGATTCTCGACCCGGCCCGGTGGACACACGTCGCCGCCCTGAAGCACCTGCCGGAAGTCGGTCCGCTCGACCTGCCGGCGATCTTTGGCCGATCGGCTCCGCTCATCGTGGACATCGGTTGTGGCAATGGCCGATTCCTGCTCGGCAGCGCTGTTTGGCGGCCGACCTTCGACCATCTCGGTACTGATGTTCTGCCGGTCGTTATCCGCTACGCCACGCGGCGGACGAATCAGCGTGGTCTGACGAATCTCCGCTTCGCCGTGGTCGATGGTCAGCATCTGGTGCGTGAACTATTGCCGCCCGGTTCGACGACCGAGGTTCACTGCTACCATCCGCAGCCGTTCTACGACCCGGCGAAGGTGGGCCTCCGGCTCATCACGCCGGAGTTCCTGGCGCAGGTCCATCGCGTCCTCGTTCCGGGTGGTCAGTTCTTCATCCAGACGGACAACCCGGGTTACTGGCGGTACATCCGCGAGGTGGTGCCGTACTTCTTCGATTTTCACGAACGGATTGGCCGGTGGGCGGACGCGCCGAAGGGACGGACACGGCGTGAGATCCTGGCCCTGCGTCGCGGCCTGCCGATCTTCCGCGGCCACGGCACGGCGAAGCCGGGCTTGAGCGTGGCGGAGGCTCAGATGCTGGCCGAGACGCTCCCGCCGCCGGCGTTCGACGCCGACCGGCGGTTGCAACAACTGGACCGAGAGGAAGGCATTCTCTAGCCGGCGGTCCTTCTTCATTTAGCCGCCGGCTTGCCGGCGGTCTTCGTCGCGAATCAAGGACCACATCCATGAAGCCGCGCGTTCTCGCTGACCTCCCCGTTTCCGCCGCCGTCCGCGACCTGCTCGATGGCCGCGTCGAACTGCTGCCGTGGGACACCCGCGATGCCGACGTCATCGCCATCTACACCTATGGCCATCCCGTCGTCGATGACACCCTGATGTCGCGGTTCCCGGCGTTGAAGGTGATCAGCAATTTCGGTGTCGGTGTCGATCACATCGACCTGGGAGCCGCCCGGGCTCGTGGCGTGCCGGTCGGCAACACTCCGGGCGTACTCGACGGGGCGACGGCCGACCTGGCGTTCGCCCTGCTGCTTGCTGCTGGACGGCGACTCTGCGAGGGGGAGCGTTACGCGCGCGGGCCGGGCTTCGTGCGTTACGACCCGTCGTACATGCTCGGCCGTGAGGTCCACGGAGCGACCGTCGGCATCGTCGGCCTGGGTCGCATCGGTGGGCAGATCGCCCGGCGGGCCCACGGCTTCGACATGACCATCCTGTATCACAACCGTCACCGCCGGCCTGAGATGGAGCAGACGCTCGGCGTCCGTTACGTCTCATTCGACGAGTTGCTGTCGGCGTCGGATTACGTCGTGCTGAGTGTGCCGTTGACGCCGCAGACGACGCGGCTGATCGGCCGGGCGGAACTGGCGAAGATGAAGCCGACGGCATCGCTGATCAACGTGGCTCGCGGAGCGGTGGTCGACGCCGACGCGCTGGCCGAGGCGCTGGCACAGCGACGCCTGCACGCCGCGGCGCTGGACGTGACCGACCCCGAGCCGCTGCCGCGCGACCATCCGCTGCTGAAGCTCGACAACGTCATCGTCACGCCTCACCTTGGCAGCGCCACCGAGGAGACGCGTCAGCGCATGGCGGAGATGTCCGTCGAGAACCTGCTGGCTGGTCTTGCCAGTCAGCCGCTGCCGTTTCGCGTCGTCTGAGTTGCGTCTTCGGGCGAAGGTGACACATCGTCTTCAGCGTGTCGGCTGGTCCCTCCGAAGATGGTCGGTCGGTCAGGTTCCGTTTTGGCGAGTCAGCACTTGAACGCCGCCCTGACGCGAAGGTAACATGCTGCCGGAAGTCATGCTCAGCGCGGTAATGCGGTGCCTGGTGCGCAGGTGCCGGTGGGCATACTCACCAGGCCGGCGACGGAGGGCAGGACCATCGAATCCAACACCGGAACCGAGTCTGTGATCCGCTTCACAGCGAAGCTCTGCCGACCGAAGACGACCGAGACGGTCGTCTCCTGGACCTTTCTAATCCTGCCGAAGGATGCCAGTGCGAAGCTCCCCTCGCGTGGCATGACGTCGGTAGAAGGCACCCTCAACGGCTTCGCCTTTCGGGCAACGCTCGAACCAGACGGTCAAGGAGGTCACTGGCTCAAAGTAGACCAGAAGCTGCGCGAGTCCGCAGGCGTGGAGGCGGGCGACCTGATCCCGCTCGAAATCGCGCCGGTGGCCGTCGAACCCGAACCCGAGGTGCCGGATGATCTGAGGCAAGCCCTCGTGACGGCTCCTTTGAAAGCATCCGAGACGTGGTCGGACCTCACGCCTGTGGCTCGCCGGGATTGGATTCACTGGATTACCTCCGGCAAGCGAGCCGAGACGCGCGTGAAGCGGATCGGCGTGGCCATCTCGAAGCTCTCCGCCGGTGATCGACGTCCTTGCTGCTTTGATCGTTCCGGTATGTACAGCAAGAGTCTCAGCTGCCCCGTAGCCGATGACGCCTGAGGGGCACCTCCATTGTGGCCAGTGGCAATAGGGGCGGTGAGCCAGGCGCAGAGCAAGCTGATCCGGCTGGCCTGTAGGCTTTCTGAGGTTCATGGCTTCCCCCACTCGCCGGGCAGGTGCGGTTTGTCAACCGGCGAAGGAGGGCTTTCCGTGCGGACGTTTGACCCGTGGAGGGGTTGGCACCGCTGAGGCCGGGAGGTGGGAGTTTCCTCACCCGGCTTCCTTCTTCGACCGCTTCGCTGAGTTCACTATTCGTTCGGCCACAGAGGGATGTCCCATGTTCGGGCTCTTCAAGCGTGGCTCCGGCGGTGGTGGCGCGAAACCGTCCCTGGACACGGTGCGCTTCGACACAACTGGCTACACGTTCCAGGGTGAGCCGCAACCGGGCAAGGTCCGGGTCTGGCACACGCCGGAGGGCGATGGCCTCGGCGTGTACTTCTTTCCTGTCTCGCCTGACCTAATGGCCGGCTTCTTCTTTCGCTCCTGCTCAAGTGGGAGCCGTCACCTCGGCGATCTGCTCCAGCAGTTCCGCCGACGGCTGCCGTGTGCCCTTGCACTTCGGGTAGCCGGAACATCCCAGGAAGTAGCGGCCGCGATACTGCCGCAGTTTCATCGGCCCGCCGCACTCCGGGCATGGGTCGGTGATCTCGATTTTCGGCTCCTCCTTCTTCGGGGCCGGGGCCGGCAGCTTGTCCTTGAGTTGCTCCTTCATCTCGGCGGTCAGCTGCTTCGTCGAACGGCACTTCGGGTACGCCGTGCAGCCCAGGAACGGACCGCGCGGACCCTTCCGGATGGCCATCGGCGAATTGCACTTCTCGCAGGCGATGCCCAGGTCGGCCGGCTGGATCGGGTTGCCCTGCGCGTCCACGTCCTTGGCGTTCTTGCACTTCGGATAACCGGTGCAGGCCAGGAACGGCCCACGCCGACCCTCGCGGATGACCATCGGCTGACCGCACTTCTCGCACTTGTGCGCGGTCTGCTGGGCCGTCACCACCGGCCGACCCTGGTCGTCCAGGGCCATGGTCGTCTTGCAGTCGGGGTAGCCGCTACAGCTGAGGAACTCGCCCTTCTTGCCGACCTTCTTGACCATCATCTTGCCGCAGGTCGTACAGGGGATGTCCGTGACGACCGGCTCGGCCCGCTCCGGTTCGCCCTCGCGTGGCTTGATGTACTTGCACGGCGGATCGGCCTTGAAGCCGGAACAGCCGATGAACTCGCGCTTCAGCTTGCGGCTGAAATTCTTCACCAGAGGCCGACCGCAGCGTGGGCACATCTCGCCCGTTTCCTCGCCGCCACTGGCCGGCAGGTTCTCCTCGGCGTCACGCAGCGCCTTCTCGAACGGACCCCAGAAGTTGCTCAGCACCTGATGGTAGACCGTCTTCTGATTCTCGATGTCGTCGAGATCCGTCTCCATCTGCGAAGTGAACTTGACGTCCATGATGCGCGGGAAGTTCGCGACCAGCAGATCGGTCACGTTTTTGCCGAGTTGCGTCGCGAAGAAGCGGCGATCGCGCACCTCGATGTAGCCGCGCTCGTCGGACGTGATCTTGCCGATGATGCTCGCGTAGGTGCTGGGCCGACCGATGCCCTCCTTCTCCAGGGCCTTGATCAGCGACGCCTCGTTGTAGCGTGGCGGCGGCTGCGTGAAGTGCTGGCTCGCGGTCAGATCGAGCCGGTCCAGCGCCTGCTGCTCCCTGAGTGGCGGCAGTTCGGCGTCCTCGCTCTTGCCGCTGGGCGGCAACACCTTGCGGAAGCCGTCGAACTTCAGCACCCGGCCGGTCGCCTTGAAGAGACCGCGGCCCGGCGTCGCCTCGGCGCACTCCGCCGTCACCTCGACGCGCGTCTCGGCCCAGATGGCGGCGTTCATCTGGCTGGCGACGAAGCGGTTGTAGATCAGCGTGTAGAGACGCAGTTGATCGCCGTGCAGGCCGAGGGCCTGGACGCGTGCCGGCGTGTAGGTCATGTCCGTCGGCCGGATCGCCTCGTGAGCGTCCTGGGCACTCTTGCCCGAGCTGTAACTGTGCGCCTGAGCCGGCAGGTACGTCGGGCCATACGCCGTCTTGATGTGATCGCGGACGGCGTTGAGCGCATCGCTGCTCACCCGCGTACTATCGGTACGCATGTAGGTGATCAGGGCGATGGAACCCTCGCTGCCGAGATCCACGCCCTCGTAGAGCTTCTGGGCCGTCCGCATGGTGCGATCGCTGGCGAAGTGCAGACGCAGGCTGGCCGTCTGCTGGAGCGTACTCGTCGTGAACGGTGGCTGCGGTCGCTCGTTGCGGTCCTTCTGCTCGATCTTCGTGATCGTGTAGCGGGCCGTGTCCAGGGCCGTGGCGATGCCGGTGGCCGTGGCCTGATTATCGGCAGCGAACTTCACGCCGTTCCACTCGGCCAACTCGGCCCGGAAGGTGCCCGGCTGAGTCGCCGGAGCCTTCTCCTTCGGGGCGTCACCGTCCTTGCCCTCGGTGTCCGATTCAGTCCCCTCACGGGGACCGCTCGCCGAACCGCGTGCCTTGTACAGCGCCAGGGCGAACGGCTTCGCCTGGAATGGCACCGTCCCCTGCGGCGCGAGCGTCGCGATGATCTTCCAGAATTCCTCCGGCTTGAACGCCTCGATCTCGCGTTCGCGATCGACGACCAGACGCAGGGCGACCGACTGCACCCGACCGGCACTCAGGCCGCGAGTGATCTTCTTGCCGAGCAGGTTCGACAGTGGATAGCCCACGACCCGATCCAGGACACGACGGGCCTCCTGTGCCCGGACGAGGTCCATGTTGACCCGGCCGGGATGCTGGATCGCTGCCTGGACAGCCGACTTGGTGATCTCGTTGAAGGCGATGCGATACGTCGTCGCCGGGTTGAGCTTCAGCTCGTCCTCGATGTGCCAGGCGATGGCCTCCCCCTCGCGATCCGGGTCGGTCGCGAGGAAGACGCGTGACGCCTTGTTCGCCTCGCGCTTCAGCTCGGCGAGGATATCCTTGGGCGTCCGTCGGCCCTTGCCGTCGCGTTTGTCCTCGACGACGTAGGTCGGCCGCCAGGTGGTCAGGTCGATGCCGGCGACCAACTCGCCCTTCTTCCGCCGGCGTGGCAGATCGCGGACGTGGCCGTAGCTGGCCAGGACCTTGAACTGCGGGCCGAGATACTTGTTGATCGTCTTGGCCTTGGTCGGGGACTCGACGATGACGAGGGTGATGCCGCGACTGCCGGTCGAGGCCGGGGCCGGTGCTTCTTCTCCGACGTCAGCCGGCTTGCGCCGCCCACGGGGCGACTTCGAGGCCGGCACGCCAGCGTCCGACGCCGTCGAGGCCGGCGAGGCCTTGCGGCGCGTGGTGCCCGGAGCTTCCTCGGTGCTCGGTTGCTTCTTGCGTGCCACGAAACGTCTCCTGGGTTGCCGTTGGTCTTACCCTTCCGGTTCGCTACAATTCTCGCATTGACCGACTTTTGCCATCAACCCATACTACAGCTTTTTCCCAGGTGTCAAGCCTGGCAGTGGATATTGGGGCTGGCGGATCGCCGAAACCGAGGACCGACCATGGCGTTCAATCCGTTCACGTATTTCCGGCGACACCAGAAGGTCATCTTCGCCCTTCTCGCCATCGTCTGCATGTTCGTCTTCATCCTGTCCTTCGGGGCCGGCGACTTCTTCACCTGGGCGCAGGCGTACTTTGCCACGCCACGGAACCAGGGGTCGGTCGTTGCCACCTTGTATGGTACGAAAGTCCACGAAGGTGACCTCAGGCGGACTCAGGACCATCGGCAACTCGCCTCGGAATTCCTGATCCAGGTCCTGGCACGCAAGCAGAGCCAGGTCAGCACGATGGAGCGTACGATTTTCGGCGGCGGCCGCATGATTCCCGCTGCGGGCGAGAAGATCCGCCAGCTCCACGGGGCCATCGGCTCGGCGGCCATGATGACCCTGGCCCGGGCCGAGGAACGCAGCCGGCGGGGTCCGCCGCAGACGTTGCAGCAACAACGCGAGACCGAGGCCGCCATCCGGGCCGACCTGGACAGCCTGCGCAACGTCCTGCTGTTTGATCGTACGGCCGATGGCAAGTCCGCCTACCTGGCCCTGGAACAGGACCTGCGTGCCCCACTGGAAGATCTTCTGTCCTACCTGCAATTCGAGCTTTATCGCGACGCCGTCGGGAGCAACTACCCGGACATGGTCAACGGCTTCTTCAATCCGCAGACGCTCAACGCCAATCGCACGTTCTTCCTGGGCGGCGAGCGAACCACGGAGGGCATGCTCGACTTCAAGATCTGGACGGAGCAGGCCGAGAAGCTCGGCATCCACCCGTCGGAGTCGGCCGTGTTGCGCCTGGCCCTGACGTTCGCCGGCTGGAAGGCTCTGCCGCCCAACCCGACCTTTGCCACCAATCCGACGGTCAAGGAGTTCCTGGCGAACCGTCGGGAGCGGGAACGCGTCACGCCTGAGGAACTGGCCGCTGCGCTGCGTGCGGAAATCCGGGTCGCCCTGGCTCGTCAGGCCCTGACCGGTCGGCAGGCCGCAGGCACCTTCCCGGCCATCGCTCTGGACCTGCTGCCGACCACGCCGGCTCAGTCGTCCGCCGCCGAGGGCTTCGCCGAGTTCACCCGGTTGACGACGACCGCGAACGCCGCCCTGCTGGAAATCCCGGTCGAGGCGTTCCTGGCCGAGGTCAAGGACCAACCGACAGAAACAGCCTTGCGAGCCCTGTTCGACAAGTACAAGAACGATGAGCCGCACCCCGATCGAAGTCGGCCCGCCTTCAAGCAGCCGCGTCAGGCTCAGGTGCAGTACCTGCAACTGAGCGGCACGTCGCCGTTCATCCAGAAGCAGGCTCGTGAGGCCCGCGCGGCCAGCGAGGCGATCGTGCCGCTGGGCCTGGCCCTGGGAGCCGGGTTCGCTCATGGTGGAGTCCCTGCCAGCCTGCTCGCGATTCCGGCCACCGTCCAGGCCATGCAGCCCGATTCCATGCTCACCGACACCTACACGAGTTACAAGAACAGCAATGCCAACTCGCTGGCCTCGTGGCTCGAATACGAGAACGCCTTCGGCCAGAAGTACGGCATGCACGACTCGAGCTGGATGCGCGTCGGGCCGACTCCGCGTCTGGTGGGGCATCTGATGGCCAGCCTCCACAATGGCTCGGGAACTCCCGTCGGGGCACTCAGCGACTGGGCGGCCAATGTCTGGGTGTACGAGCATGGCGATCGCGCCTACTACGAGCGCAAGCTGACCCCGGCCGTGCTGGCGGCGACGGTTCCGCAGGGGGCCCTCTACTCGGGCCTGGCTCTGGCCCTGCTCGAACAGAAGAAGGAACTGCCTCAGCCGGTTCCGCTCGCGGTCGTCGCTCCGACCTTCCGCAAGCAGCAGATCGAGCGTTTGACCGATCGAATCCGCGTCGGCCTGATGCGCGACACCTACGAGAAGGTGCGTTCGCTGCGCGGCAAGACCGAGGCGGAGGCCGCCCCGGTGCTGACGGCGTTCCTCAAGGAACGCGGCATCGAGGGCTCGCTGGTCAGCACGCCCTACGCGATGGACGAATTCGACCTGCGCAAGTCGCCGGCGATGGACGGCCTGATTCAGCTGGCCCAGCGGTTCGAGTCCCTGGGTCAGCCGAAGCCGCCGGCGGCGGACCTGGCCATGTCCCTGGCTCTGGGCACACAGGGGACCTTTGATCCGGTTCGCTGGTCGCCGAATTACGCGTTTTATCAAATGGAAGCGCAGCGGACCCTGCGCAACACCAACAATCCCGCAGCGGTCATGGAAATGGCCGCCTCGGCCAACCTGGGCGATCCGGATTCGGTCCTCGTCTGGCGGAGTGAGGATCGCAGTGCCCAGGTGCCGGCCACACTCGATTCGTTCGTCTGGGACCGGGGCAAGCGCGTCAAGGTCCGTGAGAAGGTGGCGGAGGCATGGCGGCACGAGGCCGCCCAGAGCCTGGCCATGCGGCACGCCGAGAAACTGCGGGATCACCTTCAGTCCGTCAAGAGCAAGCAGGAGGTGGCCGCCTCCATGCAGTGGCTGCTCGAACAGAAGCCGGGCGTGGTCAAGGAGTTGCGCGGCATCGGCCGGCTGGTCGGCGAACCCAGCACCATTCCGGGCAACGCCACCTACATTCCGGGCACGATTCCGCCGGACGTCATCGCTTCGCCACGGTCGGACACCATCGAGCAGCTGATGAGCGGCTTCAAGGACAAGGGCGACGCGGTCGTGGTTTCGGACCTGCCAGTGAAGCACTGGTATGTCGCTCTGTGCCAGGCCCGGACCGAGCCCAGCGAGACGGCCTACCTGAATGCTCAGAAAGCCACCAAGCGGGTGGCCGCCTCAGGCGTGCCCTTCAGCTGGCCGTTCTACACGGCTCACCTGGTTCCGCTGGATGAGGTGGCGTTCGAGGAGAAGCTGCTCAGTCAGATGCGACGGGAGGCTGTCAAGGAAGAGAGCCTGCTCGATACGCGCGGCCGCTGGCGCATTCCGGCAGACCTGCGAGTGAACTTCGCACGCAGCGATACTCTGGAGTAAGGTCGTCACCGGCGACCTGCTTCGTTTCGAGCCCCAGTGGCAGCGAGGGAAGGCTTTTCCTCGCGGCCGCTGGGGCTCGGACTCTTTTCGCCATCTCACCTACCGACCTTCGCGCCTCGTCCCTCGAAATGGTACAACTCCATCCGTCACAAAACGAACGCCAACCGCGTTAGAAAGTCGGGTAGACGCCCAACTTTTCGTGAGGAGATGGACATGGACCTCAACGCCCTGCTCGCTCGGACCAACGTGCAACCACGGCCGTACCAGCAGCGGATCGTCGCCAAGGCGGTTGAGCAGTTCACTTCTCGCGATCTGCGCTCGATCCTGCTCGAAAGCCCAACCGGCTCCGGCAAAACGGTCATGGGACTGCTCATCGCGAAGGCCCTCCAGGAACAGCTCGGCCTCAAGGTCGGCTGGGTCGCCATGCGGCGCTATCTGCTGAGCCAGGCGGAGGAGGAGAACCGCGCTCGCGGCATTCACGTCGAGGCAAAGTACATCTCGATGTTCGATCGCGACCCGCCGACGGGCCTCGATCTGCTCGTGATCGACGAGGCGCAGCACGACGCCGCCCACAGCATGGCCGTGCTGCATCAGGTGATTCAGCCGCGCTACATCCTGGGTCTGTCCGCGACACCGTTCCGGGCCGACCGTGTCAAGCTCTGCTTCGACTCGGTCATCAAGGACGCCGGCATCCAGACGCTCATCCAGGACGGCTACCTGAGCGGCTACCACCACTACACGATCCCGAACTACACTTCCGACGAGGTGGTGAAATTCTACCTGCGTGATCGTGAAAAGTGGGGTCGGACGATCCTCTACTTCCACACGCTCGACCAGGCTTTCCGGGCGAACCAGCTCCTCGTCGAGGCCGGTGTCCGGGCCGAGGTCGTCACCGGCTCCAGTGACCGCGACCAGCAGCTGGAGGACTTCCGCGCCGGTCGGATCGAGGTGCTGACCAACTGCATGCTCCTGGCCGAGGGGTTCGATTGCCCCGAACTTCGCACCGTGTTCGTGCGTCCGTCCTGCAAGGGAGTGACGATCCAGATGGCCGGGCGCGTCCTGCGCAAGCATCCCAGCGAGCCGATCAAGCAGATCGTCCAGTGTACGCGCACCCGCTGGCCGTTCCAGCGCACGGCCAGGGCCGACCAGGCGTTCACCTGGACGGAAGACACCTGGCGATCGCTGACGGTGAACACAAAGCTCCAGGAGGTCAACGGCAAGATGCTCCAGACCCTGGCCCGGATCGAGGTCCAGCTGCCGGCCATGCTGACCCGCCGCGCCGGCGGCCGGCATCGACGCACTCGCCGTGAGGAAACGGCCTGGCAGAACTTTGGCGACGAATGATCGCTACCGACTTTGTGCAATCTGAGCCGATTTGATACAACCCATTCCGCACTGAACGAGTCGAACCCAGAACGGTAGGAGCAACCGGAACTACTGCTCTCACGAGGAGATCCGACCCATGTCCCAGCAGTTCGAGTATCAGACCGCCCGCATCAAGGAACTCCAGGTTGTGACCGGCACCAACAACGCCGGCCGGCAGGTGGTTCACAACCTGACCTTGCGTGACGAGGCGCTCGTGCCGACCGATCGCTTCTGGCACAGCCTGCACCTCCGCTTCGGGTTCACCAGCAACATCTTCAAGTACTTCAGCCATGCCGAAGTCTTCAACCGTATCAGCGAGAAGGCCGGCGACGACCTGCTCCGGCTGTGCATCGAGCGCGACGATCAGGGCGTCGGCCGACTCCAGGCGGTGACCAGTCCGCGCCAGGCGGTCATGAAGCACGATGATCTGATCGCCCTGCTGACGCGCTACGGAGCCGAGGAGATCACCTACAGCCGGGGCGTCGTGACGAGCCGACACAGCCCGCGAACCAGCGGCACGTTCCAGGTCGCCGGCGACGGCTTCAAGAACAAGTTCATCCTCGACACGCCCATCGATGGTTACGGCAAGCCGTCGGTCTATCTGTCGCTGCTCCGGCTGATCTGCTCCAACGGTGCGATCGGTTACAGCCCGGCCTTTCGCAGCGAGATGAACGTCGGCAAGGGGGACGATGGCGTCCACTTCGCTCTGACCCGCGTGCTGGAAGGCTTCAACAACGAGGACGGCTTCGCCGCTCTGCGGCAGCGTTTCGAGTCGGGCTCGCGGAGCTGGGCGTCGGTCAACGAGACGAACAAGCTGTACAAGCTGCTGGCCCGGCTGCATAACCTGAATCAGGTTCGCAAGAACGGCGTTCTCCAGGATCACGGCGGCGACGGTGCCAGCGAGTTGGCCGGCCTGCCGATCTTCAAGGCGTTCCACCAGATGACCGGCGACCTGGCCGACGTCTACGGCCTGGCCAACATGGACGCCCTGTCGGTGAAGCGGCAGCGGACCCTGCCGACGAAGGCGAAGGTCTACGACCTGCTGAACTTCGCCAGCGAGATCGCCACGCACCACGCCAACGAGATCGGCGGCCGAACCGTGCAGGCGTACATCGGCGACCTGATCAGCAATGAGTATGACCTGGAAGGGACCGCCGACCACTTCAGCAGCTGGCGGGACTTCTTCATCAGCAACGAGGCGGCCGCCAGCACGATGGCGTCGATGAACAAGCGGAGCTGATTTCGGCTGCGTGGAGCCCGCCGCGTTCGCAGGGGAAGGAAAATCCCTGGCGGACGCAGCGGGCTCGTTCCTTGCGCGGTGCCAACCGGCACGTCAGTTGCAGGAATGGCTGTTGCTCGGTCCGGCTTCTTCCGGTTCAAAGAGGGGAGGGCAGGCTTCCCCCCATCCCTGGACCTGTCACAAAGTTAGAACGACGGCGTAATTCAGGGAGGTAAGAGAAGAAGACGCCCGAGAAAAGTTCAAACGAACCGCCTCGGTCAGCGAATACTCTGGTAGAGAGAGATTCTGGGATTCAGGGGTGAGGAAGTTTGCGGATTTCGCCCCTTCGCAAATGGTTCTCGGCCCTGGTATAATGCAAGAGCGTTCTACGGGTCTTCGCCGGAAGGCATGGCCGGTCGGTATCGCACAAGGCCCACGGACCTCTCCTTCCGAAACCCGACCAAGGAGTACACCCATGCTGCGACTGATTACTGGCTTGCTGGTTCTGGCTGCCCTCGCCGGCGGGGTCCTCTACTTCCAGAGCGATGTCTTCCGTCCGAAGATGGATGCGGCCATCGACGCCTGGACGAAGTGGACGCCGGAGAACATCACCAAGGACCCGGAAGGGTATCTGCGGTTCGCCCTGAGTGAACTGGAGAAGATCGAAGGAAAACTGAAGGCGCATCAGCTGAAGCTGAAGGTCGATCTGGACACGACGACCGAACGCACGAAGAAGGAGATGCTGACGGTCGCCGCCAGCACGAACGCCCTGGTGGATCTGAAGAAGACCTACGTCGCGTCCGAGAAGACCTACCCCGTGTCGTACAAGGGGCAGAGTCTGGCGGAGAGCCAGTTCCAGGAGAAGGTGGTCGAGGTCGATCGCCAGTTGGACGCCGCCAACGAGAATGTCAATCGCCTCGAACAGCATGTGACGCACTTGCAGAACGAGATTGGCCGGACCGAGCGTGAGATGAAGAGCCTGGCGGAGAAGCGGCAGTTCGTGCAGCAGCAGCTCGATCACGTCAAGCTCGACCTGGCCGTGGGTCTGTCCGACGAGCTGACGAACAAGGCGAACGAGATCAAGGCGACGGCCCAGGCCCTCGCCTCGGGCGGGAGCAAGGCGAAACAGGAAGCGGTCAACCTGGTCAAGAGCGAGGAACGGAAGCTGCAAGGGCAGTCCACCCGGGAACGCTTCCAGCAGATCATGGCGTCGAACTGAGTGACGACGGCCTACACCAAGGAGCGAGATCGCCATGCACAATAACAACTGGGGCACGACCCTGCTCGCTGCGATCCTGCTGCTTCTGACGGCCGGCGGCCTCTACACCTGGCACTCGTTGCGGGAGTCCGGCCGGAGGGCCGAACTGGAAGCGATCGCGACTCGGCAGGACACCGAAAGGGCCGAGTTCGATCGCGAACTGCGAACCTTCGCGGAGAGCCATCCCGACCTCAAGGTCGTGCAGGAAATGATCGACGAGCTGGATCAGGAAGTCCAGGTGCGTCAGAAGAAGCTCAACCAGCTGGCCATCGAGATGCGGCGAGCTTCACGGGCTCCCGAGAGCGATGCCGACTACATCCGCTGGAACAGGGCCATCGTCGAATTGCAGAAGAAGCTCGACGCCCTGCTGGCCGAGCGCCGCGATACCTGGCTGGAGTGGAAGAAGGTCGAGAACAACCCGGATCGCGACCCGGAAATCAACAAGACCCGCGAGGAACTCTTCAAGAAAGCGCGGACCCTGGCCGAGAAGACGCGGGAGCAGTTCAACAACCTGCGCGACACCAATGTTCCAGACGAGCCCGTCCAGGCTCCGGCACCGGAAGGGACGCCGATGCCAAGGAAACGAGCCTGGTTCCCGTGGTGGTCCCCGTCGCGATAACGAAACCTTACGAGCGGCACCCGATCGGGTGCCGCTCGTTCCTCGCGCCGCATCGCCAGCAATTGTAGGGTGGGCCGAGCCCACCGATCCCGCGTGGTGGGCTCTCGCTAGCGCTCGGCCCACCCTACTTCTTACCCCTCCTCATCTTCACGCAACTTCGACAGCACGCTGTAATCCTCCAGCGTGGTCGTGTCGCCGGTCGTCTGCCGGCCCGCGGCGATGTCACGCAGCAGACGCCGCATGATCTTGCCCGAGCGTGTCTTCGGCAGCGCCTCGGTGAAGCGGATGGCGTCCGGCCGGGCCAGGGCTCCGATCTCCCGGGCGACGTGTTCGCGTAACTCTTTCTTGAGGGCCTCGGTTGCCTCGATGCCTGCCTTGAGCGTCACGAAGCAGCAGATGCCCTCGCCCTTGATCTCGTCCGGTTGGCCGACCACGGCCGCCTCGGCCACCTTCGGGTGGTTGACCAGGGCGCTCTCGACTTCCATCGTGCTGAGGCGATGGCCTGCGACGTTCAGCACGTCATCGACCCGACCCATGATCCAGAAGTAGCCGTCGTCGTCCTGACGGGCTCCGTCAGCGGTGAAGTAGGCGTGCGGAACCTGGCTCCAGTATTGCTGCTGGTAGCGCTCGTCGTCGCCGAAGATCGTGCGCAGCATCGCTGGCCAGGGCCGTTTGATGACCAGGAAGCCGCCCGCGTTCGCCGGCACCGGGTTGCCTGCCTTGTCGACGATCTCGGCGGCGATGCCAGGCAGCGGCCGGGTCGCCGAGCCGGGCTTGGTCGGAATCGCCCCTGGCAGGGGCGAGATCATGATCACCCCCGT
>CAYYJM010000008.1:0-9286 GCA_964471755.1 uncultured Alcaligenaceae bacterium
GTGCGCTTACTCCGCTCGGCCTGCGGCCTCGCTGCGTGCGCGGCTCTGACACACTAGCGAGGCCGCAGGCCAAGCGGAGTAAGCGCACCGAGGCCCGGACGTATGGGCGGTGGAAGCGTTCGCCGCCTTTCTGTGCAGGTCGCGGTGCGCTTACTCCGCTCGGCCTGCGGCCTCGCTGCGTGCGCGGCTCTGACACACTCCAGGTCCACGTCAGGCCGGCAACCGAGCATCGTCCCGGTCGCACAGATCGACACGCCACTCCCGCCCCTCCGCGCTGACGACCTCGGCCAGGAAGGCACTCGCCAGCGCGACCACCGCGTGCTGCTCCTGCGGTTCCAGGGTCGGCAGACCAATCACCATCCGCGCCGTCTCCTCGCTGCCGAACACGTCCGGCCAGGGACGTACGTGCAGGTGCAGCCGACGCTCCAGATCGACCAGCAGGCCAACGATGCGCCCCTCGACTCGACCAGCCAGGTCCGCCCGCACCGCCGGTTCGCCGGTCAGCGTCAGGACCAGGAATCGCTCCGACTCGTCGCGCAGGTCCACCGGGGTGAACAACTCGGCCAGGGGATCGCGAGCCGCCCGGCTCCATTCGGCACGCAGCGTCCGAGCCGTCGAGCGGGTGACGTTGTATGCCGTGTTCTCGAACGGCTCGGCGGGCCGCAGAATCGGCAGCCGATCGCGGGGTCCACGCGGCTGGTAGCGTCGTCCGGCCTCCATCAGGGCGATCGGCTGCGACCAGCGATGGCGGGTCAACACCGGGAAGAAATGGGCCAGGAAGGCGCTCGCCGATGCTCCGCTCTCCGGCCGACTGGATTGCAGCACACTCCATGCCGTCAGCACGGCCCAGGCGACGCCGCCCAGGTAGCCCCAGGCGTTGCCGTGAATCTGACGCCGTCGCGCCCAGGTCCGCACGGCACGCAGTACCTGGCGAAACTTCTCCACCGGCAGAGCCGGCTCGACGGCCGACAGCAGCCGATCCGCCTCGACGCAGGCCCGGGCCGCCTGCCAACTCTCCGCGTCGGCAAAGTCGCCTGGCGACGGCCGGACCTGGAAACGCTCCAGCGCCGTCGTCGCCGCCAGGATGTCCACGCTCAGGCCATGCCGGCGAAACGTCAGTCGTGGCATCCGCGCTCCGGGAACGTGACAGAGCCCTGTCACCTGGCCGATGAGCCGAGCCTGCAAGCGGTGAAAGAAGTCCGGCCGGGGCAAGCCAGGCGGCACGAGACAGACCACGTCCACGTCGCTGTCCGGCCCGGCGACACCGAGTCGCCACGAGCCGGCCAGGTGGACCGCGCCCGTCCGTCCCGTCAACTCGGCGACGAGCGTGTCCAGTTCGGCCATCACCCGGCGACAGGCGGTCTGCTGCTCTTCGGTTGGTCCCGACAACTCCTCGCGGTGGTACTCCGAGGCGGGGGATCGGGGTGCGGGATCTGCGTCTTGCCCTGTCGTCTGCCAGGTCGAGGTGAGGCCGAAGTGATCCGATGGAAAGAGTGGCCCTTCCGCATCGGTGTGCGCCGTCGTGGCGAACCGGGCGATCCGCAGCGGAACGAAGCCCGACTCGGCCGGCTTCCACAGGATGCGATCGAACCGTGTCGGCTGGCCCAGTCGGCTGCCCAGCCGTGCCAGCGGATTTCGCAGCGGATCGAACGTGCAGCCATCCTCGCCGGGATTGAGCCGATCCCACACGTCGCGGTAGCCGTGCCCGGCGAGCAACTCGGCCAGTTCGTCGCCAACGAGATTGAAGTCACCGACAAGCAGAACGTCGCCAGTCAGGTGGGCCAGGTCGGTGAGCAGTCCCTCCAGGCGTCGGCGGCGCTGCTCGGGCGCGTCCGTCGAGCGATTGCTCGGCAGATGGAGATTGACCACCCGGACGAGATGATCGCCGAAAGGCCAGGTGCCGACCAGGATGGGCCGCGAACCGCCGGCGTGTTCCAGCAGCGTGAACGGCCAGCGCGACAGCAGCAGCACCCCGTGCGGCTCCAGGCCGATGAGGCCGGGCGACTCGGACAGGTAGATCGGCCCCCGCCGTGGCTGCGCGAGCAGGGCCCGCGTGAATGCCGGCGTCGCTTCTTGCAGGGCGATGATGCCGGCGTCGAGGTGAGCGAGTTCGACCAGCAGGGCCGGCAACCGACGCTGGAGCGAGGGCACGGTCAATTCACCGAAGTCGCACAGGACGTTCCACGTCGCCAGGTCGAAGGAACGGGCCGACTCGGAGCCCGGAGCGAAGGCCGTCTCCCAACTGTCGCCTTCGTGTCGGTAGACGGCACGCGGCCGCCAGTCACTGCCGCCGACCTCCGCCACGGGCGCATGCCGATCCGCCAGCCAGGCCGCTGACGGCAGATCGTCACTCGCAAGACGATCCGGCCCGGCATCACGCGACCAGACGATGACATCGCCACAGCGGAGGTAACGCATCCGGTGCCAGGGAATCTGGCCGTGCGGATCCCAGCGAACGAGCGGCATCTCGCGAACGCCGCCCGGAACGAGCCGATCCGAGTAGCCGACGACGAAGACGTCACGGTTGATGCGGGCATCCCAGAAGAGGCGGTTGTACGCTTCCTGGGCCGTCGCTCGACGTGCGTCCGACATGCCAACCTCCTGAGTTCACCGACGGTTCCGCCAGCGATCGGACAGATCGGGCGGCAGGATGGTTCGGCCCGGCCGGGGTCGCGGCGTGAACTCCGGCTCGTCGTCCCAGTATCGGGTCCGCTCCCGGTTGGCGATCCAGACCTGAGCGTTGCGCAGGAACAGACCGGCGGACACGAAGAAGATGATCGCCAGGCCGATGCAGGCGGCGATGAAGAAGGGCGTCCAGTCGTTCCCCAGTCCCCGGGCGGCGACCGAGGTGATCCGCGTTTCCAGGATCGCGTCGGCGGCCGCCAGCATGGCCAGCAGGAAGAAACCGAGGATGGCGATGACCGGCGAGCAGATGAGGAAAATCAGGACGCCACCGAGATAACCGAAGCCCAGGGTCGAGAGCAGACTGCGCCACGACGTGGTCGAACGCACCGAGGCCCACAGGCCAGCCGAGCCAATGAAGTAGACCGCCAACAGAGTGACGGCCAGCCACAGGAGCGTCCAGAGGAAAGCCGGCACGCCACCGAGGATCGCCAGACTCAGGGCCGGTGCGGCATAGGCGAGCAGATACCACGAACTGCTCGCCAGAATGCCCCGGAGCTTGCCGACGACGAGCCGACTTTCCGTCAACGGCGTCAGCAGAAGCGACTCCCAGGTGAACTTCTCGCGTTCGCCGGTCACCGCGCCGGAGGCCCGCACGCCGACGATGAACGTCGCCAGCAACAGCACGACAATGCTCTGCACCAGAAAGCCGAGTTCGGCTCCGGACAGGAGCGTCGCCAGGCGTTTGAGATCGACGCGGAGCAGGGCCCGCACGAAGTCGCCGACGGTGACGCTGGCCGGCATCGACACGATCAGGATGGTCAGCGACGAGAGCGTCGTCGTCACCGCGATCAGCGTGCAGGCCAGCCAGAGCGGCATACCCTGGAACAGACCGAAGGGGTTGAAGCCCTCGATGTTCCGCTCACGCCACTCAACCGGATTGCCCGTGATCGGTGGCCGCTCGCTGGCATACCACGTCTGCCGACGGTCGCCGGCCTTCTCCAGTTCCCGACGATAGACCGGCCGGAGCCAGGCCAGGGCGAGCAGCAGACAGACGAGGCCGAGCCCACCCCAGAGAGCGAGCGTCAACAGCAATCGCAGGCCGAAAAGTGACAGGGCGTCGTCACTGCGGCTATCCCAGATCGGAGCGATGACCCAGCGTGGATCGAAGCCGTGAACGAGGCCGGGAATCAGCCAGGCCAGGCCGAAGCCGATCGCACCGGCGACGTAGAGCGCGAGGACGGCCTCACGCGTCTGCCGACACAGGACGGAAGCCAGGAGCGAGGCAGACGCCAGGCCAAACAACGGCGGCAGCAGCACCAGAGCGAGCAGCACCAGCGGCAGCGGATGGACGCCGGCGTAGCCAGCCATCAGGGCGAAGAGCGGCAGCCCCGCCGCCATCAGGGCCAGCACCTGGACCATCCGGCCGATCAGTTTGCCAAGCAGGATGTGCCGGGTGTCGAGGTCGGTCGTCAGCAGGTAGATGAGAGTGCCGCGTCGTTTCTCGTCGGTGATGGCTCCGCCGACCAGGGCCGGCACGGCGAGCAGGAGCAGAAGCAACTGTTGTGGGATGAACGTCGCGCAGAACCAGGCACCAACGACGGACGGAGCTGAACTCTTCTGAAAGAGGCCCGGAGCGTTCATGCTCCAGGTCGCGAGGTAACGCTGCTGCTCGACGGCCTGGAACAGCAGGTAGAACCAGCCAACCTGGACGATGAGCCAGCCGGCGTAGAACCAGCGGAACAGATGCAGGCGCGTTCGCCGACTGCCGAGCAGTAGTTCCTGACGGACGATGGCCTCGATCATGGCTGGCGTCTCGGAGCCCGGGCGTCTTCCTTCGGCCATGCTACGACTTCTGGCCTATCCGGGGAGGCCACGAGGTCGGCGAAGGATTTCAGCTTGACTTCCCCACGCAAAACTGCGACGGATGGAAGAGAGGGCACGATTGTCGGATTCGGGGTCGTCGCGGTCGAGGGAGCGATGGTCGAGCACTCCGGCGTGGATGCCGGGGTCGCGTGAAGGACGACCCGTCGGATTCTGTGGGAAGGGTAGCTCATGGTACATTTCAGCTGTGACCTTTGCGGCAGGTCGCTCCAGGCCGGCGAGGATCACTTCGTCGTCCGCATCGAGGTCTTCGCGTCCACCGAACGGACGACACTCAACGAGGCCGACCTGGACGAAGATCATCTGGAAGCGGTCGGTCAGATGTTAAGCGAGCTGGATGACGACGAGTTGGCACCGCCCGCCCCCACGACCCGACAGTTCCGCTACGACCTCTGCCCAACCTGCCAGAAGAAATTCTCCTGCGATCCCCTCAGCAAGGACCACACTCCGAAGTTCCTCTTCAGCGAGAACTGAACCGCCGCGAACGCCGAGCCGTACACGTGGGCCAACCTTGCGTGCGCGGCTCGTCGGCATTCCACACCCTGATGACGCAACCGGAGATCGTTCGATGCCGCGTGCTTTCCTGGTGGTGGGCCTGCTCCTGACCGTGAGCGGCCCGGCGATGGCCGATGATGCACTCACCCGAGCGATCGCGGCCCTGACCAGTGGTCCCGACTACGCCAACGCACGCTGGGGCCTGCTCGTCGTCGAGACGAAGACGGGCAAGATCGTCCACGAGCGCAACGCCGACGAACTGTTCGCGCCGGCCTCGACGACGAAGCTCTACACCTGTGCCGCCGCCCTGGCTCACTTCGGGGCCGATCACGTCTTCGAGACGCCACTCTACCAGCGCGGCAAAGTCGAGAAGGGCGTCCTGATCGGCGACCTGATCCTGGTTGCGACCGGCGACACCATCCTCGGCGGCCGAACCCTGGCCGATGGCAAGCTCGGTTTCCGCGATAGCGACCACACCTACGCCGGCTTTACCGGCGATGGCGATCTCGTCGAGGCCGATCCGCTCCAGGGACTGCGTCAACTCGCCCGCAGCGTCAAGGAAAAGGGCATCACCCGCATCGCTGGCGAGGTGCTGCTCGACGTCCGTCTCTTCGCCCCGCAGGAGGCGACCGGCAGCGGCCCGCGTTCCGTGACGCCGTTTCAGATCAACGACAGCCTGATTGACGTCGTGGTGACACCGGGCCAGGCCGAGGGCGATCTCGCCACCGCTCGACTGGTGCCAGCGACGAAGTACGCCACCGTGGACGTTCAGGTTCGCACCATCTCGGCCGGGGGAAAGGCCCGGCTGACCACGCGCCGCGTCGGCCCGGAGCGGTTCGAGGTTCGCGGCGAGATCCCGCTGCGGAGCAAGCCGCGTCTCGCCATCGTCGCGGTGGACGATCCGGTCGCCTTCGCTCGGGCTCTGTTCATCGAGTGCCTCCAGGCCGAGGGCGTTCAGGTGTCCACGGAACGGATTTTCGGCGGCGTCCCGACTGCCACCCTGCCGCCACGCGATGAATACAAGGGTCTGATGAAGATCGCCAGCCTGAAATCGGCTCCGCTGAAGGAGTTGCTCAAGGTCGTCCTCAAGGTGAGCCACAATCTCTACGCCAGCACGCTACCACTGCTTCTGGTCAAGGATGGTTCGCCGACGGTGTCGGCGGGTCTGAAGCGTGAGGGCGAGGTGCTGGCCAAACTCGGCGTCGATGTGAAGGGCATTTCCCTGGAGAGCGGTGCCGGTGGTGGCGATGCCGACCGCACGTCGCCGCGCGTCACGGTCCAGCTTCTGCGGGCGATGCGCAAGCGGCCGGACTTCGCCGCCTTCCAGGCGATGCTGCCGATACTCGGCGTGGACGGCACCCTGGCGACCGTGGTCGAAAAGTCGAGTCCGGCCCGCGGCCAGGTCTTCGCCAAGACCGGCACCTACGTCGATGTCGATTCCCTGAACGATCGCCGGCACCTGCGGAGCAAGGCCCTGGCCGGCTATCTGATCTCGGCGAAGGGAACCGAGCTGGCCTTCTGCCTGTTCGTCAACGACGTCCATCTTGGCAAGGGCGTCGAGACGAGTCGGGAAGGCAAACAGCTCGGCAAGATCTGCGAGGCGATCCACCGCCTCGGGCCGTGATCACCCAGGCGAGCGAGGGGCATCACGCCGCCGCTTCGCGGTCGCGATCACGCGGTGGCCGACCCATGTCGCCCACCTCCTCGTAGCGGTGGTAGACCGTCTGATGCGGGAACGGAATCTCGATGCCCAGCTCGTCGAACTTGTTCTTGATCCGCCGCAGCAGCTCGCGACGAACGGTCCACTGCTGCAACGGTCGGGTCTTGACGAAGAAGCGGATCATGACCGCCGAGTCACCCAGACCATCGACGCCAAGCATCTCCGGGTCGGCCAGGATCAGCGGGCCGAACTTCGCATCACGCCGCAGTTCTTTGCCGAGTTCGACCAGGACGGCCATGGCCCGATCGACGTTCTCCTTGTAGGCAACGCCGATGTCGAACAGGGCTCGCGACCAGCCGTGCGTCATGTTGCTGACCGTCGTGATCGTCCCGTGCGGGATGAAGTGGACGACCCCCTCGATGTCGCGCAGAACCGTCATGCGCAGGGTGATCTTCTCGACCAGGCCGGACGTCCCGCCAATCTTGACGACGTCGTTGATGCCGTACTGGTCCTCCATCAGGACCATGAATCCCGAGAAGTAATCGCGGATGAGGTTCTGGGCACCGAAGGCGACGGCCAGGCCGATGACGGCGGCACCACCCATCAGAGGAATGACCGGGATGCCGGCCACGTCGAGCAGCATGACGATGCCGCCGCCGATGATGACGAAATAGGCCGTGTTGCGGAAGACGCTGACGAGGGTGTCGGCCCGGTTCTCGCGTTCCTCCTCGGTGCCGCGCGTGCTGGTGCCGGCGACGACCTTGACGATCTGCCGCGTGAACTGGCCGACGAGCAGGTGCAGCAGCAGGATGCCCAGAGCGATCAGCACCAGACGCGGGCCGCGATCGGCCAGCCAGTGCAGCAGATTGACCAGCGTGAACGGATTCTGCAGCTCGACCACCTTCTCCTGGGCGGACGCGACGTCGCGCTCCTTCTGCTCGACGTCTCGGGTGGCGGCGAGGTCCTCGGCTTGCAGGTCGTTCAGCTCACCGTGCAGATCGTTGAGCCGTTCGGAGCTGGCGTTCACCTCGTCGCGGGCGGCGGTCATCCGTCGCTCCGTCTCGACCATCCGGGCCCGGATTGCCTCGACAGCGGCAGGATCTTCGCGCTTGCGTTCCAGTTCCATGTTCAGGGCCTGCTGCGTCTGCTGGGCCTGGGTCGCCTTGGCCTGGGCCGTGCTGAGCAGTTTCTGCTCCAGAGCGATGCTCTTTCGCAATGCCTGAACGCGAGCCGTGGTTGACTGGGCCTTGTCCTTTGCCACCTTGGCGACGGCTTCCTTGAGGACGACCTCCTTCTGCGCATCGACCAGGGCCTTGCTCGGCGGCTTCTTCCCCAGCGCCGGGGTCATGAGTTCCGTCTCCGGCTGCTTGCCGGCCACGGGCGGTGTCGCCGGCCTGGCCTCCTCGGCCGTCTTCGGCGGGGCTGATGGGTTCTCGCCCGAGGCCGCCTTCTCCGGTCGGACCTGGGCCGTCGGTTGCGGCGCGGTCTTCTGATCCGTCCCGTTGAGTGCGGCGAGGACCTGCTGGTTCTGCTGAATCGTCTGCTGGAGGGCGGCCGCCTTCTCTTGCAGCGTCCGTCGTTCGGTGATCAGCAGATTGAACCGATCCCGGGCGCGCGTCCAGTCGTCTTCGAGAGCCGTCACCTCGGCATCGAGCATCTCGACGGCCTTGGGGTTGGCGGGGCCGAGTTTCTTGCGTTGTTTCTTCTTCTCGGCCAGGTCGGCGTCGAGCTGCTCGAACTCGCCCTCGGCCTGGAAGTATTCGTTGCTGGGATCATCGAGCTGGCACTGTATTTCCTTCAACGCCGCGTTGCTGGCGTCGAGGTAGCGCTGCATTCGGGAGATCCGTTCGGCGTCGGACAGGGGCTCGCCGGGCGCGGGCGCACGCGGGATCACGGCCCCGGCCTGGGCGCGGCCTCCGATCGGTCCCGGGGCACCCGGCCCGAACCACGACGGCTCCGCCACCCAGTACGCGCCGCAGGAGAGGAGCAACGTCAACATGCCACCCATGAGCACCTCCCGGCGCGTGAGTTTGTTCCAGAGCGTCTCACGCATCAATAACCGTCCCACTTCTCGGGGCTGAATCCGCAGTCACGCTTCCATCCACGAACTCGTGGCGAAGGGGCTGTATGATTACGGTCGAACGAATTTCAAACAAGAGCAGTTCCTCGTTCGTCGAACGGTCATCCGGGTTGCCTCGCCGTAGAGGATTGGTGGGCCTGCGCTGTTCCGGCTTTCCGGGGCGATCAGGCGGCGGCTGCGCTCCCGCCCACCCCACGTCTGGCCCGACGGGGGCGGTTGACTACAATGAGAGGGACATTCTCGCCGAGCCGGGAGCGCAGCCAGCGAGCCCGCTTGCGGGGGGAGAGAACACTCGATGCCCTTGCTGCTGCTGCTCTTTCTGGCTCTGGTCTGCCTTCCCGATCTCGATTCCTACGTGCGGCCGGCATGGATCGCCACGCCGGCGACGGCGGGTCTGCTGACGCTCGCCGTGGTCGCCGGCCTCGTTCTGGTCGCCTGGATCGCCTCGCGCTGGGTGATCCGGGCTCTACGGACGACGATCCGGCCCAATCGCGTTCTCAATCGCTACGATCGCTTGCGGCGCTGTCAGCAGCTCGCTCTGTACG
>CAYYJM010000008.1:9296-10838 GCA_964471755.1 uncultured Alcaligenaceae bacterium
CGTCGGCTTCGTGATCATCCTGTCCGTGTGCGGCTGGGGCTGGGCCGTCAAGGAGTTGTGGCGCTGGAACGGCTCTCTGCTGCCGCTGTCCGCTCTCGTCCTGCTCGCGCCGTTCCTGGTGTCGCTGCTCCTGTCGTGGGCCGTCTGGTTCGATGCGGATCAGGCCGCCCACCGGGCCCTGCACGCCGAGCTGCCACCGGAGCAGACGCCGCCCATCCTGCGTCAGCGTGGCACCTACGTTCTGTTCCACCTGCGTGCGAAGCTTGGTCTGGTGTTCATCCCGCTGGGGCTGCTCATCTTGCAGAAAGAGCTGCGCAACCACCTCGGCTCCGAGGGCGAGGAGGCCGAGTTGCTGCTGCATCGGCTGGGGCTGGCCGCGCTGCTCCTGGTCATCCCGCTGATGCCGCTGTTCGTGCGTCTGGTCCTGGGTCTGGAGCGGATGCCAGACGGCCCACTGCGGCAGCGTCTGGAAGGGATCGCTCGTCGGCTCCACTTCCGCTGTTCCGACCTGCTCGTGTGGAACACGCGCGGCGGCGTCGCCAACGCCATGGTTCTCGGCGTGCTGCCCTGGCCGCGCTATGTCGTCTTCACCGACCGCATGCTGGACGAGTTTCAGCCGGAGGAGATCGAGGCAGTTTTCGGCCATGAGATCGGCCATGTCAAGCATCAGCACATGCTCTACTACATGGGCTTTCTGACCGTGAGCATGCTCGTTGTCGGCCTGGCGGTGGCTCGCCTGGTGCCGCTGCTCTCCGGCTGGGGCCCGGGAGCGCTCACCGGCGAGGAGGCCGGCACGGAGGGGGCTGGCCTGTTCAATCGCCAGTTGCTCGACGCTCTGCCGCTGGTCCTCTGTCTGGCCCTGTACATCTTCGTGGTCTTCGGCTACCTGTCGCGACGGTGCGAACGCCAGGCCGACATCTACGGCTGCCGGGCCGTCTCGTGCGACGATCCAGACTGTCGGGGTCACGACCCGACTGTCCTTGCCGACCTCCAACCGGGACGGGACGTACCGCTCTGTCCGACGGGCATCCGCGTCTTCATCCGGGCCCTGGAGAAGGTCGCCGACGTCAACGGCATCAGCCGGGATCGACCGGGATTCTTGCAATCCTGGCAGCACTCGACGATCGCTCTGCGAGTCGAGTTCCTCCAGTCGCTGCTGCACGAACCGGAGCTGGAGCCACGCTTCCAGCGTCGCGTGGCCCTGGTCAAGCTCGGCCTGCTGGTGCTGCTGGGGACCGCCCTGGTGTTCCTGCTCGGCGCGACACCCTGGGCCGGGTGAGCGGGTCGCGTTCAGAAATCCGCGCTGCCCGGCGTGCGCGGGAACGGGATCACGTCACGGATATTGCCCATGCCGGTCACGAATTGTACCGTCCGCTCCAGCGGTGCTTGTAGGGTGGGCCGAGCGTCAGCGAGAGCCCACCGAGTCCGCTGTGACCAGCGATCAGGGAACGTTCTGGCTTGATTCATCGTTCATCGTTCATCGTTCCGGCGAAGGTGGGCTCTCGCTGACGCTCGGCCCACCCTACAAGCACCGCTGGAGCG
>CAYYJM010000008.1:10861-40042 GCA_964471755.1 uncultured Alcaligenaceae bacterium
ATCTCGCCGACGCCGGGTACGAGGACGTCCATCGCCCGCACCGTCTTCTGATCGTCGTTGAGACGCATGTAGAACGCCTTGATCCCACGAGGGTAGTCGTACAGGATGACCGGCTTCTTGAAATGCTCCTCGGTCAGGAATCGCTCGTGTTCCGATTGCAGATCGGTGCCCCAGGTGACGGGGAACTCGAACGTCTTGCCGCACTTCTGGAGAATCTCGACGCCCTCGGTGTATGGCAGGCGAACGAACTCGTTATCGACGACGCCCCGGAGTTTCTCGCGCAGGCCCTTGTCGTAGCGCTCAACGAAGAAGGCGACGTCCTCGTCACAGCGGGTCAGCACGTCGGAGCAGATGCGCTTGAGGAAGGCCTCGGCCAGGGTCATGTTGTCGGTCAGGTCGTAGAAGGCCATTTCCGGCTCGATCATCCAGAACTCGGCCAGGTGACGCGACGTGTTGCTGTTCTCGGCCCGGAAGGTCGGGCCGAAGGTGTAGACCTTGCCCAGGGAGCAGGCGAAGATTTCGGCCTCGAGCTGGCCCGACACCGTCAGATAGGTCGAGCGGCCAAAGAAGTCCTGGCCGTAGTCGATCTCGCCCTGGTCGTTGCGCGGCGGCTTCGTGTAGTCGAGCGTGGAGACGCGGAACATCTGGCCGGCACCCTCGCAGTCGCTGGCGGTGATGATCGGCGGATGGATGTAGTAGAAGCCCTGCTCCTGGAAGAAGGCGTGGATCGACATGCAGACCTGATTGCGGACGCGCGTCACGGCTCCGAACGTGTTCGTCCGGGGTCGCAGATGGGCGATGGTCCGCAGGAACTCCAGCGAGGTTTGTTTCTTCTGAAGTGGATAGCCGGCCGGGTCGGCCCAGCCGACGACGGTGACGGCAGTCGCCTCGACCTCGGTCGCCTGCCCCTTGGCCGGCGATTCCTTGACCAGGCCGACGACGGAGACGCTACAGCCGGTGTGGAGCTTCTGCACCTCGTCTGCGTAGTTCGGCAGCGTGTTCGGTGCGACGATCTGGACGTTGCCGAAGCAGGTGCCGTCGTTGAGTTCGAGGAAACTGAAGCCGGCCTTGGAGTCACGTCGCGTGCGGACCCAGCCCTGAAGTGTGACGGTCTTGCCGATCGCCTCGACTCGACGTGCCTGTGCCACCGTAATCCTGTCCATACCCACGCTCCCCTGAACCTGATGAGCGAACCGCCCGGTCCGGGGAGTATTGTATCGGTCTTGCCGGCCTGGACTGCGGCGATTCCTTCACCGCTCCGGCTTTCTGGCTTTCGCGTGGCATCCGCTCCGGTTCACCAGCCGACGGTCTCGGCCGTCTCGCTGATGCCGAGCCGCTGGCACAATTCCTCGAACGCGGCGAGATGGCGGTCGTCACTGGCGTGGAAGTGTTCGTTCTCGGTGATCAGCTTCAGGCCGTCATCGCGAACGATCCCCTGGCTGCGCAAGATCGCCTCGTACGGAGCCCGATTGTGGGCGTAGACGACGAGCAGCTTGTGTTCGTCGAACTGGACCTCGCAGGCCTCGCTGGCCGAGACGATGGCCAGGCCGGTGCAGCCATCGTTGAGGAGCAGATCCTCGAAATCGACCAGGTGACTGCACAGCACGGGCAGATCGATTTGTTCGCGGAGCAGATCGCGATGGGCGCTGCCCCGGCTGTGGTGGCTCGTCTCCAGCACCACATCGACGACCGGCCCCAGCGGCTGGAGCAGTTCGAGGAAGGTGTCGAAGAGGTTCTCGCTGGAGACGGAGGCCACCAGGAGCGGGATTTCCAGCTCCTGCTCGCCGTCGCGGTAGACATCACGGCGGTAACCCTGCCGTGGCACAATCTTCAGGTCGAGCCCGGGGCGCACCGCATCCGTGAGGTTAAAATCGCCGTACCGGGCCACGCGCAGATGAGCGGTCAGTTGCTCCGAATGCACGAGTGCCCCTTTTCTGTCGATCCCTCTCCTCAGTCGCGAGGAGGCGGTGCGAAAAGATCGTTGTCGGTTCATGGGTCCTGCTAGCCTTGCAGAAAATATAAGTCGTGTTTCCGTCCGTGGTCGATTCTGGCCCCCTGATTCTAGGCGGTAATTCGGGCGCTCAGTGAAAGCCGCTAGGAGAACAGGGCTTGCGCGGATTGGACTCTCTGGAGGGGAAACCGCCTGCCGAGTTTGTCAGAAAAAGAGCGTTCGGGGCGAATCCGGCACGGCCATCGCGCCGACCTTTTCTCAGCCGGCACAGGTTCCGTAGCCTTCCCCAATCCTCATCCCGGAGCGCGTCTCATGCGTTGGCCTCCCCTTCTGATTCTGCTGCTGCCCACGATCATCGCGGCCCAGGCTCCCGGCCGGATCGTTTCCCAAACCTGGGAGTCCGTGACTCTGGACGGTTCACCCGCTGGCGTCGTTTCCAGCACCGTACGCGAGGTCGGTGCAGGCGACACGGTCCAGCGCGTTCACACCCAGGATCTGAAGCTCAGCCTGCGCCGCGGCTCGGCGAAGGTCGAGCTGCGGCAGGAACACGGCTTCGAGGAGAACGCCAGCGGGAAAGTCGTCGGCCTGTTTCTGCGTCAGTATCAGGGGAGCAAGCTCTTTCTGGAACTGACCGGTCAGGTTGTTCCGGGCCAGTCCGATCGTCTGGAAGTTACCCGCGATGGCCGGACGACGCGTCTGGCCTGGTCGGAGGAGACGTTCCGGCCCGGCCAGCTCGATCGGCCGCCGGGCAAGGAACGCTGGCAGACCGGCGACACCGG
Source organism: uncultured Alcaligenaceae bacterium (assembly GCA_964471755.1). Taxonomy (GTDB): domain Bacteria; phylum Planctomycetota; class Planctomycetia; order Gemmatales; family Gemmataceae; genus CAYYJM01. Next base: position 13,592 of record CAYYJM010000008.1, read on the forward strand.
AACCGTTCGGCTGTACGAGCCGACGTACAATCGCGTTGTCGCCTACGAGGCGACCGCCCTGGCGAAGGAGAATCTGGTGCTGGAGGGCCGACCGATCAGCGTGACGCCGTTGAAGCTCGTGCCCGAGGTCCTGGTCGCCGGCTCTCGGCGGGTGACGCTGCCGACGGTGTGCTGGTGGCTGGACGACAGCGGCCGGGTGGTCCGGCGGGAACTGGACATGCCCGGCCTGGGGATGCTCACGCTGACCCGCACGGATCGCGCGGACGGCAAGGCTCCGGTCGTGACGGCCCCGGTCGTGGATGTGCTGGAGCGCGGCCTGGTGCCCCTGGACAGGACGGTGACACGTCCGTACACCACCATCGCGGCCCGTTTGCGGCTGACGCTGAAGGATGTCTCCGAGGCGGGACAGGCGCTGCCGAGTGATGGTCATCAGACCGTTCGGGAGGTCCGGCCGGGCGTCCTGGATGTCGTGATCCATCCGGTGGGAGATCAGGGACGGGGAGAGCCGATGCCGGGCAAGGAGTATCTCGGCAGCAGCCAGATGCTGGACTGGGAGGACCGCGCCGTTCGCGAGTTGGCCAGCGCCACCGCTCCGGCGGAGCGTCGTGATCTCTGGACACGAGCCCGGGCACGGGCGACCTGGGTGCGGCGGAACCTGCGCGTGGACAACAGCGCGGCCCTGGCTCCGGTGTCGCAGATCGTTCGGAACCTGCATGGCGACTGCCGACACGCGGCGCTGCTGACGACCGCTCTGTGCCGGGCCGACGGGCTGCCAGCGCGGACGGCGATCGGCCTGGTCTACATCGAGCGAAACCGTAAGCCGTACCTCGGGTTTCACATGTGGACGGAGGTCTTTGTCGAGGGAGCCTGGCGCGGCCTGGACGGCACGCCCGGCCTGGGCGGAGTCGGAGCCCTGCACCTGAAGGTCACCGACGCCAGCTGGGACCGCGAGACGACCCTGGCCCCACTGCAACCGGCGTTGAAATTAGTGGGAAAATTGAACGCCGAGATCGTCGAGATCGTCGAATGATGGGAGGTGGTCTTTCCGGAAGGGGTAAATCGCGCCTTCTGGAAAATTCTTCTTGTCCCTCGGGGCAGGAAAGGCTCTACTTGGCAGAACGAACGTGCGAACGGAGTGATGACCCGACACCATGACGCCCCTGGATTCGGCCGACTCCGTTCGCCAGACCGCCTCCGCCAGGATGAAGCGGAGGCCGCTCACGAGCATGGCAGGACCGCCCTGGCCTGGGCAAGCACCTGGATCGGTGGTACTTGAGGGGACTCGATGAGCCAGCGGGAATCGCCAACCGACGACAGAGGAACGTCAGTCGATCCACTTCTGCCGCCCTCCGTCACCTCCTCCGCGTCGTGTTCCGGAACGCCGCTGAGTCCGACCTTGCGTCAGGCCCTGGGACTGCCACTCCAGCGGGACGCCGACAACCGTCCCGCTCCCTCGCCTCTTCCCTTGCCGCAGCTGCTGGGCGAACTTCTGACGGGCTGCTCGACCTCACTCCCCAGCCGCGCGACCTGCGCGACATCGGAGGTCATCGACGCCCTGGCGACACCGGATCTGTTCCTGATCCAGGGCGCTGCCGGGACGGGTAAATCGTTCGCCGTCACGCGCATCCTGCGCGAGGCCGCCGCGCGCGGCTGGCGCGTTCTCTTCCTCGCCAGCACGCCGGCCGCTCTCGATCGGGCCTTGCTGCCGATTCTGGATGCTTCGGACCTGGCCGTAACACGCTGCCTGGCCGAGGGCGAGACGCTCGAACAGGTCACTCCCTGCCTGCGCCGAACGACCCTGACCGAACGTCTGCGACATTTCACCGAGCAGACCCTTCCCCAGGCCCGAGCCGAGGTGGTTCGCCGGGGCGAGGCTCGAACGTCGTGTCAGGCTCACACTGGCACGCTGGAGGAACTGGCCGATGTTCTGAACCGCGAACAGGAGACCGCCCGGACGCTGGAGCAGCTCCAGGCCCGACGCGAGGCCCTGCCCGCCTCGGTCGAGGGCGAGGCCGACTCGGAGGAACTCGCCCCTCACTGGGCGGCGATTCGCCAGACGCGGAGCGACCTGGACCGTCAGCAGCTTGAAATGGAACAGCAACTGGCCCGCTGCCGGGATCAGGAGCAGGTCCAGCAGGAGGAACTCGGGCGACTCAAACCGTTGCTGGAGGCCCAGCAGGCCGGCCGCTGGTGGTCACCGAACTACTGGCGGGCTCGCGGCAAGGGCGATCTGCAAGGGCAGGCCAGCACCCTGGAACAGTCCTGCCAGGAACTGCGCGAGACGGCACTACAGACACAGCAGATCGGCGACCAGCTCCAGGCCCGACTCGAGGAGCAGACCCGCGCCGCCACCGTCGCCCTGGAACAGTTGCGGGCCGACCTCGACCGGCGCATCCAGCAGCAGCAGGCCGAGCAGACTGCCCTGCACGAACGCTGGCAGGCCCTCGGCGCGACCCTGCCGCTCGACCTCCGACCGTCCGCGCCGACGAACCCGGCGGTGGCTCAGGCCCGAATCCACCTGACGGAATGGCTCGCGCGCCTGGATCAGGAGACGGCCGACGCCGAGCGGCATCGACACGAACTGGAGCAGGCCAGCGCCGGCCTGGCGGGCCGCCTCGCCGGGACGATCCCGATCGTGGCCGCCACCCTGGGCGCGTTCCGCGACGACCCGCACTTCGGCGGCGATGCGACACCCGGCCAGTTCGATCTGCTCCTGCTGGAGGAGGCCGAGCAGGCGACTGAGGCGGACCTGCTCTCCGTCGCCGAACGGGCTCGCCGCTGGGTGCTGATCGGCGAACCGCCCCGACCACTGGCCGATCGGTCGGCGACCGCCTCCGGCCCGCATCGCCGCGCCGCCCGATCGCAACGAACGCTCCACCTGCGGCCCGGCTTCTTCCACCGCCTGTGGGCCTGTCTGCACGACGACCCGTCGATCCGGCCGGTCGGCTGGCGGCAGGATCTCGAACGTCTGGTCTGCGTCCTCGATGTGGTGCCGCCCGATCAGGAACGGTGGATTCAGCCGGAACCGGTCGTCGATCATCCGGAAGTCGTGCTGCACATCTGGTCGCCGCCCCGGCAGACACCGCGTCTCGTCGAGGTCGAGTTCCCGGCCGGCACACCGATCGAGGACGCCAAGGCGTTCGTCTATCGTGAGCTGGACGAACTTCCCTTGCAGACGCGCGCCCGGAGCCTCACCTGGACGGAGACGCCCGAGCGGGTGATCGTCCAGTTCGGTGGCGAACTGCCCGGTCGATCACGCCTGATTTCCCTGGGCGAAGGGATCTTCGAGGTGGCACATCTGCTCTCGGGCCACTGGCAGACGGCCCGGCTCGAATTCGATCGGCAGACGTGGACGCGGGACCGGGCGGTCGCCTGGGTGCGGCAGCGCCTGGGCTTGCCGGGCCATGAGCGGACGCTGTTACTGGATCGATCGCAGCGCGCCTGCCCAGCCCTGGCTGACTGGCTGGCCGACCTGTTTGAAGAGGGTTTCCGCTCCACTGCCACGCCGACACCGTGCGTGGAATTCGTGAGCGTCCCGTCGCTCGGCGACGACCGTACGGGTCGGCGACCGGAGTCGGCCGGGCGCGGCGGTAGTGGCGTTGCCACGCTGGCTCCGCGGTTGAAGTCCCTGCGTGGGGGGGCCGGCGTCGAGATCAACCTGGCTGAACCGCGTCGGCATGACCTGCTGCCCGGTGACCTGCGTGGCGTGCTGCCGGCTCAGGGGCTGGTGAACTACCTCGAAGCTCAGGCCGCCGTCCGTCTGGTGCGCGAGCTGCTGGACGACCCTGACGCGAGAGCGGAGATCCTGGCCTGGCAGCGGACGAATGGCAATCTCTGCAAGGCCCCCGCCGAGCCGTGCGCGGGACCGCTCGGTCGCGAACGCAATCCGGGCATCGCGGTGCTGGCTCTCTACCCGGCTCAGGTTCAGCTGATTCGCTACCTGATCGAGGTCGTGCCGCTCGGCGAGGTTCTCGTCGAGGTGGCTCTGCCCGAACAGATGCGTCATCGCGATTGTGCCGTGGCCGTCGTCGGCCTGACGCGCTCGCACCAGCATCGGGCGGTGACCTACGGCGACAGCCCCGCTCAACTCGGCCTGGCCCTGACGCGGCCGGCTCGACGGTTGATCCTGATGGGCGATCCGGGGACACTGCTGCGTCGCAGTCAGTACAACGGCCCGGTCGATCATCTCGACGAGGCCGAGTCGGAGGAGGAGCAGACGTTGGCCGGGCGACTCGTCCGCTACCTTCAGGGGCACGGCACCCAGCAGCGTGCGTTCCTGATCCGCGAGCTGACCGGGTTGTGACTGCCTACTTGGGTCAGGGGACCACTGGCGGCAGCCAGGCCATCTCGAAGTCGCCCTTCGCGAACGGGTTCGGGTGCGGCTTCGACGACGTGATCCGCATCCGGACGTAGAGTTCCTTGCCGGTCAGCTTGTGGCGAATCTCCAGAGCGTTCGACCGGGCCAGCACCTTGCCGATGTCCGGGCTGTAGCGGCGCGTCACCGGCAGTTCCTTCCCCTGACCATCCTTGACCGGTTCCGAGTCCAGCGACGTGCCGCGCAGCGTGCCGATCACCTCGGTCGTGTAGACGACGCCGGCCTCGCCGTGGATCTTGACGATCAACTCGTCCCCCTCGCGACGCACATCGTCGAGCGTCACGCCCGAACTGGCGTAGAAGTCGCCCGCCTTCAGGGCCTCCACCAGCGCGTTCGCTTCGAGTTTCTTCGCCCGCACCATGACCCAGCCACGACCGGGGTTCGTCTTGCCGACTCCGAAGACGTGGTAGCCGTGCGAGTCGTCGTTCGCCAGCCCCTGGATGATCGGCAGGCGGAGCTTGCCCAGTCGCAGAGCCAGGACGATGTCCCAGATCCGCTCGGTCGAGGCGTGCGTCTCGTCGCCGTAGTTGCGGACGCCGGAATGGCCGTTGAAGACCTCGAACGCCGTCAGTTCGTCGATCGGAGCCATGTCCTCGGCCCGGACGCCCCAGCCGAAGTTCGGATGATTCAGGAAGCCCAGGATGGGCCGATTCGCCTTCTTCGCCTGGTCGGCCACCTGACGCAGGTTGACGCGAATCGTCTCCTCGTGGCTCGCGCCGTCGATCGGCTTGATCACGCTGTCGAGGTTGACACCGTTCATGTGGACCGGCGACGTCTTGAACCGGTGCGTGATCTCCTCGGCCTGGACGAGCAGGAACTTACCGGGCACCTCGAGCTTGTCGCGCACCTCCTTCAGCGTCTTGAGGCGGACGAGCGTCTTGCCCTTGTCCTGCTTCGTCTCGACCCAGTCGTCGCCGAAGCGCGCGCGGGCCTTCTTCACGGCCTTCGTCGCCCGAGCTGTCGCCGTGCTGGCATCGACGTAGGCGGTCCCCTCGGACAGCTTGTTATGGTCGGTCAGGGCGAGGAAGTGGTAGCCGTGATCGCGATACCAGCCGGCGATGTTCTCGGGAAAGTCATCGCCATCGCTCCAGAGGGTGTGGGTGTGCATGTTGCCCCGGAACCAGGTGGGGCCGGCTGGCTCCCTGGTCGGGGCGGTCGTCGCCGGCCCGGTCCGGGCGAGAACCCAGCAGATGCCAGCAAACAGGGAGAAGGTCAGGAAGGCGGAGAGAAAGCGGCGCGGCATGGCGGCTCCTCGCGGTGACAGGTATTGCCCGGCGAACCGGTCCGGTGGTAAGGGTAGCGTATGGGCCGGCTTCTGGCGAGCAAAAGACAGGATCGGACGCATGAATCTGCTCATCACCGGAGCCGGCGGCTATCTCGGCGAACACGTCGTCCACGCGGCGATCGCGGCGAAGCATGCCGTCACCGTCGCGGTTCGGCCGTCGGCCCGTCTGTCGCTTCCCTCGGGTGTCCGACGCCTCGACGGCGACCTGACCGACGCCGGCTTCGTCCGTCGCGCCCTGACCGGGATCGATGGGTGCATCTTCACTGCGGGGCGCAACTGGCAGCCCGGTCTGGCCATGACGGCGTATCAGCAGCAGAACGTCGCGGTCGTCGCCACGTTCTTCGCGGCTCTGGCCGAGGTCGCGCCGACGGCCCGCGTCGTGTTCACGTCGTCGATGTCCGCCCTGGCCGGCAGTCTCGAACCGATCGTCTTCACCGAGGCCAGCGACCGGGCCGCCGTTTGTGAAGGCCGACTGAGTCCCTACGACCGGGCCAAGGTCGAATGCGAGCGTCTGGCCCGCGCCGCCCGCGAGGCCGGTCGCGACGTGGTCCTCCTCAATCCCGGCTATCTGCTCGGCCCAGGTGCCTCCGGAGCGAGCGGCATCACGACGACGTTCGTCGTTCAGTGGTGCTGCCAGGGCCGGATGCCCGGCCACGTCGCGCAGGGCGGCAACTCGTACTGCGATGTCCGCGACGTGGCCCGCGCTCATGTCATGGCCCTGTCACCGACGCCGGAACGCCGCTACATCGTCGCCGGTGACAACCTGGATTCACTCCGCTTTCACCGTCTGCTGACGGCCCAGACCGGCGTTCCCTGTCCGATGCGGGTGAATGCCAGTCTGGCGTACGCGTTCCAGGCTCTGCTCGATGGTCTCTCGACGGCGACGTTCGGCCTCTTCCAGAGTGCGGCTCATCGGGAGTTCGTTCGCGCCCTGCCCCTCTATTACTGGGGCGATTCGTCGCGTGCGGAGCGCGATCTCGGCTACCGCTCCCGGCCGGTCGCGGAGACGCTTCGCGACACCGTCGCCGACTTCGTTCAGCGTGGCGTGCTGTCGGCGGAGTTCGCCTGGGTCCGGGACATGACCGACGAGAATCGGCCGGGGCTGCTCCTGCTTCGACAGCTGGCCCGGCGTCATCTGCACCGCCAGCATCTGCTGCCACGTCTGACGCGGATTCTCGCCGCCGCTCGACAGAACGACGTGCTGAACGCCGCCCTGCAACGGGTCCTCGTCGCCAGCCGCTACGATGAGGATCGAGGTCGTTTCGTTGTGCCGGGCTCGGTCGTCGGCGATGTGCGCAAGTTGCGCGAACTGCTCGACCACGTCTACTACGCCTCGAACGAATTCCATCAGAGGGTGTCGTGACCATGACGATGCGCGTCGAGCAGGCGGAGGTGTGCATCGTCGGCACCGGAGCGGCGGGCGGTATTCTCGCCTACCGTCTCGTTCAGGCCGGCCACGACGTTCTCTCGCTGGAGCAGGGGGCCGCGATTCGCGACGACTACTTCACCAACGGCATCGCTCCGGAAGACGACGAACACTTCGGCATCGCCCCGAATCAGCCCTGGCCGGTGCCGCCGCCGGACGGCTACTACCACGACAACGCCCGTGCCAATCGCCTCTACGCACGCGCCGACACGACCTCGACCAGTCCGGATTCCGAGGCCGTCTTCAAGAACCGTCAGATCTTCCGGCTCAACGGCAAGCAGAACCTCTGGGGTGGCGTCTCCCTGCGAATGTCGCGCCGGGACTTCCGGGCTCGCGATCATGGCGACGGCGATCTCAACTGGCCCATCGGCTACGACGATCTCGCGCCGTACTACGCCGCCGTCGAGCAGCTCATCGGCGTCTGTGGCACCTGCGAGGGGCTCGCCGATCTGCCCGATGGCGAGTTTCTGCCACCGATGCCGCTCCGTCCGCCCGACCGGCTCCTGCTCGCGGCCGTGCCCTACGTCCGTGGCGCGACGATCCGGGCCATCCCCAACCGCAAGGCGGTCGAGGTGCGGCCCGACCGGGTCAACGTCTGCCAGGCGTGCGGCTCCTGCGTCCACGGCTGCCGGTCGGGCAGCGTCTACAAGTTCTCCAGCCGGCTGCTGCCCGACATCGTCCACCGATCGAACTACCGCATCCGCCATGAATGCAAGGTCGTCCGTCTGCGTCGGGCGGCCGATTCCAACCGCATCGAGGCGGCCGAGTGTCTGCACACCGTCACCGGCGAACGCTTCGAGGTGCGGGCCGGGACGTTCATCCTCGCCGCCGGGGCCCTGGAGACGCCGCGTCTGCTGCTCAACTCACGCGATGAACACTGGCCCGCCGGCCTGGCCAATTCCTCCGGCATGGTCGGCCGCTTCCTGCAAGACAACGTCAAGGTGATGGTCGGCGCTCCGCTTCTGAAGCTGGTGGGCCGCCGTGTGGACTACTCGCCGGGCTTCGGCGATCACCTGCTCATTCCGCGTTTTCTGTTCGAGAACGAGGGCTTTCGCGGCGGCTACCAGGCGCAGTGCGTCCACGTCCTGCCCCGGCGACCGTTCTATCTCGCCGAGATGACCTGGATGCCGGCCCGACTGCGTGACCTGCTCGCCCGATGGCTCTACGGCAGCTTCATGGCCCTGCTCTTCTTCGGTCGGCCGGAAATCCGGGCCGACAATCGCCTCGTCCTCGGCGACCGGCGCGATGCCTTCGGTGTGCCGCAGGTGGACGTTCACCACCGCTGGGGCGACAGCGATCGGCGGATGCAGCAGAGCATGGTCGTCTGGGGCAAGAAGATCCTCCGGGCCGCGTCGGGGTTTCTGACCTCCACGTTCACCGACGCGGTGGCCGGCAACGGCATCCACTACGCCGGCACCTGTCGCATGGCCGGCACCGCCTCCGAGGGCGTCGTCGATGGCGACTGCCGGACCTTCGACCATCCCAACCTCTACCTCTGCGACGGTGGCATCCTGCCCGACCTGAGCGAGAAGAACCTGACGCTGACCATCATGGCCCTGGCCGACCGCCTGGCTCGCCATTACCCGGGCGGACATTCGCACGGCTGAGCCGGCTCTGGCATGCAGACCGGCTTGCGACGGTGTTCCTGGCCGTAATCGCCGTGGACCCGTTCGAGGTAGGGAGATCCGGCCAGGCCGTAGCTGACGTTGCCCGGTGCGAAGACGGGTTCGTCCATCCGGATCTCGGTGGCCAACTCGGTGAGTCCGAACAGGGCGCGGAAGCGGGCGCTGTTCGGCAGACAGCGTGGCGGCACCGGCTGGGACAGGGCCAGGCCGGAGGAGCGAAACGCCTTCTCGATCATCTCGGTGCAGTAGAAGCGTTCATCGTCCAGGCGGAGACCCCAGTCGAACGGCGGCTGACGCTGCCAGGCGGCCTCGCAAAAGGCCAGCGCCTGCGGGATGTGACACCGGTACTCGGGCCGGAGTCGCTTGACCACCAGGGTGTCGGGCATCGTCTCCAGCATCCAGAACTCGAAGGGCAGCTTGCGAACCCGTTCCGGGTCGGGCTGGACATCGTAGACCCAGACCTCGCCAGCCTGGCAGCAGACGATGGCGGTGTGGTTGTACGCCGAATCGCTGATGCCGGTCTGGATGAAGTCGTTGAGCCGGTCTCGTGGGCGAATCGAGATGCCCCGGCGAAAGAGCAGGTCGCCGGCCTGAAGGTTCTGCTGAGCCCAGGTCTGCTGGTCGGCCATCTCGTCGGTGTAGAACAACGGTTTCAGATCGCCCCGACAGCGGGCTTCCCAGGCGGTTGGGCTCCACGGATTGGTCTGTCGCCATTCCGCCGGAACGGTCGCCATCGTTCCCGACGCGGTGCAGCCGCTCGCCAGGCTGAGAACCACCAGGACGAGTAGCGCGGCACCGCGCCGACGTGGGCGTTCCATTCCGGGCACTTCCATGTCCGTACTCCCTGGACCCGCGAGCAGACCCTTCCCTGAGTCCGCACCGACACCATCCCCGACCGCGACGGTCCTAACCCCGGTGCAAATCAGATCGGCTATCAGAGCCGACAACATCACCCCGATCCGCGTGTTCCGCTTCCTCCTCCCGCTCCTCCCGCCCGGTCGAGCCTGATGCGCGGCTTGTGAGGACGGGGGCAGTTGCAGAGACAGCGAGTGGGAGGTGAAACCGATATTTGGTTCAACTTTGACTCAGGGAACGGCGATCGGGCCAGGATTGCGGTATAATTAGTCAATCTGGGAAATCTGGGTATATTTCTGGGGACCATCATGCTCCTTCTCGGTGCGGCCATCTGTCTGGGCCTGGCCGGGCTGGTCGTCGGGCTTCAACTCCACTGGATCCGACGGTTCGCTCGACTATACCCTGTTCACTCCCGTCCCACGCCAGCGTCGGAAGCTCTGCCGCGCGTGGGCGTACTGTTGCCGGTTCGAGGGGCCGACCCCTCGTTGAGAGATTGTCTGCTCGGTCTGCTGACGCAGGATTATCCGCATTACGACATTTACATCGTCGTTGATAGTCTCGACGATCCTGCGTGGGAGATCGTTCGGAAGGTGCTTCAGGAGCATCCCTCCGCGCAGGTTCACGTTGATTTGTTGCGTTCGCATCGCGATACCTGCAGTCTGAAGGTCAGCGCCTTGCTCCAGGCCATCGGGGAACTCGACCCCGGTTGCCAGGCAGTGGCCATGATCGATGCGGACGTGATCCCTCCAGCAGGTTGGTTGCGCGCCCTGGTCGAGCCGCTGAGCGATCCCGCCGTGGGAGCGACGAGCGGGGTTCGCTGGTTTGATCCGGGCGATAACCAGTGGGGAACTCTGGTGCGCGCACACTGGAACGCGGCGGCCTGCACGCAGATGCACGCCCTGGAAATCCCCTGGGGCGGCTCGATGGCCCTGCGGGCCGACGTGTTCCGCAGCCCGACGTTCCTGAACAGTTGGGCCGTCTCGCTCTGTGACGACACCGGCGTCTCGCCGGTGCTGCGTCAACTCGGGCTCCGACTACAGATCGTGCCGGCCGTCACCATGATGAACCACGAGACGATCGCTCTGCGGCCCTGCTTCTCGTTCGTGCGTCGTCAGGTCCTCAGCGCCCGGCTCTACCACCCCGCCTGGCCTATCATCCTGGCGATCGGCCTGCTGTCCGGAGGCACTTTACTGGCTGGCGGAGTGTTGTTGCTGCTGGCCTTGATCTGGGGAGCGTGGGGAGCCGCGCTTTGTGCCGGATTGACCGTGGCGGTCCATCTTGGCCTGGGATGCGGGCTGGTCCGGTTGGACGGCCGAATCCGGCAGTTGGTTCAGAATCAGACCACGCCGCCCGCCGTTTCGGCGAAAGCGCTGCTGGCTTTGTTGCATACTCACGTCGTGTACTTCGCCGCACTGGTCACCGCCGCTCTGCTGCGTCGAGTTGACTGGCGTGGTGTGACCTACGAGGTAGCTGGCCCCTGGAAGGTGCGACTGGTCGAATATCGTCCGTATCGTGCCCCGACCCGAGAGGTCGGTAAACAGGTGTCTGTCGGGTGACGTTGGGTCGGAAGACGGTATTCGATCGGCTAAACGGGATTGGGCAGAACCGAACCAGGAGAAATGGCATGTCCGATTATCTGCTGCTGACAGGGGCGACCGGCCTGGTCGGCCAGTACCTGGTGCGTGATCTGTTGCTGCGTGACGAACCGTTGGCGGTGGTCATCCGCTCGCAGGCAGACACACCGGCTCCGGCACGACTGGACCAGATTCTGGATTACTGGGAAGGAAACCTGAAACTGCGGTTGCCCCGTCCCATCTGTCTGGAAGGGGACATCACCCAGCCCAACCTGGGTCTGTCGGCCGAAGATCGTCAGTGGGTGGGACGGCATTGTCGAGCCATCCTGCACAACGCCGCCAGTTTGAAGTTCACGGGCTCCGATCCGAACCAGGAGCCCTGGCTGTCCAACTTCACGGGGACGGCCAACGTCCTGGGCCTGTGTCGCCAACTCGGCATTTCCGAGTTGCACTACGTTTCGACGGCGTACGTCTGCGGCTGCCGATCGGGGCGGGTGCTGGAAACGGACCTGGATCAGGGCCAAACCTTCCGCAACGATTACGAACACTGCAAGTTCGAGGCCGAGAAACTCGTCGCCAACGCGGAGTTCCTCACGAGTCGAACCGTCTATCGTCCGGCCGTCATCGTCGGCGACTCCCAGACTGGCTACACCACGACCTACCACGCCCTGTACTCCTACTTCCAGTTCCTCGATCTCTTCTGCCAGACCCAGGAACGCGACGCGGACGGGATCGCGACCATTCCGATCCGGCTGAACTTGACGGGGAATGAGCCGCGCAACCTCATCCCGGTCGATTGGGTGTCGGCCGGGATCACGGACCTGTATCGGAACCCGGCACACCACGGGAAGACCTACCACCTGACGCCGACGTCTCCGGTGACCGCCGGTCAGCTGCTGGCGGGAATGGCCAGCAAGTTCCGCTTCCGCGATGTGGTCTGTGCCGGCGTGGACGCCCTGACCAACGAGGATGTCAACGAGGTGGAGCGTCTCTTCTACGCCTACGTCGCTCAGTATCAGCCCTACTGGCACGAGGAACCCATCTACGATTGCTCGGCCACGCTGGCAGCGTTGCCACACCTGCCCTGTCCGCCCATCGACGAGGCCTGCATCCATCGACTGATCGATTTCGCGGTCGCCGATAACTGGGGCAAGCATCGCCGCAAACGGCGTGTGTCGAAACCAGCCGCCGAACGCCGCCCGTCGGTTTCCGCTCCCCTGGCCGGATGAGGACCGGCGCGTCCCATCGTTAACAAGAGCGTGCCGCGCGTTCACTTCCGGAAACACCCGGGCCGACTTCCGAGCGAGGAAGTCGGCCCTTTTCGCTTCGTCTGGGCGGTTTTTCGCCGATTGCGACAGAGCGGTACGCCGACTGCATGGGGATTCGGAGGTGCGTATCCCTCTGAAGGAGTTCCGCCATGTCTGGCTACCTGCAACGCTTTCTCGCCGACGACCGGGGCTGCCTGGTGGCTCAGGACTGGATTCTGGTCGGCACGATCCTGCTGCTCGGCTCGGCGCTCTGCCTGATGGCCTGGCAGCGGTCTCTGGAACCGCCATTACCCTCGGCTCTCCCAGTTCGAGTAACCTCCGTGGATTCGCGCTAAACCTGAGGCAAAGTCCGCAATCTTCGGTTTTCCTGATCCGATCGGCTCTCCCAACCGATAGAAACCGTACGCGCCCTCAGACAATGAGGCAACCGGCGGGTTGGAAGCCTGCCACCAGGGGAGAGGATCATCATGCCCTTGCGCACCGCGTTTGGATTACTGTTTCTGGCACTGGTCGCCGGGTGCGTGGGTTCTCCGCGTGGCGCGATCGACGGGGTGGTCTGCGATCTGGCGGCCCTGCCGCGCGATACTCATCTGGTCGGCAAACCGATTCCCCCGCCAGCCACGCCGGAGGAAAGCTCCCAGACCAGGCTGCTGGACAAGCTGGAGCTGCCCGGTGAAATACCCGGAGCGGAACTCCCCAAACTGAGCTTACCCTCTCCGGAGAAGGGCGACGGCAAGGATCGCCAGGAGGCCCTGAAGAAGCTCTATCCCGAGCTACCGTCCGTTGGCCCGGATAACTCCCCCGTCCCTGGACCACAAGGTAAGCCCTTCACTCTGGCGCAGTTGCAGTCCCTGGCCCTGAGCAACCATCCGGGCATGCGTCAGGCGGCCGCCAGGGTTGAGTCGGCACGAGGAGCGGCCGAGCAGGCCGGTCTACCGCCGAATCCGACGATCGGCCTGGCCGGTAACACCGTCGGCACGGCTCACACGGCCGGCCAGATTGGCCCTTACTTCGATCAGGTGATCAAACTCGGCAACAAGCTGCAACTGAACCGGGCCGTCGCCGCCATGGATCTGCGCCTGGCCGAGGTCGCCCTGCGCAAGACCGAGATGGACCTGCTGACCAACGTCCGCCGGCAGTTCTTCAAGGTCCTGGTGGCCCAGGAGTCAGTGCGGATCCTGCGCGCGATGGAGCAGATGTTCAACGATATCCATCAGGTTCACGTCGCGCAGGTGACCGTCGGCACGGACGCCGCTCCGTATGAGCCGTTACAGACGCGGGTCCAGGTGACCCAGGCGCGGGCCGAGTTGGTTCAGGCCCGGAACCGTCTGGTCGCCGCCTGGAAGCAGTTGGCCTCCGCGGTTGGCATGCCCGGCCTGCCCTACACGCAGCTCGCCGCCAACCTGACCGGCATGCCCTTGCCGATCTACGACTACGCCACGGTGCTGGCCCATGTCCTGCGGTCGCACACGGACCTGCTGACCGCGGAGTCGAGCATCTTTCGAGCCCGCCATGCCGTGGCACGGGCCAAGGCGATCAACATCCCGGATCTGAACGTGAACGTGCAGATCACGCCGGACTTCAGCACACCCGGCAACCCGGTCACGCCGACGTTCACCGTTGGCCTGGCCGGTCTTCCGGTCTGGCATCGCAATCATGGTGCGATCGCGGAGGCCGAAGCGGACCTGATCGCTGCCGACGAGGAGATGCCGCGCGTCCGCAATGATCTGACCGCCCGCGTGGCCGAGGCTTTCAATCGCAGTGCCGCCTTTCGCACCCAGATCGTCCTGCTGCGCGACGGAGCCCTGCCGGATCAGGTCCAGGCCTACCGGGCCATCCGCGATCGCTATGTCAACGAACCGGGGGGGCAGGGCGATTCGACCACGCTGAACATTCAGGACGTCTTCAACGCCCAGCAGAATCTTGGAAACTTGCTGGTCACCTACCTGACTGCCCTGGATAACTTCACGACCGCTCTGGTAGACGTGGCCGATCTGGCGCAGACGGACGACCTGTACACGCTGGCGAACCAGCGGGTCTGCATCGGGCCGCTGAATCTGCCGCTGGTGCCGGAGTGCCGCCCCTGCTCGCCGCTGCCACCGGAGCGGCTGCGCATCCCCGCGTCCGAATGGCCGGTGGTCACGCCCGCCGTTCGGAAAACGACGCCGCCGGCCCAGTCGGAGGAGACGCTACCGGAGCCGAAGAAGAAGGCGAAGGACAAGACCCCGCCGGAGCCCGAATTGCCGACTCCACGTCGCAGCAACGAACCGAAGCCGATGCCGGATCATCTACCGAATTTGACCGGCGTTACTCTGCCGGCTCTGGAGGAGAAGCGGTAGCCGGCTGCTGCGGGGTTCCTTCAACGACAGGGCCGGTTACAATGGTCGCCACGCTCCGATATCTGTCGGAGCGTCTCTTTCCCCTGTCGAGGAGCTGCCAGAGATGTCCCTGCGCTTCCCCTTATCGATCCTCCTGCTCGGTTGCCTGGCCGTCGGCTTCGTGGATGCTCAGACCACCAACCCGCTGCCGGCGCGAGCCCCGGCGGAACGGCTCGACGGCCCGCCCCTGGTCACCGCGAAGGGATGGGCCATCGCCGACGGCAAGACGGGCAAGCTGCTCTGGTCCGGCCGGGCCAACGCACCGCTGCCGATGGCGAGTACGACCAAGATCATGACGGCCTGGATCGTCCTGCAACTGGCGAAGGAGAATCCGCAACTTCTCGACGAACTGGTGACCATCTCCGAGCATGCGGCGAAGACCGCCGGCAGCAGCGCGAAGATTCGGACGGGCGAGAAGTACCGGGTCGGCGACCTTCTCTACGGTCTGCTGCTCCCTTCGGGCAATGACGCCGCGGTGGCACTGGCCGAACATTTCGGCCCCCGTTTCCCGGCCGAGAAGTCGGCTCAGGGAGCCGAGGCCCGCTTCGTGGCCGAGATGAACCGACAGGCTCAGGCCCTGCAAATGAAGGAGACGAAGTACTTCGATCCGCACGGTCTGGGGAAGAACCACAGCAGTGCCGGCGACCTGGCGACGCTCGCCGGGACCGCGTTGAAGAATCCGCTCTTCGCCCGGTACGTGCAGACGCGTCGGCACTCGTGCGAGGTGGCCGAGGCGTCCGGCAAGAAACGGCCGACCACCTGGGAGAACACGAACCGCCTGCTTGGCATGGAAGGCTACGACGGCGTCAAGACCGGCACGACCACGGCCGCCGGTGCCTGCCTGGTGGCGAGCGGCCGTCACGCTGGCGACCATCTGATCGTCGTCGTGCTGGGCTGCGCCGCCAACGATAGCCGCTACGCCGACGTCCGCAATCTGTTCCGCTGGGCCTGGCGCGAACGGCAACGGAAGTGACCTTCCGCCGTCACTTCAGCACCTTCTCGACGAACGCATACGCCGCCTCCCGGCTCTCCTTCGGGAAGGTATGCTGGGCCTCGGGATAGACGACCACAAGCCGCTC
The DNA here is from genome assembly GCA_964471755.1 of uncultured Alcaligenaceae bacterium. Classification (GTDB taxonomy): domain Bacteria; phylum Planctomycetota; class Planctomycetia; order Gemmatales; family Gemmataceae; genus CAYYJM01. Next base: position 29,457 of record CAYYJM010000008.1, read on the forward strand.
CTTCGCGCCGAGCAGATCGAACACCGGCCGGGCGGCGGCCACGCTCTCCTCGACGCCCAGACGATCGAAGTTGCTGTCGTGCGTCGGCGCACAGATGAAGACGGCCCGCGGCGCGATCGCGCCGAGGATCTCCGGGAAGTCGAACGGCACCTTCGCCGGGCTGAGGTCGTAGGCCGTGGCGATGCGCGGCATGTAGCGATCACTGGTCCAGCCCTTGAGCTTGCCGCCGTAGTAGCGTGGGAAGCGTGTGAAGCCGCAGCTCGTCACCGCGACCTTGAGGCGCGGCTCGAACGCCGCCGTGAACAGGGCGTTATGGCCGCCCAGCGAATGGCCGATGACGCCGATCCGCTCCGCATCCACCTCAGCCATCGCTGACAGCAGATCGACACCACGGATGTTATTCCAGACCGCCTTGATCGAGCCGCTCGGGTGCGGGCTCTTCTTGAAGTCGAAGGCGTAGTCGCCGAAGCTGGGGTAGTCCGGCACCAGGCAGACGAAGCCGCGCTGGGCGAGTTCCTTCGCGTAGTGCAGCGGAGCCAGGCCGCCGAGGCCGGCCGGTTCGCCCTTGCCGATCCGCGTCGTCTGATGCAGGCAGAGCATCGCTGGCCGCTTGCCGGTCTTGCCCTTCGGCAGGAGCAGATAGGCCGGCACGCGATCGCCCTTCTCGGCCTGGAAGGTGATCTGCCGCCGAACGTAGGCTCCCTCGTCCACCTCGCCGATGACCTTCACGTCGAGATCGACCTTGCTCTTCGGATCGGGCAGCGGCCCCATGACTTCCTGCATGCCGGCGAGGATGTGGGCCTTGCGTCGAGCCCAGTCGTCGGCGGTGCGAACGGCCGTGACCTTCCCCTCGGCGTCGCGGACCTCGAGCAGCTTCGTCCGATCGGGATACGTCGGCGTCGCGGCCAGGCCGACAGTCCCGGCAATGGTCAGTCCCATGGCGATGAGCAGCTGGCGAGTCATCTCGGATCTCCTGGTTCCGGTGTGGTCACTGGTGCGTATGCTAATCGTCGGCCGATCGAGTTGCCAGCGGCCACGACACCGTTGTTCGACCTTGCCTCTTCCGTCGCGACGGCGAGCGGGTAGAATGAGCTACCGTTCGCGACGACGAGCGGGCTCGCGGTACCGGGGCTGGGTCCACCACCAGGGCCGCACGCAGGGATGGCGGCCTTCAACCGGAGGATCCGGACGGGACCCACCCGAGTTGACCATGGCCGATCCCACCCATGTCACTTCCCTTCCAGTGGCGGATCGGCAATTCCGTCTCCTGGCCGAGGCCGTTCCGCAGCTCGTCTGGACGGCCGACCTCAATGGTGCCTGCGACTACGTCAACCGGAGATGGTCCGAGTACAGCGGTCTGACCGACGAGGCATCGCTTCGACTCGGCTGGCTGCTGGCGGTTCATCCCGAGGACCAGGATCGGCTCCGGGCCGCCTGGGAGACGGTGAGCCAGACCAGCCAGACGTGTGAGATCGAGGTTCGGCTCCGGCGGACCTGCGGGGCCCATCACTGGTTCCTGGTCCGGGCCGAGCCGTTCGTTGAAGGCGGCGAAGCCGGCCGCTGGTTCGCCCTGGCGACCGACATCGACGAGGACCACCGCGAGGGCTGGTTCCACAGTCTGGCCGACTCGGCTCCGGTTCTGATCTGGATGTCCGGCCTGGCCAAGGAAGGCGTCTACTTCAACCGACCCTGGCTCGAGTTCACCGGGGCACCGCTGGAGAAGCAGGTCGGCGACGGCTGGGTCGATTTCGTCCACCCGGAAGATCGGGCACGGCTGCTCGAGACCTGTGCGACAGCGTTCCGGGAGCGTCGATCGTTCACCAGCCACTGCCGACTTCGCCGGGCCAGCGGCGAGTACCGCTGGATGCTCGACACCGGCACGCCACGCTTCGACCCGGACGGCACCTTCGCCGGGTTCATCGGTACCTGCATCGACGTGACCGAGAGCCGACTCGCCCAGGAGGCGATCGAGGAGAACGAACAGCGGCTCAACATCGCCCTGCGTGCCGGCCGGATGGGCGTCTGGGCCTGGGATCTGGGGACCAACGCCGTTCGCTGGTCGCCGGCTCTGGAAGAGATCCACGGCCTGACACCCGGGACGTTCGGCGGCACCTTCACTGACTTCGAGCGTGACATCTTCCCGCCCGACCGCGAGGTGATCCACGCCGCCATCGAGAAGGCCGTGCGCGATCGGACGCCGTACCGCGTCAAGTATCGGATCGTTCGCCCGGATGGTCGGGTCGCCTGGCTCGAATCGCGTGGCGAGCTGCTGCTCGATGGTCGAGGCGTGCCCCGTCGGCTGACCGGTGTCAGCACTGACATCACCGACCGCATGCGGACCGAGCACGCCCTGCTCGAGAGCGAGAACCGCTTTCGGACCCTGGCCGACAACATCGCTCCGTTCGCCTGGATGGCCGATGAGAACGGCGACATCTTCTGGTACAACCGCCGCTGGTTCGACTACACCGGCACGACCCTGGAGGAGGTGCGCGGCTGGGGCTGGCAGAAGGTCCATCACCCCGACCACGTCGAGCGTGTCGTCGAGAAGTTCCGCCGGCACATCATGAGTGGTGCGCCGTGGGAGGACACGTTCCCGCTGCGCGGCGCGGACGGCACCTATCGCTGGTTCCTGTCCCGAGCCCAGCCGATCCGGGACGAGTTTGGCCGGGTCCTGCGCTGGCTCGGCACGAACACGGACATCACCGCTCAGCGCGACGCCGAGGAGGTCCTCAAGGAGGCCGACCGACGCAAGGACGAGTTCCTGGCGACGCTCGCTCACGAACTGCGCAATCCGCTCACGCCGATCCGAAATGCCCTGGCCATCCTTCAGCTCGCCGGCCCTGGTGCCGTCCCGCGCAAGGGCGTCCTCGACATGATGGAACGCCAGGTGGATCACCTCGTCCGGCTGGTGGAGGACCTGCTCGAGGTGTCGCGCATCACTCGCGGCAAGATCGATCTGCGGTGTGCGCCGGTTCGACTGGAAACCGTCCTGACCAGCGCGGTGGAGATCAGCCAGCCGCTGATCGACGCGGCCGGCCATGAACTGCTCATCGAGGTGCCGGCCGATCTGCCGCACCTCGAAGCGGACTCGTTCCGTCTCGCCCAGGTGGTCGCGAATCTGCTGAACAATGCCGCCAAGTACACGGAACCGGGCGGGCGGATCTGGTTGACGGCACGTCGTGACGGGAGTGAGATCCTCATCGCCGTGCGTGACAACGGGGTTGGCATCTCGGCCGAGATGCTGCCGCGGGTCTTCGAGATGTTCACCCAGGTGCGGCAGGAGCGAGCCCGGTCCCAGGGCGGCCTGGGAATCGGCCTGACCCTGGTGCGGAGTCTGGTCGAGTTGCACGGTGGCAGCGTCGTGGCACGAAGCGATGGCCTCGGCCAGGGGAGCGAGTTCCTCATCCGTCTGCCGATCACCGATCTCGATTCGGGCCATCCGTGAGCAATTCCCGCAGGGCCTCGGCGAGTCGGTCCACCTCGCGCTCGGTCGTGTAAAAGTGGGTCGAGACGCGGATCATCGCCCGATCGGGCTTCTCGATCACCGGGGCCTCGATGCGGTGCTTCTCCCACAGACCGCGACGCAGTGATGCCAGGTCGGTCCCGTCCGGCAGCCGGAAGGCGGTCATCGAGCCGTGCAGGGCCGGGTGGGCTGGCGTCTCCGGCGGTAGCGCGAGCCCCTTCCGCGTGTACTGCACCAGTTCCTCGATTCGACCACGGATCGCGGCGAGGCCGAGTTGCTCCTGGAAGTCGATCGCCGTCGGCACGGCCAGCCAGGGACAGACATCGCGCGTCCCCTCGAACTCGATCTGTCGGAGGCGCGGCGTCGAGCCGAACTCATCGCGTTCGTCCTGACGCGTGCGATCGAGGACCGGCCAGCCCCAACTCACCTGGAGCGGCGCGATGCGTTCCAGGGCGTCGGGCCGGGCGTAGAGGAAGCCGGTGCCGGTCGGCGCGAGCAGCCATTTGTGGCAGTTGCTGCCGTAGTAGTCCGCTCCGATCGCTTCCACGTCCAGATCGATCATCGCCGGAGCGTGAGCCCCATCGACGACGGTGACAATGCCACGTCGCCGGGCCTCGGCGCAGAGTTCACGGGCGGGCAGCACCAGGCCCGTCGGTGACAGGACGTGCGAGAAGAAGAACAGCCGGGTTCGCGCGGACATCGCCGCGACGGCCGCCGCGACGATCGCGCCGGGCTCCTCGGTGCGAGTCGGCAGAGCGAACGTGCGCACCGTCAGGCCCTGCCGCTGGGCGGCCCGCTCCCAGGTCCAGTGCATCGCACCGTACTCGTGATCGGTCAGCAGGATCTCGCCCGGTGCGGCCAGTCGGAGCGAGGAAGCGACGAGGTTGACCGCTGCGGTCACGTTGACCGTGAAGACGAGCCGACGCGGATCGCCATGAAGGAAGCGGGCCAGGCGATCGCGAGCTTCCCACAGCAGCGGCGGCAGCTGGCGGTTGATGAAGTCCATCGGCTCCTCGGCGAGCCGCTGACGCAGGGTTGTCACGCGATCGAAGACGCAGCGCGGCCAGGGGCCGTACGATCCGGTGTTGAGGTTGACGGTACTTGGTTCGAGCATCATCGCCGAGCGGGCCCGGCTCCAGAATGCGGTGTCCATCAAAGATCCTTCGCCCTGGCCGGGCTGGCGGCTCGCCTTCACTTTCGTCCACTGTTCCGGGTATGATACAACACACCACGAACGGTGCCCGGAGGAATGGTATGACGGTCCAGGACATCCTCGGCCCTGGCGGCCTCATCGCCCAGCGGTTCGAGCGCTACGAGGCCCGGCCTCAGCAACTCGACATGGCAGAGATGGTCACTCGTACCCTCGCGCAGAAGAAGCACCTGATCGTCGAGGCGGGAACCGGAACCGGGAAGTCCTTTGCCTACCTCGTTCCCGCCCTCCTTCACGCCCTGGAGAAACCGGACCGAAAGGTCGTCGTCTCGACGCACACGATCGCGCTACAGGAGCAACTGCTCCGCAAGGACGTACCGTTTCTGCAAACCGTCTTTCCGAAGCCGTTCCAGGCCGCCCTCGTCAAGGGACGGGCGAACTACCTCAGCCTGCGTCGGCTGCGCGTCGCGCAGCAGCGTGCGTCGGCGCTGCTCTTTGCCGGTCCCGATCAGAATCAGCTCATCCGCATCGGCCAGTGGTCGCGCACCACGACCGAGGGCAGCCGGTCGGATCTGCCGCTGACGCCGGCCCCGAGCGTCTGGGAACTGGTCGAGAGTGATGGTGCCAACTGCCTCGGCAGCAACTGCTCCGAGTACGGCAAGTGCTTCTACTTCCGGGCTCGTCGGCAAATGAACGGCGCGCAACTGCTCATCGTCAACCACGCCCTGTTCTTCACCGATCTGAAGTTGCGTTCGATGGCCGAGGATGGCATCGGCGTCTTGCCGAAGTACGACGCCGTGATCTTCGATGAGGCCCACACTCTGGAGGACGTGGCGGCCGATCATCTCGGTCTGCACCTCGGCCAGGGAGCGCTCGACTGGCTGTGCAACAAGCTCTGGCAGCCGCAGCACCAGCGCGGCCTGTTCGCCCTCTTCGGTGACGACGAATCGCGCCGTCAGGTCGAGATTGTCCGCCAGGCCGGGGAACGCTTCTTTGCATCGCTCGGCGTCTGGATCGCGAAACAGCCACGCGACAACAACCGGCCCGGAGCGGCCCGTCAGGACAGCATCCGCGTTCGTCAGCCGGAGCCGGTGCCGGACGTTCTCGCCGAGGAGCTGAAGAAGCTTGCCAGCCGCATCGCCGAGACGAGCAAGAACCTCGAAGAAGAGGTCAAGATGGAGTTCACCGCCGCCCTGACCAGGGCCGGCACTCTGCGGAACGAACTCCATCTCTGGCTCAAGCAAGGCCTGCCCGGCCAGGTCTACTGGATCGAATCGATCACCAGCGGCCGAACGCCACGACTGGAGTTGTGCAGCGCTCCGATCGAGGTCGGCCCGGCCTTGCAGGAGATGCTCTACTCGCGCAGCCCGACGGTCATCGCCACCAGCGCGACGCTTTCCTGCGGCGGCAAGGCCGGCTTTCAGCACGTCCAGGCGCGGCTCGGTCTGGTGCCCAGCACCACGCTCCAGCTCGGCAGTCCGTTCGACTACAAGACCCAGGTCGAGCTGCACCTGCATCGGCAGATGCCCGATCCCTCGACACGGCCGGCCGACTACGAAAAGGCCGTCGTGGCGAAGTTGCCCGACTACCTGCGTCGGACGCAGGGCCGGGCGTTCGTGCTGTTCACGAGCTACTCGGCGATGCAGAAGACCGCCGAGGCCCTTCGGCCGCAGCTGACGGGCGAGGGCTTCACGCTCCTGACCCAGGGCGATGGCCTGGCCCGAGGCGCGATGCTCGACCGATTCCGCACGACGGCGAAGGCCGTCCTGTTCGGCGTGGACAGCTTCTGGCAGGGCGTCGACGTGCCCGGCGACGCGCTGGTGAACGTGATCATCACGAAGCTGCCGTTCGCGGTGCCGGATCGACCCGTGCTGGCCGCACGTCAGGAGGCGATCGAGGCGGCCGGCGGTCATCCGTTCATGGACTACCAGGTGCCGCAGGCGATCATCAAGTTGAAGCAAGGCTTCGGTCGGCTGATCCGCACGGCGACCGATCGCGGCCTGGTTGTCATCTTCGATCCGCGTGTGCTGACCAAGCAGTACGGCAAGATGTTCCTGGCGGCGCTGCCGGAGTGCCGGCGGTTCATCGATGGCGTGGCGGCGTGATCACCCCACGGCCGCCAGCACCTTCGCTGCCCAGTCCGGATCGGCCGGGTCCAGTTGCAGCACGCGGAAGTGATGCCGTCGGCCTTCTTCCTCGACGCCGAGAGAGTCGTCAATGTGCAGATCGATCCCGAATGCTGGCGGATACTTCGATGGTCCGCGCCGGCCGACAATCTGTTCGTGTCGATCCTGATTGACAACACCTTCCAGACGCACGCCGAGGCAGCGAAACCAACGCCGGAGATAACCGAGCGGCCGATGTGACGTGGTGTAGATCCAGAGGAGATGGCCGTGTTGGATCAGGGTGCGCATCAGGTCGCGGGTGCCGAGGCGGAGTGGTTCCGGATACCACCAGCGCCACGGCCAGGAGAACGCCGGTTCGCGGGTCGTGACCGGGTAGCAGACCAGCGTGTCATCCACGTCGAACGAGATGCGCACGGTGGTGATCACTCCTTCGGCCGCTGGGCGAGAAGATACGCCAGCAGGTTGTAGTAGTCCGCCTCCGGAATCTGATCGAGCAGATTCGCCGGCATCGGCGACAGCGTCGCCGTGGCTCGCTCCTCGACGTCCCCCCTGGCGACGCGCACCTCCTTGCCCTGGTTGTCGGCCAGGACGAGAACCGCACCCTCCTCGCGCAGCACCAATCCTGATACGACCTGGCCATTCTTCAGGTTCAACACCGTCACCCGGAAAGCCGCATCGATGTTGCGGTTCGGATCGAGCGTATCTTCGAGAATGCGCTCGACTCCACGAACGCCGAGACCGTCGAGTTGCGGGCCGATCTTCGCTCCCTCGCCGCCGATCTGATGACAGTTCGCGCAGTGCTTCGTGAAGATGACCTTGCCCTTCTCGGCGTTGGCTTTCGCGTTGGAATACTCCTTCACGCGCAGGGCGATCAGTTCCTGCACCTTCTGATCGGCCGGAGGGATGCCACGCGTGAGCTTTGCAACACGATCTTGCCATCTCGGGATGTTGACTTGCTGCAACTTCACCTCGACGGCCTTCTCACGCAGCAGACGCGGTGATGCCTTGCCGGCTTCCACGCTCCGGAGCAGGGTATCGGCTCCCGGCTTGCTGCTGGCCAGGGCCGCGGCGATGGTCGTCTGCAACCGCGCCGGTGCCGACGCGAAGGCCGCCACGAGCTGGGTTCGCGAAACCGGCAAGTTCACCCGGGCGAGCGCCTCGGCGACGCGCTCACGCTGCTCGATCGGCAGCCGGGTATCGCCCACCACCTTGCCGACCAGGCCGACATACCGGTTCAGGTCGAGAGCCAGCAGTGCGCTCACTGCTGCGCTGCGGGCTCCTTCCGGCGTCTCCAGCGACGTTACCAGCCCCTGGAGTTTCGTCGCCACCTCGGTCAGGCGCTGCGAACCGATGATCTCGCCCGCCGCCTGGATGGCCCGACCATCCTTCGTCGCGAGCAGACCGGGCACGAGGTCCGCCGCCCAGGTCCGGGCCACGGCCGGCACCGGCTGACCCCGCTCCTGCGCTCCCTTCTCGACCGCCTTGAACAGGGCCGCCTGTCGCAGCCGATCCGCCGGCTGATCGGCCTTCGCCCAGGCCACCAGCTTCTCGACCATCTCGGGTGTCCCATAGCGAACGGCATGACGGATGCTCTCGAGCAGTCGTGGTCCCTCGAGCTTCAGTGTCGGCAGAACGCGGACGAGAAACGCCGCCGCCTCGGGGCTCCGCACACCGAGAGCCACGTCGGCGATGGCCGCCGCGTCCTTCGCGTCGAGTCGGCCGAGTTTGTCCCAGACGGCTCCGTCGAGCAGTTGATTCCGCAGAGCGATCCGCGTCGCATGCAGCAGGTGCGTATCGAGATCGGGCACGGTGGCACGCAGGTCGAGCAGCGGTCGGAGATGGTCCGCTCCCGGATGCCGGGCCGCCGCCTCGGTCGCCGCACGCTGGACGTGCGGGCTCCTGTCCGCGAGCAAGGCGTGAACCTGCTTGCGATTCCCGTCGGTCAGCTTCTCGCGCTCGGCGAGAAGCCGGCCGGTCTGCGTCCGAACCGCTTCCAGCTCATGACCGACGCACTTCGCCAGGAGACCATCGGTCAGTTCGCCGCGCCGCTCCAGCACCCAGGCGGCATGAGCGGCGGACCAGGAATCGCCCGCTTTCTCCTTGCCGAGCAGCAGGTCTTGCAACCGGCCCGTCGCGTCATCGCCCTTGCGGCCGGCGAGCAGGTTCGTCGCTCGCATCCGCACCGTCAGGTTCGGATGCGCCAGGTCGGCGACGAGATCGACCGACTTCGCTCCGGAGGCATTGGGTCGGGGATCGACGGCCGATTTCGCCTCTTCGCCGGTGTAGATGATGCGCCAGATCCGGCCGCGATGTCGGTCCCGTTTCGGATGATTCAGCGGCACCTCGTAGTGGCCGATGATGCAGTTGTAGAAGTCGGCGACATACAGCGCCCCGTCCGGCCCGAGTTTGATGTCCACGGGGCGAAACCACGGGTCCTTGCTGATCAGGAAGTCCGGCCGGGCCTCGGCGACGGGCGACGTGCCGTGCCAGGCGACGCGATCGAAGTTGATCCGGTTGGTGATGACGTTGCCGATGTAGAGCCGATCGCGGTACTCGGCCGGGAACTGGTCCGCGTCGTAGTAGACGACGCCACAGATAGCCGTCGAGCCGTGATCGTGCTTGCACATCTCCGGGGCGAAGCCGAGGCCGTCGTGCGGCTTGCCGAAGCTCGGGTAGTACGCGCCGCGAATGAGCTGGTAGACCGGTCGGCTATGACAGTCGGCCGAGTAGAGGTAGCCGCGTGGATCGAAGGCGAGGCCGAACGGGTTGACCTGGCCCCAGGTGAACTGCTCGACCCGGCTGGCGTCCGGCCGGAAGCGGTAGGTGTTGCCCGAATTCATCGTCACCGCCGGCGGCGTACTCCCCTCCACCTTCGACGTGTTGCGGTAGCCGTGGCAGGCGTAGACCCAGCCATCGACGCCGAGGGTGAACGCGCTGGTCATGCCGTGCGTGTCGTCGGAACCGAAGCCCTTGATGGCGATGGACCGCTCGTCGGCCCTGCCGTCGCCGTTCGTGTCGCGGACGGACAGGATGCTCGGAATACTGTGAACGAGCCCGGCAGGATTCTTCGTGCCCGGCAGCGGTAGGAGGCCGATGGGAATGTTGAGGCCGGTGGTGAACGTCGTCGCCTTGCGGGCCTTGCCATCGGGGCCGAAGTCTTCGAGGATGACGATCCGGTCACGCGGGTTCTCGGCCCGCGACGGGTACGGATACTCGACGGAGCAGGTGACCCAGAGTCGGCCACGATCGTCGAAGGCGAGGTTCATCGGCTTGTCGATGTCCGGCTCGGCGGCGACGAGCTGGGCGACGAAGCCCGGCGGCAGTTGAAACTGCTTGACCTCGTCGGCCGGGCTGAGCGGTGCCGTCTCGATGACGTTGGGGTTGCCTGGCTGGCCGGTCGCGAGCAGGCCCAGAAGCAGCACACCGGCGAGCGGCATCGCGAAGCGAAAGACGGGACGCATCGGCAGAACCTCGGCGGAACGCGGGAGAACGAATGTTCCGAGGATAGCCGAGCCGGGCCGGAATGACAACCATGTACTCGGGCTCCAGAGCCCGAGCGCGAGAGGCTGTCTACCTTTCTGACTTTCTGACTTTTTTGGACTGCGGCGATTCTTCGCCGCTCTGGCTTTCTCACTTTGACGAGCGACCGAGCCAGAAAGTCAGAAAGTCAGAGCGGCGAAGAATCGCCGCAGTCCAAAAAAGTGAGACCAGCCAGAACAATGCCGGACTGTCTCTGATGCTCGGGCTGGGTCAGAAAACGAATCAACCCGAGCCGATCAGTCGTCCTGTTCGACCTTCAGAATCTTGCCCTCCGGAGAGACATCGATCTCGTACTTCTTGCCCTCGC
>CAYYJM010000008.1:40052-50464 GCA_964471755.1 uncultured Alcaligenaceae bacterium
CCTCGCTGCGGATCTCGACTTCATACTGGAGCTGGCCGGCCTTCATCTCCTTCTCGGCTTCCAGAATCTCGCCCTTGGGGAACTTCGCCTGGACGGCCTTCGTCACTGCCGCCGGCAGCGACGCCACGGGGATGTCCTCTCCACCCAGGACCGGGCTCTGGATCGCCAGCAGAACCGCACACGCCACCGCCACGACACCCTGCGTACCTACCATGATCAACCTCCGTTGGGTAAAGATCGAGCGATTCACTCACCACGAAATCATCCTACCCCGGAGACGTAAACCCACCGTGAAGCGAAGATAAAATGCCGTTCATGTTCCGCAGACGAGCTGGAGCCGACGCCCCATGACTGCCGGTCGCTCGACTCACAGATTCGCGACGAGCTGCTCGGTGATCGTCGCCGTCGTGCCGGTGCCGCCCAGGTCGCGCGTCAGGCCGACGGCCTTCTGCAACGTCGTCCGCACGGAACGCTCGATCTTCGCGGCCACCTGCGGCTGACCGATGTAATCCAGCAGCATCGCCGCCGAGCGCAGCACCGCGATCGGGTTGGCCTTGCCCTGACCGGCGATGTCCGGAGCGGAACCGTGGACCGCCTCGAAGACGGCGTACTTCGCCCCGAGATTCGCCCCCGGCACCACACCCAGACCGCCGACCAGACCGGCACACAGATCACTCAGCACGTCGCCGAACAGATTCTCCATCACCAGCACGTCATACCGCGTCGGATCGAGGGCCAGTTCCAGGCAGAGCCGATCGACGTGCATCTCCTGGAACTCCAGGAACGGGTAGTCGTCGGCCACCTCGCGAGCCACGTCCAGGAACAGACCGTCTGACAGCGGCATGACATCGTCCTTGTGACAGAACGTCACCCGACGTCGGCCCTTCTGACGAGCCAGTTCAAAGGCGTAGCGGACGATCCGCTCGGCGGCCGGGCGCGTGATCAGCCGCAGACTCTCGACCACGCCGGGGATCACGACGTGTTCCAGCCCGGCGTACAGACCCTCGGTGTTCTCGCGGACGACGATCAGATCGACATGGTCGTACGGCACCCGGATGCCCGGCAGCGTCTGCACCGGCCGGACGCTGGCGTACAGGTCCAGTTCCTTGCGGAGACGGACGTTGATCGATCGGAAGCCCTTGCCGACCGGGGTCGTGCAGGGGCCCTTGATGGCGACGCGATACTTGCGGATCAGATCGAGTGTCGCCTCGGGAAGCGGGTCGCCGAAGCGCTCGACGGCGTCGAGGCCGGCATGGCCCGCGATCCACTGGATGCGCGCACCAGCTGCATCGACGACGGTCTGCATCGCCCCGGTCACCTCGGGGCCGATGCCGTCGCCGGCAATCAGAACGACAGGAGTCGCCATGAGTTACGCCTTCTTGCCGGACCAGGAAAAGACGTCCTTCACCTCCGGGTTGACGATCTTCTCGGCCGGCCAGTCACCCTTCCAGAGGCTGACGATCGCCTCGGCGGCGGAGCGGGCCATGTCATCCCGGCTGCGCGTATCGACGCCGGCGGCGTGCGGCGTCAGGACCACGTTGGGCAGATCGAACAGCACGTTCTTGAGGCACGGCTCCGTCTCGAAGACGTCGAGGCCGGCCCCGGCCAGTTTGCCCGTCGTCAGAGCCGCGATCAGGTCGGCCTCGCAGACATGGCCCCCCCGCGAGGTATTGAGCAGGAACGCCGTCGGCTTCATCAGAGCGAGCGTCTGCTTGTTGACCAGGTAGCGGGCCTCAACCGTCATCGGCAGATGCAGGCTGAGGAAGTCGGCCTGGCGGAAGAGATCCTCCTTCGAGACGATCGTGACGCCATGACGCGCGGCCCATTCGCGATCGGGATACGGATCGTAGGCGATGACGTTCATCTCGAAGGCCAGGGCGCGCGTGGCGACGGCCTTGCCGATCCGGCCGATGCCGGCCAGGCCGAGCGTCTGACCGCGCAGGGGCAGATTCGTGCCGCGCGGCCACCGGCCCTCCTTGGTGCCGAGGTGCTGCGGGACGAGGTGCTTGACCAGGGCGAGCATCAGGGTGAAGGTGTGTTCGGCGACCGAACCCTGATTCGTGTTCGGCGTGATGGTGACGACCTTGCCCAGGCGCGTGGCGGCGGGCACGTCCACGGCGTCGTAGCCAACACCGACGCGGGCAATGACCTTCAGATCGGGATAGGCTTCGAGGATGGCCGGCGTGTACGGCTCCGACGAGGCCAGCGACGCCTCGACACCGGGAAGGATGTCGTGCAGTTCCTTCTCGGTGAGCATGGCCGCCCGCGCCGGGTAGACGAGGGTGAAGCCGGCCTTTTGCAGGACGCGGGCGAAATCGCCATTGAGGCGGGCCAGGACGCTCGGTGCGATCAGAACCTTCGGCATGGTCGTTCTCGTAAAGCGGCAGGAACGGAAGCGCTGTGGCACATTATCCGGGAGGGGAGGTCCGCCCCGGCATAAATGCCGGGGCTCCGTGGCGAAGCCTGGTAAACCAGGCTCTTCGGAGAGCCCGGTTCACCGGGCTTACCTTCCCAGGCCCGGCATTTATGCCGGGCCGAACCCTCCCGGAAGGCTTGTCACACCCAACGGAAGCGCTGGGAGAGATTCTAGTGGAACGACCCGGCCACTGTCCGCAGGCGTCTTGTCCACGAGTCCACCTCGGCACGATCCGCACGGTCCAGGGTCTCCGCCTCGACCAGCGAGACGCGACGAAACGCCACCCGCATTCCGGGCCGCAGCTGACCGAGCAGATCCAGGTCCGCCCGGATGACGTGAGCGATCCGTGGATAGCCGCCGATCGTCTGGCAGTCCATTCCCAGGACGATCGGCTGACCATCGCCTGGCACCTGGATCGTACCGGGACAGGCCGGCTCGGAAGCCAGCTCACGCGATGGCACGACGAGCGGCCTCCCGTTCAGGCGAAGGCCCATGCGATTGCTCTGCGGCCCAACGGTGAACGGCGTCGCGAAGAACGTCGTCAGGTCGAACCATTCGGCATGGCTGCCGGTCAGAACACGCAGGACGACGACCTCGTCCGGAGCCGGGATGCGCAGGGGAAGCTCGGCGAAGTGCGGAGTCGTCGTCGCGGCCTGGACGGAGAGCGTGTCGCCCGCACGGAGCTGGGCGAGCGAGGAGACGCTGCCGAGGATGCGCGGGCCATCGATGCCGCCGGCGAGGCAGAGGTAGGCCCGCACACCGTGTGCCGTGCCGCATATCGCCAGCGGCACACCCGACGGCAGGGTGAACGTCTTGCCGATCCGCAGCGAGAGCCCGGCCGCCTCCAGATCGAACGGAGCGCCCAGGACCACGGCGGCGAGGGGAGCGTCGGCAACGACGGTCGGGCCGGTCAGGGCGACTTCCAGGGCCGGGGCGTCGGCTGGATTGCCGAGCAGGGCGTTGCCCAGAGCCAGCGATCGGCGATCGGCCGCGCCGCCGATGGGCACCCCGAGACTGCGCGAACCGGGTCGGCCCCGATCGACCCGCAGCGTCCAGGTTCCCGAGGTCAGCAGCGTCAGCGTCGGCATCGTCACATCCCTTGAAACGTCTTGATGGGCCGCTCCGGACGCCCGTATACTAAGGGTTCGTCCCGAGATGGTCCTTGCTCCGAGAGTTCCACCATGAACAAGCGTGTGCGGCCGATCGCGGCCCTGGTTCCGCTCCTGGCCCTCGGCATGCTGCTGGTCGGCTCCCTGCTGCCGGCCCAGCAACCCATGCCAGCGACGCAGCCGCCGACGGTCGAGCAGATCAAGGAACTGCAGCAAACCTATCAGGCCGAACGCAAGGAGGCCGAGAGCGTCGCCGGCAAATTCTCGCCGGAATGGCTCCAGCGCGCCGACGCCCTGGCCAAACAGTCCGAGGCCGCCCTCGCCACCAATCGACTCATCGAGGCCCGCGACACGATTCGCCGCGCTCGCTGGTCGCTGCCGAACGTCGCGCCCAGCGTGCCCGAACACACCAGCCGCATCCTCGGCGATGGCCGCCTCCGCCACCCGGCCGGCGTGGAAGCGGTGGCCATCTCGGCCGACGGCAAACGCCTCGCCAGCGCCGGCGATGATGGCGTCGTCAAGGTCTGGGACCTGGCCAACGGCCGCGAGATCGTTCACTACGCCCGGCACGCCGGCAAGGTCCATACCGTCGCCTTCAGCCCCGATGGCAAGATGATCGCCAGTGCCGGCGAGGACACCGCCATTCGCGTGTGGGACCCGAGCAACGGCAAGGACATCAAGACGCTCGGCGGAAACGACGAGTTCATCAAGACCCTCGCCTGGAGCCCCGATAGCAAGTTCGTCGCCTCCGGGGGCAACGACAAACGGCTGCGAATCCACGATGTCGCCTCGGGCCAGATCCGGCACAATCTGCCGGGCCAGACCTACATCATTCACCAGGTCGCCTACTCGAAGGATGGCCGCTTCGTCGCCCTGGTCAGCGGCGATCGGCAGGTGGCCGTGTTCGACGCTGCCAGTGGTGGCGTCAAGCTGCGAACCACGGCGGGCTTCCGCGGCACGCCGTTCGCCGTCGCCTTCACGCCGGACGGTCAGAGTCTCATCCTGGGCGGCTCGGAGCCGAACCATGCCCTGCTCATCAGCGCCTCCGATGGCGGAGTCAAGCAGACCTTCGAGGGCCATTCCAGCAGCGTCGTCGCGGTCGCCGTCTCGCCCGATGGCAAGACTCTGGCCACCGGCTCGACCGATCACTCGATCCGTCTGTGGGATCTGGCGAACGGTCAGTCGTTCCGCACATTGCAGGGCCACACCGAGGAGGTTCGCTCGCTCGCCTTCACGCCGGATGGCCAGCGGCTCGCCTCGGCCAGCGCCGACGGGACGGTGCGGCTGTGGGAACTCGGCCTGGCCGAGCAGAATCGGCTGGTGGGCAACCACCAGGGAGCCATCTGGTGGGGAGCCTTCCGGCCGGACGGCAAACAGATCGCCTCGGGCGGAGCCGACCGGCTCGTTCGGCTCTGGGATCCGCTCACGTTGAAGGAGACGAAGCAGCTCGCCGGTCACCAATCGCCGATCACCGCCGTCGCCTACAGTCCCGATGGCAAGTACCTCGTCTCGGCCAGCGGCGACAAGACGCTCAAGCTGTGGAACTCCGAGACGGGAGCCGAGGAGCGCACCTTCACCGGCCACAACGGAGCCGTGACGGCCGTCGCCTTCAGTCCCGACGGCACGAAGATCGTCTCCGGCGCGACCGATCGCACCGTCAAGGTGTGGCTGACGGCGACGGGGAAGGAACTGCAATCGCTGACGCATCCCCGGTCGGTCGTCGCTGCCGTCGCCTGGAGCAGCGATGGCAAGCACATCGCCTCGGCCGGCAACGATCACGTCATCTCCCTGATCGAGACGACGACCTTCAAGCCGGAGCGGACCTTCGTCGGCCACACGGCCGCGATCGCGGCGATCGCCTTCTCGCCGGATGCGCAGATGCTCGCCTCCTGCGGCAGCGATCTGCAGATTCTCGTCTGGCCGGTCGCCGGAGGATCGCCGCTGAAGCTGAGCGGTCATACGGGCGTCATCGGCTGCCTGGCCTGGAGCCCGGACGGCCGACTGATCGCCTCGGGCAGCGGTGACCAGATGGTCAAGCTCTGGGACTACAAGAGCCGGGCCGAGGTGCGGACCTTCCGTGGCCACACCGACTGGGTCAGCACCGTCTGCTTCAGTCCGGACGGCCACTTCGTGCTGTCCGGCAGCGTCGATTCGAGTCTGCGGCTCTGGGAACTCGGCGGCCAGGAAGGGTCGGCTGGCTATGGTCACAGTCGGGCCATCCTGGCGGTCGCCGTCAGTCCGGACAACCGCCTGATCGCCACGGGCTCGGCCGATCGCACCGTCCGTCTGTGGGAACGGGCGACGGGCAAGGAACTGTTCCTGTTCAGCGGCCACAGCGAGAACATCAACGCCCTGACCTTCACGCGCGATGGCAAGAAGCTCATCTCCTCCGGAGCGGACCGGAAGGTTCGCATCTGGGACACGACCACGGGCAAATTGCTGCGCAGTGTCGAGCCCGATCCGGTGAATCTGGTCCTGCTGCTGGCTCCCGGAGCAGACGACCGGACGTTCCGCGGCTGGATGCTCAACGAGACGGTCCTGACCTGCGATGCCGACACGGGCAAGGTGATCAACACGCTCTCCCTTCATGAGCAAAAGAATCAACTCTCCGCGGTCGCCTTCGCGTCGGACGGCAAGACCTGTGTCGTCGGCACGAAGGATGGGTCCGTGCGGGTGTGGGACATCGACAAGAAGGAGCGCGTCCCGGCCGGCGACTGGCCGGTGCAGCCCGAGAAGGTCGTCGATCTCGCCATCGGCTCGGGCCGGCAGGTGCTGCTCGTCACGGATGGGACCGGCAAGGTGAAGGTCGCCGATCCGACCGGCCGACAGGTCAAGCACGACCTCATGGCCCATTCGCGACCGCTGGTCGGCATGGCGGTGTCCCCTGATGGCCAGCGATTCGTCACGCTGGGCGGCGAGAACGTGCTGAAGCTCTGCGACGCCGCGACCGGCAAGGAACTCCGCTCATGGGACTTCCAGCAGCCGTATCTGAAGGACAACCCATTCTGCCGGATGGCGATCTTCACCCCGGACGGTAAACAGGTGGTGACCGCCAACGCCAACGGGACGGTCTACCTGCTCGACTGTCCCTGATCAGGAGCGAAGGAGGTCCGAGCCCGCGACACGGCGGGCTCGGATCAGAACCGACGATCGATCCGAGTTCAACATTTTTTTTCGACAAACTGTTGTGCGACGGCTCCTCATCGCGCACAATAATCCCCGTTAAACGAATGGTAACGTCAACCGCGAGACTTCACGGGCATGGTTTCACTCCTCGCCGTGTCTCTGTTGCTGGCTGCTCCGGTTCCGGAAACAAATCCGGACGTCCTGGTCCTTTTTGCCGGCGACGAGGCGTACCGGGCCGTGACGGCGATTGAGGCCCGCTATGAGGGACCGCTGGAGTTCGTGCCCCGTCCAGGAGGACCGGGGCAGTTTCGGTTACGGATCGCGGAGGGCGACGGCGAGGTGCGGCCCTGCTTCCTCCATCTGCCACGGGCGATTGCAGACCTCGGCCCCTTTGCCGGCCAGCGAGTTCGGATTCTCGGAAAGATGACCGAGCAGGGATTATGGCCGGCCCGGATCGAGCGCTTGACCGTCGCCGGTGCCGTTGGACGCGACGGCATCCTGGCCCGGAGTCTCTGGCAGCCGCCTTCGGCTCGCCGGTTGATGCGGCCGGTGCAGACCTTTGTCATGCGTTCGGGGACACAGGCCGCGCCGCTGATTCCGCTGGGCCGGACCACGGCCGAGGAGGCCGCCACGCGCTGGCTCGAACGCGAACTGCGCGTCCCGGCGATCGACTGGAACAGACAGATGGTCGTTTGTGTGGCCATCGGTCTGCGGACGGACGTGGAACGGCTCACCATCACGCGGACGACTCCGCGCGAGGGGAGCCTGACGGTTTTCTACCGCCTGGAGAAACTGCCGAAGGGGCAGTCCGGCGGCTTTGGCTATCCGGCCGAGACGGTCCTTGTCCCGCGTTTCGACGGCAGTATCCGCTTCGAGGAAGAGGGGGCCCGATGAACGACCATCACCGAATGCAAGGGGCAGAGGATGTCGGCGGCGCGGCCTGAACTGCTGGTATTTCTGGAAGCGGCCTGCGAGGCGGCCCGCCGGGGAGCGGCCGTCCTCGAATCGTTTCGTGGCCGGGTCCAGGCGCGCGAGAAGGGTCGAGCCGACCTGGTCACCGATGCGGACGTCGGCTCCCAGCAGGCGATCCTGTCCTACTTGCAAGGCCGCTTTCCGACGCACCAGTTTCTCGGCGAGGAAGACGACGGCTCGACTTCGGGAAAGCGGCGTATCGATGCGGACGGAGCGCCGACCTGGATCGTGGACCCACTCGACGGCACCACGAACTACGTGCATGACGTGCCGCTGTACTGTGTCTCCATCGGTCTGGTGCATCAGGGCGAACCGCTGGTCGGCGTGGTCTTCGATCCGCGCCATGACGAACTTTTTCGAGCGGCCAAGGGGCACGGGGCGTACCTGGGCGAGCGACGCTTGCAGGTCAGCGCGACGGAGGATCTCGGTCATGCTCTGCTGGCCACCGGCTTCCCGCCGGACCTGCGCGGTCACGAGCAGACCCTCGACTGGTGGCGCTACTTCTCCTATCACGCCCGGGCCCTGCGGCGGACGGGATCGACGGCCCTGAACCTGGCCTACCTCGCCGCCGGTCGTTACGACGGCTACTGGGCGTTCGACAACTTCCCCTGGGACGTGGCCGGAGGATATGCCCTGGTCCTGGAGGCGGGCGGCGTTCTGAGCCGGGCGGATGGCAGTCCGGCCGATCCCTTCGCCAGTGACTGCGTGGCGGCCAATCCCCACTTGCACGCTCGTCTGATCGCCATTCTCCGCGACCGGCCCGACCCCTGACCCGGCCGTTCGCCTGTAGTCCCGTATTCCCTGGTGTTTCTGGCGACTGGCACATCCACCGTGGATACCCGCCGAGACACCGCCTTTCCCCGCGATAGGTATACTCCCCATGCCTGAAACTGCCGAAAAGATTCGCGAGAGAACCGAGAAGCAACCGCGCTTCGACTCCCTGCAGCAGGAAGTTTACCTGGCCCTGTGGCGGACCTACGACCGCCTGCGGGCGCTGGAAGAAGAGTTCTTTCAGCGCTACGAGCTAACGGCCCAGCAATACAACGTCCTGCGTCTGTTGCGGGCCGAGCATCCGTCCACGCTGCCGACGCTGGCCATTGCCAGTCGGCTGATCTCGCGAGCCCCCGACATCACGCGCATTCTGGACAAACTGGAGAATCGTAATCTGGTCGTTCGCGAGCGCCAGGCCGAGAATCGCCGCGTCGTCCGGGTCGGCATCACCCAGGCGGGCCTTGACCTGCTCAAGGATCTGGCCGAGCCCCTGAGCGAGTGTTACCACAACCAACTCGGCCACCTCGACGAGATGGAATTGCAACAACTCCGCCACCTGCTCCAGAAACTGCGCTCGCCGCACGAGGAAGCCGGTAGCATCTGGCGTTGAGACGTCTACCAATGAAGAGTTGGCCTGCCCGGATCGGGCGGGTCTGGAGTCCCCTGGAATCGCCCGGGAATCTCGGTGATGATCGCTACCTCGACGGACGTTGTTGTTATCGGCGGCGGGCCAGCTGGCTCGACCGCCTCCACCTTGATTGCGCAGCAGGGCCGCTCGGTCACGCTCTTTGAGCGCGAGCGGTTCCCCCGGTTCCACATCGGCGAATCGCTGATTCCGGAAACGTACTGGGTCCTGCAACGGCTCAATCTGCTCGGCAAGCTCAAGGCCAGCCGGCTCATCAAGAAGTACAGCGTCCAGTTCATCAACGAGGCGGGCCGCCTGTCCGCCCCGTTCTATTTCTGGGAACACAAGCCACAGGAATCGTCGCAGACCTGGCAGGTCTTCCGCCAGGACTTCGACCAGATGCTGATCGAGAACGCCCGCGAACATGGCGTCGCCGTCCATGAGGCGACCCGGGTCGTTGATGTCCTGTTTGACGGGGATCGCGCGTGTGGAGTCCGGGTGCGGACGGAAGACGGCCAGGAACACGATGTCGCGGCCCGTGTCGTCGTGGATGCCAGCGGCCAGAGTTCGGTCATTCAGAACAAGTTCGGTCTGCGCGTGTTGGATCCGAAACTGAAGAAGGCGGCCGTCTGGACCTACTGGGCCGACGTCTGGCGCGGCGTCGGGCAGGACGAGGGGGCGACCCTGGTCGCGCAGACGAAGGGCAAAAAGGGCTGGTTCTGGTACATCCCGTTGCACGACAATCGGGTCAGTGTCGGCGTGGTGGCCGACTACGACGAGATGTTCAAGACCGGCCTGAAGGATCTGGATGCGATCTACCATCGCGAGGTGGAGCGCTGCCCGGCCGTAAAGGAGCGTCTCGCGGGCGGCAAGCAGTGCGCCGAGTTCTTTGCCGCCAAGGAGTACACCTACAAGTCGAAGCAGTTGGCCGGCAACAACTGGGTGCTGATCGGCGATGCCTTCGGGTTCCTCGACCCGCTCTACTCGTCGGGGGTGTGCCTGGCTCTCAAGTCGGGCCAGCTGGCCGCCGACACGATCTGTGCGGGGCTCGCGAAGGGAGACACGTCAGCCGCCGTACTGGGGGCCTGGGAGCAGGACTACCTCCGCGGCATGGAACGGATGCGCCGCCTGGTGATCGAGTATTACGAGGGGTTCAGCTTCGGCCGCTTCATTCGCAAGCATCCGGACATGAAGGGCTACCTGACCGATCTGCTCATCGGCGATCTGTGGGACCCCAAGGTCGATGTTCTCTGGCCGCTCATCGACGCCTTCAACGCCGAGAACAAGACCGCGTCGGCGACCACGGATTGACGGCACGGAGTCGGCTCCCCCTCCCCTGAGAGACTGCTGAAAAAGTCTGTCAGGAGAGGGTTTGTTTGCGTAAGCTGCGATA
>CAYYJM010000009.1:0-9613 GCA_964471755.1 uncultured Alcaligenaceae bacterium
CGGTCAAGAAGGCCCTGTTCGACCAGGCGACGGCGATTCGTCAGCGTCTGGAAGCGCTGGGCGTCGTCGTCGAGGATCGGCCCGGTGGCACCGTCTGGCGGCGGGCGTGAGATCATCCCGAGGGAGGAGCCCCATGAGCGAGAATCGCACACCGGCCGTTGCGGAAGATCCGTTCCGCCTCGGCTGGCGTTACGTTCGCGAGGTTGGCCCGGACGGGGAGGAGACGGTGCGTCAGGTGCCGCTGACCGAGCGCGACCTGCTGTTCCCGCAGGAGGGAGACTTTGTCGTGCGGGGTGAGGCGCACACGCGGGATGTGTGCTACCTTCGTGCGGCGCTGCAGACCCTGTTGCACCAGCGCCCGGAGATCCACGTCTTCGCCGACCACCGGGTCGATTTTGCTGTCCTCGGCGTAGAGCCACTGGGCTCGGACATTCTGGTGGTCGATGACCTTCCCGAATGGGACGGCACCCGCGGGACGCTTGACCTGGCGGAGCAGGGCCGGCCGCTGCTGGTTGTCGAGATCACCTGGCCATCGACACGTTCGATCGATCTGGGTGTCAAGCGGGAGTTGTACGCGCGTGCTGGCGTGCCGTTCTACGCTGTTGTCGATCACCAGGCGGGACGGGGGACGGAAATGATCGTCTTTCGTCTCGGCGACGGTGGCTACACAGTCGCGTTCCATGCCGAGGAAGGGAGAGTTACCCTGCGCCCTTTGGGGCTGGCCATTGGTTTAGAGGGGGGGCTTTCCTGCGTTTACGATGCTGCCGGGAAGCGGGTGGAGGAGATGCCTCGGATTTGGGCGCAGGTAGAGGAGGTAGAGCAGCGGGTCAAAGATGCGGTCGCCTGGAATGAACGGCTGCGTTTCCTGCTGGACCAGATCGGAGAACGACTCGAGGAGGACCTCGCCCTCCGTCAGGTAGTCGAACGTCTGGCACGGGAGGAAGAGGCCCGCCGCCACGCCGAGGCGCAGACAAACGCCCTGGAACAACGCCTGCGTGACCTGGAGGAGCAACTCCGCCGTTCACAGCCGGAGGGCTGACGCGATGAGCAACGCGGTGACGGTTCGCCTGGCCGGTCCGACGACCTCGACGTGGTCCGGGCCATCTACAACCACTACGTCGCCACGTCCACGGCGACGTTCCAGCTCGAACCCGACACGGAAGCCGAGCGGCTTGCGTGGTTCCAGAATCGCTCGCCGCTCCACCCGGTCACAGTCGCCGAGACGGACGGCAAGGTCGTCGGCTGGGGCTCCCTCTCGCCGTGGAAACCGCGCGTGGGGTACGCCCACTCGGTGGAGGCGTCAGTCTACGTCCGTGAGGGTTGCCACCGTCGGGGCTTCGGCCGGGCGCTGCTGGCCGACCTGATCGAACGAGCCCGGGCGGCCGGCCATCACGTTCTTGTCGGCGGAGCCTGCACGGAGCATCCCGGCAGCATCGCCCTGCAGGAGACGCTCGGTTTCGTGCGCGTGGCCCATTTCCGCGAGACGGGATACAAGTTCGGCCGGTGGCTTGACGTGGTCTATCTGCAACTGCTGTTGTGACCGGGCTATCCAGAGGAGGTTGGGATGAGCAACCCGACGACCGCGACGGAGGATCCGTTCCGACTCGGCTGGCGCAACGTCCGCGAGGTCGGCCCAGACGGCCAGGAGACTTCGCGCAAGGTGCCACTGACGGAACGCGATCTGCTCTTTCCCCAGGAGGAGGATTTCGTCGTGCAGGCCGATCCTCATGTCCGGGATATGATCTACCTGCGCGAGGCGTTTCGGGCGTTCCTCCAGGAGCGACCCGCGGTTCATGTCTTCGCCGACCATCGGATCGATTTCGATCTGCTCGGCGTCGAACCGCTCGGCCCGGATGTCGCCGTCATTGACGACATCCCGGAATGGACCGGCGACCGTGGCACGCTCTACCTGGCCGAGCAAGGCTGTCCACTCCTCGTGGCCGAGGTCACCTCGCCGGACACGCGCCGGAACGACCTCGACATCAAACGTGGGTTCTACCAACGGGCCGGCGTCCCGGTCTACGTCATCGTTGATCGCCAGGCGGGCGAATCCGGCGACGCGGTGGTTCTGCTCGTACTCCGCCTCGCCGGCGACGGCTACCGGCAGGTGCCGCCGAATGAGCAGGGCCGGGTCCGACTGCCCCAACTCGGCGTCAGCCTCGGGATTGAACAGAATCGCGTCTGGGTGTACGACCGACAGAGCCGCCGGCTGGAGGAGACGCCCCAGTTATTCGCGCAGATCGAGGCGTTCGAGCAACGAGTCGGAGAACTGGAATCTCTCCTGGAACAGGAGGGCGATCTGCGGCGGCATGAAGCGGCAGGCCGAAGGGAGGCGGAAGCGAAACGACAAGAAGCGGAAGCCGCTCGCCAGGAAGCCGAAACGGCACGCCTGGTAGCGGAGACGAGACGCCAGCAAGCCGAAGACGCACGCCAGCAAGCCGAAGCCGAGCGTCAGCAAGCCGAAGCCGAGCGCCAGCAAGCAGCGACGGAGAAACGAGAAGCCGAGACCGCCCGCCAGCAGGCCGAGGACGATCTCGCGCGAGAACGAGAAGCCAAGCGTGCGATGGAACAACGCCTCCGCGAACTGGAAGAGCAACTCCGCCGCTCGCAGGGCGGTGGCTGACGCCGCCTCCGCAACCGGCCTTGCACCCCTGGAGCAGGTTGCTACTGTACGTCCATGAATGACACCCCGCGCCGTGTTCTGGGTATTGATCCCGGCCTCCAGGTCACCGGCTACGCCGTCCTGGAGAACCGGGACGGTTCGCCCCATGTCTGCGAGGCCGGCTTCATCCGCACCTCGCCAAATCGCTCAACCGACCTCGCCAGCCGTCTTCGCGTACTGTACGATGGTATAGTCGAGGTGCTGAACGAGTTTCAGCCCCAGCGCGTGGCCGTCGAGCAGTTGTTCTCCCACTACGATCATCCACGGACGGCGATCCTGATGGGCCATGCGCGCGGCGTGATCTTCCTGGCAGCGGCGCAGCGCGACCTCGAGGTGACGAGCTATCCACCAGCCCGGATCAAGAAAACGATCACCGGCAGTGGGCGAGCGACCAAGGAACAGATGCAGTTCGCCATGCTGCGCGAACTGGGCCTGACCCGACTTCCCGAACCGAACGATGTCGCCGACGCCCTGGCCGCGGCGCTCTGCCTGTTCTACCACCTGCGTCTGTCGCCTGGAGGCGTACCGTGATTACCCGCATCACCGGAAAACTGACCCGCGTCCTGGACGAGGAGGTCCGTCTCCAGGCCGGGCCGTTCGAGTATCAGGTTCTCGTGCCGGAGTTCGTCCGCCGGGCGCTCCAGCTGCGCGTCGGTCAGGAAATCACGCTGCACACGGTCCACTTCTTCGACGGTAACCCGATGCAGGGCCGAGTGGTGCCGCGTCTGATCGGCTTTCCCAGCGAGGCGGAACTCGACTTCTTCGACCTGTTCTGCACCGTGGACAAGATCGGTGCGAAGAAGGCCCTCAAGGCGATGGTCCGGCCGATCAAGGAGATCGCCGACGCCATCCAGCGGCAGGACCCCAAATGGCTGACGACCCTGCCCGGCATCGGCCCAGCGGGAGCCGAGCAGATCATCGCCACGCTGCGCCGCAAGGTGACGCGCTTCTCCTTCGCATCGACCAGCGCCGAAGGGGAGGGGGGTGAAGCCCTGAGCGGCACGACGGCGGTCGATGCGGCAATCATCGAGGATGCCTACCTCGCCCTGATGGCTCTGGGCAACAACCCGGCCGAGGCCCGTATTCTGCTCGACAAGGCGCTGCTCGGCGAGGAACCGCCGAAGTCGGTCGAGGAGATCCTGCAACGCATCTACGCAACGAAATCCTGAGACGAGGTGCCAGACATGGCCCGTGAACCGGTCGTCGGCCCGTCCGGCGAAGACAAAACCGATCAGCAGCGGGATGCCGCTCTGCGCCCGAAACTCCTCAAGGAAGTCGTCGGTCAGAAGGCGGCCGTCAAGCGCCTCGGCATCATCCTCAAGGGCTGCCGCAAACTGAAGGAAGCGCTGCCGCACATGCTCTTCGACGGCCCGCCCGGCCTGGGCAAGACGACGTTCGCCAACGTCCTGCCCAACGAGATGGGCACGTCCTTGCAGACGACCAGCGGCCCGGCCCTGTCCAAACCGGCCGACCTGCTGCCGTTCCTGACGAACCTCGAAGAAGGCTCCGTCCTGTTCATCGACGAGATCCATCGTCTGCCGCGCGTCGTTGAGGAATTCATCTACCCGGCGATGGAGGACTTCCGCATCGACATCGTCCTCGGCGAGGGGATGAACGCCCGGACGATCACCATGCGTCTGAAACGCTTCACGCTGATCGGAGCGACGACCCGCTCGGGGCTCCTGTCGAGTCCGATGCGCGACCGCTTCAAGGTCCATGAACACCTGGAGTTCTACACGGTCGAGGAACTCGCCCAGATCGTCCGGGTGAACGCGAAGAAGCTGCAAACGTCGATCACTGACGAGGCCTGCCACGAACTGGCTCACCGAAGTCGGGGTACGCCGCGTATCGCCAACTCACGCCTCTACTGGACCCGACACTACGCCGCCAGCGAGAGCGATGGCAGCATCACGCTCGATCTGGCCCGCGCCGCGCTGGACATGGCCGAGGTCGATCGCGAGGGCCTGGACAAGCAGGACCGTCGCTACCTGGAAACGCTCGTGGGCGTCTTCGAGGGCGGCCCGACCGGCGTCGAGGCCCTCGGTGCGACGATGAATCTGCCGGCCGACACGCTGTCGGACGAGATCGAGCCGTACCTGTTGCGCGAACAGTTCATCATCCGAACTCCGCGCGGACGAGTGGCCACACCACGAGCCTACGAGGTGCTGGGCCGCCCCCTGCGGATGCCCGCCGTGCCGAGTGAGAATCAACGAACATTGTTCGACTGATAGTAGCATTTCCAAAAATCGGGTCGTCTCGGGCGAGATTTTCCTTCTCCAGTCTCGCCATTTTTACTACACTATCCTTTCATGCAGACTGCCAACTCGGTTGTGCCGAGAGATTGGTCTGTACGCGGGAAAGTCGGCTTCAGCCGTTGGATTTTCCCCTCCTGCCGCTGGTAGCCTGTTTCAAGGGCATTATAATTTACCTAGCTTCACAGTCACGGATGACTCTCCGGGCGGTAGGAGAAGAAGTGGCAGCTCGGATCCGTTTCCGGGATGCACAATCTCGACGTGACATCGTGAGGCAACCGCATGGGACGCTACCTTGAGGCTCTCTTCCGCCGTGATCCTTCGCGGGATCGGACCGAGAAAGGCGTATTCCTGGAAGGCTATGCCATCTTCTGGCCGGATGGGTCACCGGTGACCTTGGGTCTGGACGCGTTTTGCAGTCATGGCCAGCGTCTTCTGGGCCTGGGGGAACTGCTGGCCGGCCAGCAGGAACGGCGGATTGACCTGTTGATCTTCCCGCAGGTGACCGGCCGGGAGAACATGACGCGCCTGCCCGGACGCCGGGTGCGCCGCTTCTTCTTCCAGCGCGAAGGCGATGGGGCCCGCGTTCACTTCATGGACGGCACCCCGACCTCGATCGTCTTTGACCTGGTCCACGACGACGAGCGCGTGCTGGAGTGGTTTGGCCTGCTCGGCCTGGACGAAGGCCAGCGCCGCTGGTTCGATCTGAGCGCCCGTGGCGTCGAGGAACGCGAGACCGTTCCCGAGTTGGCCATTGCTCTTGCCGGGGGCTATGTGCAGGCCAGCCCAGTGATTGCTTGACTCCTGCGCCACCTCGGGTACGCTGCGGCTTCGGTCCTTCCCGATTCCCAGTACCCGAGGCGCAGCGTGCGACGTTTCCTTCCCCTGGCGGCCCTTCTGGTCGCCGCCTTCGCTGTCCTGGCCGATGGTCCCCAGGATAACCTTCCCAACAACGTACGGCCAATCCCGCCGAAGGGAATTGCCATCGATCCCGGCGTGAAAGCCGACCTCCTCAAGAGCGCAACCCAGATCGACACCGACCTGGCCGAGGTCGTGCGAACCCTTCGACAGAAGAAATCCGCCCTCGCCGATCTTGCCGACGACGTCGCCATCTGCTCTCACGCTGTCCGCGTCGCCCTCACTCACGACGAGATTTTCGACGCGAAGGAACTGAAGTCGGCGGAGGCCCTGCTCAGGCTGGGCCGGGAGCGACTGGGCCAGCTTCAGAAGGGCAGCGCTCCCTGGACCACGGCAACGGGCCTCGTCGTCCGGGCGTATCGCTCGAAGATCGATGGCTCGCTCCAGCCCTACGGTCTGGTCGTGCCGCCATCGTACAACCCGAACCTGCCGCATCGCTGGCGGCTCGACGTCTGGTGCCACGGCCGGGGCGAGAAACTCTCGGAGCTGAACTTCCTGATCGACCGAACGAGGAGCGCCGGGCAATTCACGCCGCCGCATGCGATCGTGCTGCACCTCTACGGTCGCTACTGCAACGCGAACAAGTTCGCCGGCGAGATCGACTGCCTCGAAGCGCTCGACGCTGTCCAGAAGCACTACGTCATCGATCCCGATCGGCGCGTCATTCGCGGCTTCTCGATGGGCGGAGCGGCCTGCTGGCAGTTCGCCGTCCACTATCCGGATCTCTGGGCCGCCGCCGCTCCCGGAGCCGGGTTCTCCGAGACGGCCGAGTTCCTCGACCTGTTCCAGAAAGAAAAGGTCCAGCCGACGACCTGGGAGAAGACGCTCTACCACTGGTACGACTGCACCGACTGGGCCGGCAATCTGTTCAATCTGCCGACCGTCGCGTACAGCGGCGAGATCGATAGTCAGAAGCAGGCAGCCGACCGGATGGCGAAAGCATGCGACGAGATCGGCCTGCACCTGACCCATCTGATCGGCCCGAAGACGGCCCACAGCTACCACCCCGAGACCCGGCGGATGTTGAACGAACGCATCGACGCCATCGTTGCCCGTGGACGCAATTCGGTGCCGCCGCTGGTTCGCTTCACGACCTACACCCTGCGATACAATCGCTGCTTCTGGGTCGAGGTCGAGGGACTCGGCGAACACTGGAAGCAGGCGACTGTCGAGGCGCGGGTGAGCGAGCAGGGTGTCCGGGCGACGACGGCGAACGTGACCGCCCTGCGTTTCCGCTTCGGGCCTGGCGAATGCCCCATCACCCGCACAGCCGATCCCGTCGTGGAGATCGATGGAACCAAGCTGACCGGGCCGCCGCTCGATACCGACCGCTCGTGGGAGGTGCTGGCCGAGAAGACGCCCTCCGGCTGGGTCCGCCGTGCGGAGGCCGCTTCGGAACAGCGCGTCAAGAAACCCGGTCTCCAGGGTCCCATCGACGATGCCTTCCTCGACAGCTTCCTGATCGTCAAGCCGAAGGGAGAGAGCGGCCACCCGGCCATCGATCGCTGGGTCGCTGCCGAGATGGATCACGCGATCCGAGAGTGGCGTCGTCAGTTCCGCGGTGAGCCGCGCGTCAAGGACGCTGCCGATGTGACGGCCGAGGACATCGCGAAGCACAACCTGATTCTCTGGGGCACGCCGCGAACCAACCCGTGGATCGCGAAGGTTCTGCCGTCATTGCCGTTGACCTGGGACGAGCAGACGCTGAAACTGGGCCAGCGTGAGCCGACATCGGCCGCCGAGACGGTGCCGCTCCTGATCTATCCGAATCCGCTCAACCCACGCCGCTACGTCGTCTTCAATAGCGGATTCACCTACCGGGAGTACGACTACCTGAATAACGCGCGTCAGGTGCCGAAGCTGCCGGACTGGGCCCTGATCGACGTGCGGACACCGCCGAACGCGCGCTGGCCGGGCAAGGTCCTCGCCGGCGGCTTCTTTGACGAAAAGTGGCAGATGCCGAAGTAACGTTCTTCCTTTCTGACTTTTCTGTTCTGACTTTTTTGGACTGCGGCGATTCTTCGCCGCTCTGGCTCTCTGAGAGACTACACGGAAAGCGGCTCCCTCGCCCCCGGTACTCCGGGGGAGAGGGTTGGGGTGAGGGGGAATGCCTACGAAACCAGCGAAAACGAAGACCCCTCACCCCAACCCCTCTCCCCGGAGTACCGGGGCGAGGGGCTTTCCGTGCAGCCTCTAACTTTGGAGGATGACCGAGCCAGAAAGTCAGAAAGGAAGAGCAGCGAAGAATCGCCGCAGTCCAAAAAAGTCAGAAAGGAAGAAAGAAGCAGCCTCCGCTTGTCCGTGAAGCGGCCTGTCCCTATCCTGTATTTAGATCGTTGGCTAATCATCTCACCTTCTCGGAGGGGAGTCGATGTGGGGCGACGAGGTCTTCAAGGCCCTGGCCGATCCGACCCGGCGAGAGATTCTGAAACTGCTCCGCTCCGGCGAGAAGTCGGCCGGTGAGATCGCCGACTATTTCGCGGATCGCATGAGCAAGCCGTCGGTGTCGCATCACTTCGCCGTTCTCAAGGCGGCCGACCTGATCACCGCTCGGCGGGCGGGGCAGCAGATCTTCTACAGCCTGAACACGACCGTCGTCGAGGACCTTCTCGCGATGCTCTGGGATCTGTTTCCGCGTGGCACCAACGGCAAGGAGAATGCGTCATGAACCGCTGGCTGACGTTGTCTCTCGTCCTCGCTTTCGTCGCGCTGGGCGGTTCGCTCTACCTGTATGGCTTCCACCGCAACGCCTGGCCGGAACAGGTTCCCACGCACTGGGGCATCGACGGCACGCCGGACGCCTTCGCCTCGCGCGATAACCTGCTTCTCTGGATCGGCGTGCCCCTGGCCATGTTCGGCTGGGTCGGCCTGACGCTGCTGCTACCCTGGTTGTCGCCGAAACAGTTCGCCATCGAACCGTTCCGCTCAACCTACGACTACGCCATGAGCCTGATCAACGTCTTCTTCCTGTACATCCACGCGACGATCCTGCTCGGCACACTCCTGTTTCCCGAGCGCGTGGCGACGCTGATCATCGCCGGTGTCTTCCTCCTGTTCGCCTTGCTGGGTAACATTCTGGGCAAGGTGCGGCGGAACTTCTGGATGGGAGTCCGCACGCCGTGGACCCTGGCCGACGAGGGCGTCTGGAACGCGACGCACCGGCACGCCGCCTACGTCTACACCATCGCCGGCATCGTCGGCTTCCTCGCCGTGCTGTGCGGTGTCAACCTGATCGCCGTATTCGTCGTGTTCATGATCGCGGCCCTTTGGCCGGTCCTCTATTCGCTGCTGGTGTACAAGTATCGAGAAGCGCACCACCTGCTGACACCGACGCCGGGCCCGGTGAGCAATGACGAGGGCGAATCGGCCATCATGCCGTGAAGCCTCCCGCTGGACAGATCGTTTCCGGCCTGCTATGGATAGCGTCAGGCTCGCCGCGCGGCGAGCGCTTCAATCCGGCTTGCCTGTTAACTCCGGCGCCAGCCTGAAAGGATCGATTCATGGCTCACGTTGTCACCAAGATCTGTTACGACTGCCGCTACACGGACTGCGTCAATGTCTGTCCCGTGGAGTGCTTCTACGCCGACGACAAGATGCTCTACATCGACCCCGATGATTGCATCGACTGCGAAGCCTGTGTCACCGAGTGTCCCGTCGAGGCCATCTTTCTCGACGTGAACGTCCCGAAGCTGCACCACGAGGACATCGACCTCAACCGCGAGCGCTCGGCCCATCTCAAGGATAACGACGGTCACATCACCGACCGTGAGAAGCCGATCGA
>CAYYJM010000009.1:9623-15505 GCA_964471755.1 uncultured Alcaligenaceae bacterium
CTCCGAGTGCATCACCACGAAGCGCAAGGCGGCCGAGGCGACGAAGGAAGGGACCAACGCGACCATGACCCAGCAGCAGAACACCCAGCCCGGCACCGGGAAGGGTGACGCCTCCTCGCAACCACCGCTGGCCTGATCTCTCGAACGATGAATGATGAACGATGAACGATGAATCAGAACGGGTTTTGATTCATCGTTCATCGTTCATCGTTCATCGTTTGGGAAGGTGGGATCTATCCATGACGACGGGCATCCTCCTGATCCAACTCGGTACGCCCGATGCGCCGACGGCGGCGGCCCTGCGTCCGTATCTGCGTCAGTTTCTCAGCGATCCGCGCGTCATCGACATGCCGCGCTGGAAGTGGTGGTGGATCCTCAATCTGTTCATCCTGCCGACGCGCCCGGCCCAGTCGGCCCGGAAGTACGCCCGGATCTGGGACGAAAGAACCGGCTCGCCACTGCTTCACTACACCCGTCGGCAGACGGAGGAAGTCCAGAAGCGGTTTCCGAATCACAGCGTCCGCTTCGCCATGCAGGTCGGCAATCCGAACGTCTCCGTCGTCGTTCCAGAGATGATCCGAGCCGGCATCGATCGCCTGCTCGTTCTGCCGATGTATCCGCAGTATTCGGCCACGACGACGGCGTCGGCCACCGACGTGCTGTTCAGCGTGCTGCTCCGCGAGACGCGCGTGCCCGCACTGCGCATCGTCCCACCGCACTTCGAGCATCCCGCCTATCTCGATGCGGTGACCGCGATCATCCGCCAGGAGCAGGACAGGCTCGCCTGGACGCCGGATCATTATCTCCTGAGCTTCCACGGTATCCCGATCCGCTACGCGGAGAAGGGCGATCCGTATCCTCAGCACGTCGCGAAGACGACGGCCGGGCTGATCGAGCGGCTCGGCTGGCCGGAAGGAAAGTGGTCGCAGACGTTCCAGTCGCTGTTCGGCCGGGAGGAGTGGCTCAAACCCTACCTCGACGTTAAACTACAAGAACTGGCGAAGGCGGGCGTCCGGCGTGTCCTCGTCGCCACGCCTGGCTTCACAGTCGATTGCCTGGAGACGATCGACGAGATCGGCACCGAGTCGCGTGAGGTCTTCCGCCATGCTGGCGGTCAGGAGTTGCATCGCTGTCCGTGCCTGAACGATCACCCGGCCTGGATCGACGCGATGGAACGGCTCCTCCGTGAGGAAGGCCAGGGCTGGCTGGGAGATCCGGCGTAGCGAAATCACGAGAACGCATCATGGGCGAATGGGTCGAGCAGGTCATCCGGGCGTTCTGCGCTCACTTCGATCGGGCCAGTTTCTTCAGTTCCGACCAGCAGGTGATGGCCCTGCTCGCACTGGGCCTGGTCGGCATCAGTTGCGGCGCGGTCGGCAGTGTCGTCGTCGGTACGCGCATGGCGTTCTTCAGCGATGCCCTGGCTCACTGTGCCTTCGCCGGCATCGGCATCGGCTTTCTGTTCTTCGAGTTGGTTCTGGTCCCGGCCGGGACGCCGCCGGAGCAGTTCTGGTCCTGGGTCACGCCGATGATGATCGCCTTCGGCATCCTCGTCGGCTTCGGCATCGTCGCTGCCAAGCAGGCCACCGGGTTGGCCAGCGACACGATCATTGGCGTCTTCTTCGCCGGGGCGATCGGCCTGGCCGCTGCTCTGCGGCGCGTCATCCACAGTCGGCACTTCTTCAGCCTGGAGGACATCCTCTTCGGCAATCCGCTCTTCACCCGTGGCGCGGACCTGGTCAACCTGGCTCTGCTGGCCGTACTCACGCTCGGACTCCTCGCCTGGATCGGCAATCCGCTCTACCTGGCCAGCTTCAACACCAGCCTGGCGACCTCGCGACGGATGAGCGTGCAGTGGCATCAGTACGCCTTCATGATCTTGCTCGCCATCCTGGTCAATCTCTGTCTGCGGACGGTCGGGCTGCTGCTGATCAACACGCTGCTCATCGTGCCGGCCGCGACGGCGATCAACCTGAGCCGGAATCTGCGTCAGATGTTCTGGCTGACGATGGTTCTGTGCATCGGCTGCTGTCTGGGCGGCCAGCTGCTGGCCTGGGAACTGCTCGCACGCAGTGGCTACCGGATCGATCTGGAGATCGCCGGCACCGTGGTCCTGCTCAGCGTCGGCTTCTTCTTCGTGGCGGTCCTGGTTGGGCCCTGGCTTCGAGGCCGGAAGGCCTGATAATCGCGCCGCAGGATCGTTGCGTTGGGCACGATCGCTACTTTCGGTACAGTTTGCCACCAGGCGGGCCGATCTCCTTCGTAAGGAGAGGATTCCGACTCGCCTGGAGGATGGCACATGAAACCCCGCCGATTGACCGCTCTGCGCTGGCTCGTCGCCGGGCTCTGGGCGTCTGGACTGGCCCTGTTCGGTGCCGGGTGCGTCAGCCCGTCGCCCTTCGCCGATCAGCCCCCCGTTTCGACCACCAGCCCCACCCGACCGTCGGTTCACCTGACGGCCACGGCGACTCCTGAAGCGTCGTCCGACCCGGCCGGGATGTCCGTGATCCAGCAGGTCAGCTACGCTCCGGACGAGGAGAAGAAGGCCGGGGCCGAAGCTCTGCCCGAACCGCGCGACGAGCCGAAGAAGCTGTCGCCGATACCCACTCCGGCCGGCGATTCCCCGGTCCTGATCGGAACCGCCGCTCCGCCGCCGATGCCGGGGATGCCTCCGGGCCTGGACATGATCCTGCAACTGACCGAGCAGTACAACCCGTGCATCGCTCAGGCTCGGGAGAAGGTTCGCGAAACGGGCCTCGATCCGGACCTCAACGCGCAACCGACTGGCGTCCTCAGTCGTCTGATTCCCTCGCTCGGCAAAGGCGAGGCCACCGTCAAACGTCTGGAGGCACAGCGTCGTCAGATCGAGGCGCGGGCGCAACTCGTCGAGGTGACCCAGAAGGTACTTCTCGATGCCGGCTCGACTTACGTCGATCTGCAAACGGTTCGCCGAACCGAGATCGTCGTCCATGATGCCGAGCGGTTGCAGGCCGAGATGCTCCAGCGGGCCGAGAAACTCGCCGAGGAGGAGCCGATCGCTCGCATTCTCGTGGACAACGCTCGCGCCGAGATCGCCACCTCGCGACAGACGCTGGTTCAGTTGACGCAGCAGGAGAAGGCCGCCGCCGCCAAGCTCGCCTACCTGCTCGGCGCGGTCGGCGACTGCACTCCGATCCCCAGCGACTCCGAGTTCCACCCGTACAACCTGGTGGACCTGTCAATCCCGGTCGAGGCACTCGTCGCCCAGGTGAAGCGACATGGCCCGGGTGTCCACGAACTGTGTGAGCTGCTCGGCGTCATTCAGAAGGGTATCGACCTGGCCGAGGAGATGAGCCGTTCGGTCAGCTCAGCCAAGGACAAACGAGACGTGGCCCTGAGCAAGAAGACCCAGGCTCAGCTCGCTCTGCGCGAACTACAGAACAAGCTGGCCCTGGGCGTTCGTGAAGGTCGCGAAACGATTCTCGCCAGCCAGGCCCGCTTCACCCTGGCGGCGGAGCAGATCGCCGCCCTGGTCGAACTCTACCGCCTCAGCCGAGAGGCCCTGCTGGAGAATCTGCCGTCCACGAAGATCAGCGACGTCCTGCTGGCCATTCGTTCCCTGCGTGAATCGCACACCCACCACATCCAGACAATCCAAAACCACAACAAGGCCCAGATCCGCCTCTTCCTTCTGCTCTCAAAGGAATGCAAATGAAACGATGAATGATGAACGATGAACGATGAATAAGACAGAGACCGGCGGCGGGATCGATCGTGCATCTCGCTCCGGTTTTTGTCTTATTCATCGTTCATCGTTCATCGTTCATCGTTTCGGAGTTCGTCGTTTCGGAGTTCGTCGTTTAATACATTACCTCTACCTGGAAGACGGCACCCTGCGCCCAGAAGGAGGTGCGGTCCTGCCGCTGGAACGGGTTGTAGGGATTGGTTGCGCCCGGAACCTGATTGATGTTGATGTTGCTGTCGAGCTGGGTGGTCGGCCGGACCACACGGTTCCACCAGAACCAGTTGTAGCCGCCCGAGACGGCGAGGTTGGGCGAGATCGACCATGTCAGGCTGGCCATGCAGTCGAAGATCACGCCGAACTGGCTATCGGTGTATCGGCCGATGTTGCTCGGCTGGGTGAAGAACCCATTCAGGCCCGAGCCGACCTGCGGCCCGGTCACGATCTGCTGATTGGTCCAGCCGAGCGCCGTCTTGCTCGACCACTGGAGCGAGAAATGGCCCAGCTGGTAGCCGATCCGGCCGCCGAACTGGGCACCGTGGAACAGGTTCTGCGTCCGGAACGAGTCACTGAAAGACGGACCATTGGTTCGCTGCGTCCAGATCGAAAAGCCTTCCTTCAGACCCTGGTGCCGGTAGCCGAGCAGGTAGTCCCAGTAAAGCGGGCAGTTGCGCTGGACGTTGCGGTAGACCATGTTGGCCTCGCCTTCCCAGAGTTCCGTGTACGAGTCGATGCCGATGGCACCGTTGAGCAGGTTCCCATCGAGCAGACCCGCGACCGGCAGGGCCGACTGCTGACCGGGAAGACCGCCTGTCACGTTGTTGGCCAGCAGGCTCAGGGCCGGGACGCCAGCGTTGGAGCGGAAGAGGAACGTCTCGGACTGCCGCGGCAGATACATGCCGCCGATTTCCAGAACCTTGGTGTTCATGTCGTCGAACGCCATCTGGAGGGTGCCGCGCAGACCCCATTGCATGCCGTAGCTGATCTCACGGTTGCCGAACAGCACCCGCGTGTTGGGATCGTTCAGACCGCCCGCTCCAGGGAAGGCCCCGTAATCGGCCGAGGGATTGACCAGCGAGCCGACGATCGGGCGATCGACCTGATTTGGCTTCGTCCACCAGAACAGGTTGTCGAAGCTGGCGTAGATCGCCGGATTCTTGATCACGCCCGGCTCACCGAACACGTCGGTCTGGGCTTCCTCGACCGCAATCGGATTGGTCGGCAACTCGATCTGGGCACCGGGGTTGATGGGCTGGGCGGACAGCAGAGCGACACTCGCCAGCCAGCCGGCCATCGTGAGCAAGAAACGTGTGCGCATGGTCGCGGGAACCTCCCTATCCGTGACGACCCGGCATCGTGCCGGTCTCGCCTCCCTGCGGGCACCTCAGCGGGACCCGTTGCTGATCATTCCATCGGCAACGCCCACGCGGCCGCTACCGCTCTTGCCAGCCTTGCCGATCAACCCGGCCCCACGCCCCGGCAGACTCTTCCGGCCGTAACGCCTGTACGGCTCGAACCCCCCGGTTCCCTCTGGTGTCATTCCCGCTAGAATCTCGTGTGCCGGTGATTCCGCGTGCGGTTGCGCGCAGGACGACAGCCGGGGCCGCCCATTTGAGGGAACGACGCCATGCGCACCCAGTTACGGATCGTCGCCGGCTCCCTCCGGGGCCGGAAGCTGACCTGCACAGTCTCCGAGGCCATGCGGCCGACGCCGCAGCGGGTGCGTGAGGCCCTGTTCAGCATCCTTGGCAACGCCGTCCCTGGTCGGCCCTTCTACGACGTCTTCGCCGGCACCGGCATCGTCGGCATGGAGGCCGTCAGCCGGGGCGCGTCGCTGACCGTCTTCGTCGAGCGCGATTTCCGGCTGATCGCCGAGCTGGAGGGGCACCTCGACGGCTTCGGCATCCGCGATCGAACGCGCATCATTCGGGGCGACGTCTATCGCTGGCTCGAACGCTGGCAGCCGCCGAAGGACCCCAGCATCGTGTTTCTCAGTCCGCCGTTCGTCGATTTGAACGAACGTCCGCCGGAAATGCTCAAGGTCGTCGCCGCCCTGCGCGAGCGCCTTCCGGATGGCTCGGTGATCGTCCTGCAACTGGAGGAGAGTCCGCTCCTGGAGCGATTGCCGGAGCGGGCTCTCTGGGACGAGCGGCACTATGGT
>CAYYJM010000009.1:15515-16491 GCA_964471755.1 uncultured Alcaligenaceae bacterium
CATCTGCTATTCTGGGTACAGGGCGAGTCCGGCACGGACCGACCCTCGACGCTGGAGGATGCTCCCTCCGGTGAGTCTGACACCGACCCGGAGACGGACGATGAAGACGCCACAGGGGACGGAGCGTGAGTTCGCCCTGACCGTCGTCCGCCGTCTGCGCGATGCCGGCCATGAGGCCCTCTGGGCGGGCGGCTGCGTCCGCGACGAACTGCTCGGCCTGGTGCCCACCGATTACGACGTGGCCACCAGCGCCCCGCCGGAGGAGGTGCGTCGGCTCTTTCCGCGCTCGACGCCAGTCGGCCAGAGTTTCGGCGTCATCGAGGTTCTTGGCCGAAGGCCCACTCCGGCCGAGCCGCCACCGAAGATCCAGGTCGCCACATTCCGCATCGACATCTACGCCGACGACAACACCGACGATGGCCGACATCCGACGAGCGTGCGCTACTGCAGCGCCGAGGAGGACGCTCGCCGACGTGATTTCACGATCAATGGCATGTTCTTCGATCCGCTCGACCAGCGGCTGATCGATTACGTCGGCGGTCAGGAGGATCTGCGGGCGAAGATCCTCCGTGCCATCGGCGCTCCGCAAGAGCGCTTCACCGAGGACAAGCTGCGTCTGCTTCGTGCCGTCCGATTCGCGTCTCGCTTCGAGCTGACCATCGAGCCGACGACGGCCGAGGCCGTGGCCGAGATGGCTCCGCAGGTCACCGTTTGCAGCGCCGAGCGGATTACCGACGAGCTGCGCAAGATGCTCGTCCATCGTCACCGGGCGCGGGCGATGGCTCTGTTCATGGACCTGAACCTGGCCGAGGCCGTGCTGCCGGAACTGCTGCCGATGCGTGGTCTGCCCTATGGCCTGCCACGACCGGATGCGGCCCTGCCGCCACCGGGCCAACCGGGTGCGGCGAGCGAGGATCTGTGGACGCACGTTTTGGCGGTGCTGGACCGGGTGCCGGACCAACCGTCGGTGCCGCTG
>CAYYJM010000009.1:16501-18830 GCA_964471755.1 uncultured Alcaligenaceae bacterium
GAACGCCGGAACGGTACACGTTCCACGGTCATGAACACGTCGGTCGGCGGATGGTCGCCGACCTCGCCCGGGATCGTCTGCGCCTGTCGAACGACGAGAGCGCCCGGCTCGCATGGCTGATCGAGAACCATCAGATCCTGTGCGACATTCGTCGAATGAAGACGAGCAAGGTCAAGATGCTGCTCGGTCATGCGGGTATCGACGAACTGTTGTGCCTGCACCGGGCCGACGCACTGGCCGCTGGTCGATCGGTGGACCATGTCGAGTACGCCGAGCAGTTGCTGCGAGAGTGGTCCGAGAGCGACCTGCACCCGAAACTGCTGCTCAATGGTCACGATCTACAACGACAGGGGCTCCCACCCGGGCCGCTGTACAAGAAGCTGCTCGAAGCCTTGCTGGAGGCCCAGCTCGAAGGGAGCGTGCGGACGGTCGAGCAGGCGTGGGCCCTGATCGAGCGGGTGAAGGCGGAGGCGTGACAGCACCGGAATACAGGGGCATTCGTCTGCTGACCTTGCACCGCGCCACCGATCGGGTAAACTACACCCCTGTACACCAGATCGGTGCTACCGAACCAACGACTCCAGGGCGGCGATCGCCCGTCCGATCCGGCGAGGGAAGTATCACATGGCCGAACACAGTCAGGATCTGAAGCACGTCTTGACCCAGATCCGCAAGCAGTACGGCGCTGGGGCCATCATGAACATGGAAGATGGCCATGTCCGTGAGATCGAGGGCATCTCGACCGGGGCCCTCAGTCTCGACATTGCCCTCGGTGGCAAGGGGTTGCCGCGCGGCCGGGTCGTCGAAATCTACGGCCCTGAGTCCAGCGGCAAGACGACCGTCGCTCTACACGCCATCGCCAACGCCCAGAAGACCGGGGGGGTGGCCGCCTTCATCGACGCCGAACATGCCTTCGATCCGACCTGGGCCAAGAAACTCGGCGTCGATCTGGAAGGGCTCCTGGTCAGCCAACCAAACTACGCCGAGGAGGGCCTCAAGATCGCCGAGATGCTCGTCAAGTCGAACGCCGTCGATGTCATCGTCGTCGATTCCGTCGCCGCCCTGGTGCCCAAGGCCGAGGTCGAGGGCGAAATCGGCGATTCGCACGTCGGCATTCAGGCCCGCTTGATGAGTCAGACGCTCCGCATTCTGACGCCGTTGCTGTCCAAGTCGCGCTGCGTGATGATCTTCATCAACCAGATCCGCCAGAAGATCGGCGTCATGTTCGGCAATCCGGAGACGACCTCCGGCGGCCTGGCTCTGAAGTTCTACAGCTCCATCCGCCTCGACGTTCGCAAGGTCGGGCAGGTCAAGGAAGGCGACGTCGTTGTCGGCTCCGAGGTCAAGGTCAAGGTCGTCAAGAACAAGGTCGCTCCGCCCTTCCGCCAGGCGGAGTTCGAGTTGCTCTACGATCGGGGTATCAGCCGGGAGTCCGACATCCTGACGCTCGGCCAGAAGGCCGGCCTGATCGAGCGGAGCGGTAACTACCTCAACTACGGCGAGGCGCGTCTGGGTCTGGGCGAGAAGAAGACGAAGGAGTACCTCCGCGAGCATCCCGAGGTGATGGACGAACTCGCCCAGAAGATCCTGGAGAAGCACGGCATGCTGAACGCTGGCATGGAGACGACGCCGGAAGGCGACGAGGCCGTCGAGGTGCCCGAACCGGTCGTCGAGAAGGTGGAGAAGCCGAGCCGTCGTGGTCGCAAGGACCAGACCGCTGCTCCGCCCAGCGAGGAATGATGCTGGTCTGGAAAACGGGGCTCGCTCTCCGTATCCTACCGCGTCGGCCGACCCGGCGCGGGGCCCGTGGGTCGGCAGGAAATCCCCGTTCGGCCCCGGATGACAGGTGAGAACCAGACATGCCCTTCAGCCTGCCGGTGCTGAATGCGGAAACGGCGACCTTCGAGTGCATCTTCGGCCGAGGATGCGAGGGCATCTGCTGCCAGAATGGCCGACCCTGTACCGATGAAGGTGAACGTCAGGTGATCGAGGAGAACCTGGAGAAGTTCCTGCCCGGGATGCGCCCCGAGGCCGTCGAGGTCGTTCGGCAGGAAGGCATCGCGACCAATCGCGTGAAGATGGGCGGCCGGATGCTGCGTGTCGTCAAGGGCTGGTGCGTTTTCTTCAACCAGGGCTGCGTTCTGCACAAGGTCGGTATGGAGGAAGGGGACGCCTACAAGTACAAGCCGTACGTCTGTGCCATCTTCCCGCTGCATCCTCACCCGAACAAGGAGGACGCCCACTACGTCCGGCAGTGGGGCTACGAGGGCGAGGCCTGGGACCTGTTCTGCCTTAATCCGAAGGCCAGCCAGCGCAAGGCGACCGAGGC
>CAYYJM010000009.1:18840-49700 GCA_964471755.1 uncultured Alcaligenaceae bacterium
AGATCGCTCTCGTCACCCGCTGGCTGGAGTCCCGTCAGGCTGAGCCGCCAGCCGAGGCCGAAACTGCCGCGCCCAAAAAGAAGGCCCGGAAAGCGAGCGGAAAAAAAGCTGCGGGCAAGAAGAAGAGCCGAGCTGCTCGCCGGTAGTTTCAATACGCCCGAGGGAGCGGTGGAGAACGTTCCGCTCCCCCGGGTGGTGCGCGACCCGAAGGTCATCGCCTGCTCATCGCCTCGACGATCCGAGACGAGTTGGCTCCGGCATCCTAGCCGACCTACCCCAGCAGTCAAGCACTTCTCGAAAATTTCACGGTTGTGAACAATCCTTCAGACGGCCGCATTTCCTGAGCGAGAGGGTTGACACCGGACGTAACCCGGGTAGGATCAACTAATACGGAATCGGGGACAGCCAGTCGCGGCCGGGCCGCGAAGGATCGACTCCATGACCGCACCGCCTAAAATTCGTCTTTCTGTCGAACGCCTGATCGATGTGACGGTCGCTCGCTTCGAGGAGAAGGAGATCGTCTACAACGAACTGGCCATCGCCGATCTGAGTCGGCGACTGATGGCCCTGGTCGAGACGGAGGGCACCCGCAATCTGATCCTCAATTTCGAGGTCGTCGAGGGACTCTGTTCCTACCTGCTCGGAACCCTGTTCCGCTTGCAGAAGCGACTCGTTCAGGAACTGAAGGGCCGACTCGTGTTTTGCGGCATCAAGAAGCACCTCCGTGAGGTCTTCATGATCACCACCCTTGACCGGTTCGTCGAGGTTGTCGAGGACGAACAGACCGCCTTGCAACGGTTCTGATGACTATCCCGGAATCTGCCCCCAGGTTCTCTCCCAGGAGACACACCATGTACAGTTCGCCCGCCAAGGTGAGGTTGAAGATCGAGGTCCATGCCGACCTGACTCTCGTCCGCTTCGAGGACAACAAGATCCTCGATGAGTTGGCCATCGTCAGCATGGGGCAGCAGTTACTCGACCAGATCGACAAGCAGGGCGTCCGCAAGATGATCCTCAACTTCGAGAAGGTCCACGCCCTGTCCAGCGCGGCCATCGGTAAGTTGATCCACCTGCACAAGCACCTCGTCGAGGAGTTGCACGGCCAGTTGGTCATGTGTTCCCTGAAGGATTATCTGATCGACGCCTTCAAGTTACTGCAACTCGATCGCCGGTTCACCATCGTGGCGAACGAGGAGGCGGCCTTGCAGCTGTTCTGAGCCTGACGCGGTGGAATCTCCGTGCATCCCGCGGCCGGGTCTGCTACGATCCGCCCAGGTACCCGTTGTTCGTGAGATTTCCATCATGACTCGCATGCTTTTCGGGGCGCTCGTCGCCCTGTGTGTTCCCTCACTGACCTGGGCGAACATCACCCTTCATCCGCTCTGCACCGATGGGATGGTCCTGCAACAGAAGACGAAGGCCCATGTCTTCGGCTTTGGCGACCCGGGAGCCACGGCGGTCGTCTCATTCCGCGGCAAGGAGTACAAATCCACTCCGGCCGATTCCACCGGCGAATGGCTGGCCACGCTCGACAACCTGGAAGCAGGTGGTCCGTTCGAGATGACCATCACCGGTTACAGCGCCGACGGCAAACAGAAGACGAACACGCTGGCTCTCAAGTCGGTCTACGTGGGCGAGGTCTGGGTCTGCTCGGGCCAGTCGAACATGGAATGGCCACTGCGTTTGACGTTCCAGTCGAAGCAGACCATCGAGAAGGCGAAGAACCCAAAGATCCGCCTGTTCACGGTGCCGCGAGCCCCGGCCGAGACGCCGCAGCACACGGTCAAGGGGCAATGGGTCGAATGCGACCCGACGACCGTTCCCAACTTCTCGGCGGTCGCCTACTTCTTCGG
Source organism: uncultured Alcaligenaceae bacterium (assembly GCA_964471755.1). Classification (GTDB taxonomy): domain Bacteria; phylum Planctomycetota; class Planctomycetia; order Gemmatales; family Gemmataceae; genus CAYYJM01. The sequence continues at coordinate 20,694 of CAYYJM010000009.1, forward strand.
GCGGGATCTCCAGGCGGCCCTCAAGGTGCCCGTTGGCCTGATCCATACCTCCTGGGGCGGCACCCCGGCTGAGGCCTGGACCAGCATGGACGTCCTCAAGGCCCATCCCGAGCATCTCAACAAGGCCGGCAACCAGGCCAAGCTCTACAACGGCATGATCGCTCCGCTCATTCCCTTCGCCATCAAGGGAGCCATCTGGTATCAAGGTGAATCGAACGCTGGCCGACCGGAACTCTACCGCACGCTCTTTCCGCTGATGATCAAGAACTGGCGCGACGACTGGAAGCAGGGCGATTTCCCGTTCCTGTTCGTCCAGCTCGCGCCGTTCGATCCGAACTATGGTCCGGGCAAGATCGTCGATCACGCCTGGGCCCACCTCCGTGAGGCTCAGTTGTACACCGCACAGACGGTGAAGAATACCGGCATGGCCGTTATCACCGACGTCGGCGAGATCAAGGACATCCATCCGCAGAAGAAGGAGCCCGTCGGCGCGCGGCTGGCCCTTGGCGCTCGGGCCATCGCCTATGGCGAAAAGATCCCGCACAGCGGCCCGGTCTTCGACGGTGGCGAGTTCAAGAACGGCAAGGCCACCCTATCCTTCAAGCATATCGGCTCGGGTCTGGAGGCACGGGGCGGCGAGTTGAAGGGCTTTACCATCGCCGGGGCCGACCACGTCTTCAAGCCGGCGAAGGCCGAGATCCAGGGCGACAAGATCGTTGTCTGGAGCGACGAGGTCAAGCAACCGGTCGCGGTTCGCTATGGCTGGGCCGGCTTCGTGGACGTCAACCTCTGGAACAAGGACGGCTTGCCGGCCACACCATTCCGGACGGACCATCTGCCGCGCGGCACGGCGAAGCCCTGAACCGGGCGAAATGGGGATCGTGACCTCGCCGACTTGACAAGGAACAGAACGCGACGAATGTTATCGGTGTAGGCGAATTCTTCCACCAGTAGCAATTGTCGTGGCTACTTCTGGCCCCTTCCGGCGAGGTACTTTCATGCGTGTTGGCTGGCTGCCGGGACGGCGGACAGAGGCCGCAGTCCCGGGTTCTTTGCCGGGTCTCGAATTTGTCTCGCTCGACGAAGGCCGGGTCGATGAGCCGCCCGATCTCGTCGTGGTGGATCAGGTCGAGCCCGAGGTTCTCACGGCCTGGATGCAGCAACCGATTGCCCTGGTCATCCGCACGGTCGAGCCGCCGACCGTGCCGGCCGATAGCGAAGCGCTGATCTTCCATCTGCCGCCGAACAGCTCGGCCGAGGAGCTTCTGCACACGCTCCATCACGCCGATGCCGCGCTGCACCGTCTGCGTGAACTGCTCTCACGGGTCGCCGAGTTGCAGCGTCGTCTGACCGATCGCATCGTCGTTGAGAAGGCCAAGGGGCTCCTGACGCAGCGGTTCGGCCTGACCGAGGACGAGGCTTACCGCCGTATGCGTTTGCAGTCACGCCAGGAACGCCGGCCCATGCGTGAGATCGCCGAGGCCGTGCTGACCAGCCTGGCGGTCCTTCCCCTGGAACCAGTCCCGCAACCGGGATGATCCGCCGATTCGAGCCGACAACCGCGCGAGGTCTCATGTCGGGCAGCCGACTTCTTCTCGTTGCTCAGGACAGCCGACTGGCTGGCCGGGTCCAGCAGCAACTACAGGCCACGCTCGGGGTCAACGTCCACCCGATCGAGCCGGCCGGTGTTGCTCACCATCTCGGCCCCCGATCCGATGGCCTGCTCCTTCTCCTGAACACGTCTCCCGCCGACCACGAGCCTGCTCTCCGTCTTGTTCAGGAAATCTACCTCCGTCAGTTCCCACCGATTATCATCCTGATCGAGACGGCTGCCGGGGCAAATGAGCCCCTCGCCGATCGATTACACCCGTACCTCACTGACCAACTTCGCTGGCCCGACCAGGTTGATGCCCTGATCGCTGCCCTGCGTCGGCGACTGGATCGCGTCCGTCCGTTTCCCGGCACCCGGGAGGACGACATTGGCGAGCACCTCGCCCGGCGATTGCTTCCGCAGACGCCCTCGCTGCAGTTCCTGGTTGACCGTCTGACCATCGCCGCCGAACACGACGTGACCGTCCTGCTGACCGGCGAGACAGGCACTGGCAAGACGCATTTGGACGAGCTTCTGCACGACTGCTCACCGCGTCGCGGCAAGCCGTTCCTGGTCGTCGCCTGCGGAGCGATTCCACCGACGCTGATGGAGAGTACGTTTTTCGGTCACGTCCGCGGCGCGTTCACCGGGGCCGACCGCGACAAGGTCGGCAAGTTCGAGGCGGCCGGCGCGGGGACGCTGCTGCTCGACGAGATCGACACCCTGCCGCTGGAACAGCAGGCCGGGCTCCTGCGCGTCATCGAAACGGGTGAGTTCGAGCCGGTCGGCAGCAACGAGACACGCCGCTGTCAGGCTCGTCTGGTCGTCGCCAGTAACTGGGACCTTGATCAGGCCGTCTGTCAGGGACGCTTCCGGCAGGATCTGTTCTACCGGTTGAACGTCCTGTCGTTCCACCTGCCGCCGCTGCGAGAACGGATCGGCGACATCGCACCGCTGGTACGGTTGATCGCCGCCCGATACAACGCCCGCTTCCACAAGGAACTGTTCGACATTGACCTGACGACGCTGGAGATCCTGGAAAGTCATCCCTGGCCGGGCAACATCCGACAGCTGGAGAACGTGGTCCAGCAGTCGGTGCTGATGAGTCGTGGTCCGATCCTGTTGCCGGACCACTTGCCGCCCGAGATTCGTCGGGTGCCGACGCCGAGTCTAGTGCCGGTCTCGAACGGCCCCCTGGCCGACAGCCGCGACGCCGCCGAGCGGGTCCTGATCGAGCGGACCCTGGCCGAGCATCAATACAGCCGGACACGCACCGCCCAGGCTCTCGGCATCAGCCGGGTGACGCTGTACAAGAAGATGAAGAAGCATCGAATGCTCGGCGACGACTGAGTGCCGCGATCTGGGCTCGACGCGTTGGTGCATGGCACGCTCTGCAAGGCCCAGCCCTGGCAGCCCTTCACTCACGCCGGCACCTGATACGTCCCCGCCAGTCGATCGTGTAGACTCCGGGCCGGGTTCTGTCGCGCGAACCAGGCGTAGACCGGCAGCAGCACCACCGCCAGCCACCACGATCCCCAGGCGATCCAGGCCAGCAACCAGCCGTCCTCGGGATGGTTGCGGTAGGTCCAGATCCGATACAGATCCACACTCGCCGACAGCAGCAGTAGACCGACGATCGGCAGCCAGATGACAACGCATCGCCACAGGCAGCGCAGACGACTCGCCGGTCGGCCGTCGGCCTGCACCAGGCGGATGCCGATCAGCCAGCGGACCCAACCGCCTCGCGTTAGCAGGGCCCACAGACCCCAGACGACAGGCCAGAACCCGATCAACGCGATCAGCACCCACGGGTCGGTCATCATCTCGCCACGCAATAGCAGGTCCGTCTCGTTCAGAGATCGCGACGCGGCCTGCGAATGCTCCGCCAGAGCGACCAGACGCGACGGACTCTCCGGATTGCCAAACAGACCCCGATCGAGATTCTCGATGAGATCCTTGCGCAGACGCATCACGAGATTCCGCACCCAGCCGGAGCAGGAGGCCAGGATCAGTTCGCTCTCGCTCTTGCCCGCAGCGAGCTGGCGTTTCAGGGTGCTACGCGTGGTCAGCAGATCGTCCAGAAACCGATCGTGGACCTTCTCGGGAACACCCCGACCCGCCTCGTGATAGAACTTCTGGAGATCCTTCGTCGGCACCTTATCTACCAGATCGTGCAGATCTTCTGGCTTGATCTGTTCGTGCTGGCGCAGGACGACCTCAGCCAGGGCTCCGGCCATGAAACGCTGCCAGAACTGGCCCTGAACGATTACCGGAACGCTGAGAAACAGGACGGCCAGGCCGACGGCCAGCAGAAACGCTTGCACGGCCAGATGCAAACCGCGTCGCTGCTTGCTCACCTCGGTCGGCAGATTCCGGACCGCCTCCAACTCGCAGCGCAACTCGGCCGGATGACGATAAGGTGTCGGTTCACCGTCATCGGTACGGAAGAGACGATCCATCAGCGCGCTGGCCGGGCCGGGCAGCGGGGCCGCGAGATGCTCGCCGGCGCTGGCGTGGTTTGTTCGACCTTCGAGGGCGAGCCGGCAGGCCTCGCGCAGCAGTTGCAAGGCCCGGCTGGCTGGGTCGGTTTCCGTGGCGGGAGCCGTCGGTGTCGCGGGTGCGTCCAGGAGTTGCACCCGGCCGCTCGGCTCGATCCAGATCTGTTCCAGCGACAGCACGCGCGGCAGGGTGCCATCCTGGACCGCTTCGGCAAGTTCCTCGGTGAGTTGTTCCAGGATGGGCAGGAAATCGGCCCACAGGAGACGCCGACCGGGACGGATCAGGGCGGTCAGCGGACAGCCCGGAGCGGCGACGAAGGCGTCCCAGGTGTGGCCGTCCTGCGTGCCACTGGCGACCCAGCGCGGCCGGGTCGTTCGGCCCACCTCGCGCCGGATCGGTGTGGCGAAGTTGCTGCCCTCTCCGTGCAGCCAGATCCAGACCTGTCGGCCCAGACCGCTGTCCTCGGCCAGGAACAGGCCGCGCTCTCCCTGCCAGGAGAGGGCCTTGCGGATCAGGAACGCTCCCATCTTGCCCGGCGTCGGCACGCCGGTTGGAGCGGTGACAATGTATTCGACCGTGGGCAGGCGACGCTGCTCTCGCGCCAGCGGCAGGCGAATAGTGCGGGTGCCGCTGGCCAGTTCGTGGACGCCACGATAGCCGTTCCGGCGGCGCATGGTGACCGCCGTCAGGGCCAGGCCAAGGACGCTCACCACGAGTGGCAGCACCCAGACGGCCAGGGCACTGGAGATCAGCAGGCCCACGTCCGATCGGGCCGCGTCCAGGGTCAGGAAGTCCTTCAACGGCTGAACCAGAACGATCACCACGAGCGGGCCGAAATCCTTGAACAGGTAGAAGACCAGCGTGCGCAGCAGGGCCTGAGTCCAGGTCGGTCGATCGAAGGAGTTCGCATCGTGGACGCGCAGGCGGAAGACCCACTTGCCCGGCGTGCAACCGTACCGGCTCTCCAGGCCGCCGAAGTAAAGCAGGCCAAGGACCAGCGTGGCCAGCTGACCGAGCAGCCCCCCCATCAGATCGCTTGGGCCGCCGAGAACCAGATCAACCCCAGCCAGGACGAGTACGATGAGCGGAGCCAGGATCAGTGCGTCGAGCAGGAGGGCTCCGACGCGCGAACCGACCTCCGAAATCGAGTGGTCGCCAGGGATGAACGGCAACAGGGCGAGGCGGAGTTCTTCCAGGCTCTGGAAGCGCTGATCGGGGTTGCGCTGGAGGGCCTTCGCCACGATCTCGTCGAGCGTCTGTGGCAGGGCGGGATTGTGGCTCCGCAGAGGCGTCAGCGGGTCGGACATCGTCCGGGCGAGGGTGGCGGCTGCGTCCTCGGTCTGGAACGGAGCCTGGCCGGTCAACAGATAGTAGAGCGTCGCACCGACGGAGTAGATGTCAGCCCGATGATCGACCGGAGCCAGGCGGATCTGTTCCGGCGAGGCGAAAAGAAGAGTGCCCAGGAAGGTTCCCGTGTGCGTCAGGTGCTGTTCCTTGAGCAGCGATTTGGCCAGGCCGAAATCGCCGACCTTGACCCGGCCGCTGGCGTCGAGAAAGCAATTCGACGGCTTGACATCGCGGTGGATGACGCCACAGCGATGAGCTTCTTGCAGGCCCTCGATGATGTCGAGGGTGAGCCGCACAGCCTTCTCGACCGGCAGAGGCCCTTCTGCCTCGATCAGGTCGGCGAGATTCCGACCGGGCATGAGTTCCATGACGATGTACGGCTGCCCCTGATCCTCATCGGCGGCCAGGACGAAGACGCAGCGCGGATGGGTGATCGTGCTGGCGAGTCGGCCTTCCCGACGGAAGCGTTCGACGGCCTCCGCGGAGTCGGCAAACTCAGGTCGGATGATCTTGACGGCGACGCGCCGACTGGTGCCCTCCTGCTCGGCCTCGTAGACGGTGCCCATGCCACCGGAACCGAGGGGGCGCAGCAAGCGGTAGCCGCCGATGCTGGTGGGGGCGAGATGGGGCTGGGCCGCCGGCATCGGCGTCGTGTCGGGTCGGGTGGCCGGTTGCTGGATGTAGGCGATGGTCGCGACGCCAGCGTCCGGGAGCGACTCGGGCAGCGGCTTGCCACACTGCGAGCAGAAACGCGGCGGCCGAACCGTGTACTCCAGCACGGTGGAGCAGACCGGGCAGTTGACATGGTGTTGCATGGTGGGCTATCCCCCTCAGCCCGCGTCGAAGGCCGGTCCCAGTTCCTCCGCTCGATGGTAATGCACATCCCTGCCCGGGTCGAGCCTGGTAATCCACTTTTCGTGACGACCGCCGACAACCCGGCGGTCATCGCCGACCCGATGTTACGCCAGTACCTCGATCTTCGTGTACGGATCGAGGGTGATGCTCGACAGCTCGTTGAGGCTGTCCTTGCGGAAGTGAACCGCGACGACGACGATGTCATCTTCCGGAACACGATCCGTGCTGAGGCCGGTCGCCAGGTAGTTGACGTGGCTGAACGTCCCCTCGACCGGAGCGGCCGTCCACTGGTGCCGGCTATTGATGTGGATGTCGCGCGTGATGCGAATCCTCTGGCCCGGCTTGAGACTGGCGAGCAGTCGCAGCAGGTCCGGATCCAGCGCTCGCGTCGCGGAACGGAACGTCGCCTTTGGGGTATCGGTCACGAGTTACCTCCTGGGATGGGCACACCGCGAACCAGGGCGATCCGACCGGTACGGGCCAACTCAAGGATGCCGTAGGGACGCATGAGGTCGATGAACGCCTGGACCTTGGACTCGACGCCGCTGATCTCGACGATGAGCGTATCGGCGGTCACGTCCACGACCCGGCCGCGGAACATCTCGATGAGCAGACTCAACTCGACGCGCTGCTGTGGCGTGGCACGGACCTTGATAAGCATCAGGTCACGCTCGACGAAGTTCTGACCGCTGATGTCGAAGACAGCGACCACGGTGACGATCTTGTCGAGCTGCTTGCGGACCTGCTCCAGGTCGGATTCGTCGCCATGAACGACGAAGGTCATCCGCGACAGATGCGGATCCTCCGTCTCGCCGACGGCAAGACTATCGATGTTGAAAGCCCGCGTGGCGAGCATGCCGGAGATGTGAGCGAGGACGCCCGGCTGGTTCTGCACCAGGGCCGACAGGACGTGCCGCTGAGGTTTCTGACTACCGCTATCCATTGTCTCGGAGTTCCTTGGCTGGATGTTCGATCGGCGAGTCCCCGGCGACTGGCGAGCCCCCCACTTTCGTGGGGGGCTCGCCAGTCGCCGGGTTCGCCAGGCTCCAGGGCTCACCACGCCGGAGTACGTCACTTCGTCAACGGCTTGAGGTCGATCCGACGGAAGAAGATCTCGGCTCCTTCGCTCTGGAAGAGGATCTTCCCCTTCGTGAGGCTCGCTTTCGTGGCGGCGTTGACCTTGGTGCCGTTGAGCAGGATCGTGATGCTGTCACCTGCACAGATGCACTCCAGGCGGTTCCATTCACCGGCCGGCTTCTCGACTTCGTTCTTGCCACGGAAGCCGAGCGTGTCCTTCCACTCCGGATCGCGGCCGTACCAGTTGACCCGCCCACCAGAATACTCGACGGCCGGGGCTCCGGGCTTGAAGTACGGTTCCATGCGCTTGCCGCCCTGCGTCGGCCGCTTCTCGGACTCGACCGTGAACCTCGGCTTGCCCTTGCCGCCGACGAGGATGAAATCGCCGGTGCCACCTTCGATGATCTGGCACTCGATCGATTCCATCCAGACGCCGCCGGCAGCGCCATCAGCTCCGACGCAGTGGAGCAGGATGCCATTGTCCCGCGCACTCTTTACGCGCGGCGGGAAGGTCTTCTGCCCCCACTTGAACTCGACGAGCAGGTGGTAGTTGTCGAACTCCTTCTCGGTCGTGAAGCCGCCGTAGACCTCGCCGGAGACGCGAATCATCGACGACGGAGAAGACGTGCTTGCTGTCCTTGTTCTTGCCCTCGCCGCGAAGGTAGGTGTAGAAGCCGGTCAGATCCTTGCCGTTGAACAGGGGCTTGAAGCCCTCGTCGGCGGGAGGCCGGGCGGACAGCAGGGTGGCGGTGCCGAGGAGGAGCCCCAGCAACAGGCCAAGTCGGAAAGTGGCGCGCACGGTGCGGGTCCTTCGATCTGGGGTGAGTAATCGCTGGGGACTATTGTAGGGAACGGGATCGCGTGAGTCTCTACCGGGCTGCGGGGTTTAACAAGAAGGAACTGCTAACCGGTCGGTGTCGTCTTATGGTAGTATGACGAGTCGATGTCGGCCGGCAGGGATCGTTTGGTTCGGCTGGAGAGAAAAGACGATGACGGATTCGCAGGCGGGGGATGCCTCCGGGGAGGTGCTGTCCCCTGGACTGGTGGCGGATGATCGACTGGGCCGGGCGTTCGAGCTGAAGTTCCAGATCGGTCTGGATCAGGCAGACGCCATCGAGGCGTGGGCGCGAGCGCATCTGCGGCCGGATGTCCATGGTCAGGAGGGCCAGTATGCCGTGGCGACCGTCTATTGCGACACGCCGGCCTTCGACGTGTTCCACCGGACGGCTGGCTACCAGCGGAGCAAGTTCCGCCTCCGCCGTTACGGCGACGGCCCCAATGTCTTCCTGGAACGCAAGTCGAAGAAGGGCGACCGAATCCGCAAGGAACGGGTCGAGGTGCCGGCCGAGCAACTGGCCTGGCTGGCAGGAGACGAGGGGCCAGAGGACTGGGTCGGCGGCTGGTTCCGCTCTCGACTCCAGCGTCGGGGTCTGCGGCCAACCTGCATGGTCGGCTACGATCGGACAGCGTTCGTTGGCGGCCCCGCCGACTCACCGGTTCGCCTGACACTGGACCGTCAGCTGATTGGTGCCCAGGTCGAAGGCTGGGACGTGCCACGGCCGGTGCCGGTGGACGTGGAGCCGATCCTGCCCGGCGAGGCGCTGCTCGAGTTGAAGTTCCACGTCACGCTGCCGCCGTTGTTCCGCGATCTGCTGGCGGACCTGCCGGTGACGGCGGGGCGGGCGTCGAAGTACCGCCGGTGCGTTCTGGCGTGCCGGTTGGCCGAACTGGCACCGCCGATCGACCCACCCATTGTTCTGATTCCGACACCTGCCGAGGTTTCGGAGGTTCTGTCGCCGCCACCCGAGGCCGGCTGAGGAGGGGCGATGGACTGGTTCGACAAGTTGGTCCAGCCCGGTCCGGTTGGCGGCACCATGGAACTGGCCGAACTGGCGACCCGCCTTGGAGTTGCGTTCGGCTTCGGGGTCGCCGTCGCGACCACCCATGCCTTCGCCGGCTGGCTGGCCCGCCGAAAACTCGACCGCGCATTCCTGACGACACTGGTGCTGCTGTCGGTCGTCATCGCCCTGGTGACGGTCGTCGTCGGCAATGATGCCGCCCGGGCGTTTACCCTGGCCGGTTCGCTCGCCATTGTCCGATTCCGAACCGTCGTCGAGGACACCCGCGATACGGCGTTCGTGATCTTCGCCGTGGTCGCCGGCATGGCAGCGGCGAGCGACTACGTCGTCGGGCCACTGCTCGTCATTCCGCTCGTCCTGCTGACGGTGCTGGCGTTGCGCCCCGGACCTCCGTCGGCGGGGCCAGCGGAGGGAACGCTCGTCATCCGGGTGACGATTGGCAAGCCGGTCGAGGAACCGATCAACGCGATGCTGCGGACGCGGGTAGCCGGCTTTCGCCTCGTCGGCGTGACCACGTCGCGGGGCGGCAGCGCGTATGATCTGACGTATCGCATTCCGTTGCCGGGGCCGACCGAGGTGTTCGCTCTGGTCGCCGATCTGGGCGGACTCGACGGCGTGCAAGGGGTCGAACTGAAGGAACGATGAGCTGCTCAGGCAGAGGGGAGTGCCATGCGTCGGATGTACATTGTCGGGGTGGTCGCGGGATTCGCCAGTGTCGTGGCGGTCCTGGTCGGCCTGTCCGGAGCCTGGGCCGCCAAGGCCGCCGAGGAGAGCGACGCCTACTTCAAGAACGGCAAGGTCCTCGCCCTCGAACTGGAGATCGGCCCCAAGGAGATGGATTCGCTCCGCCGGGAGCCGCGCAAGTACGTCAAGGCGACCCTCAAGGCGGACGGCCAGGTCGTCGGCAAGGATGTCGGCGTCCACCTGAAGGGAGCGGCGGGGAGCTACCGCAACGTCGATGACAAGCCGGGCCTGACCATCAACATGGACAAGTTCGTCCCCAAACAGCGCTTCCACGGAATGGACAAGTTCCACCTGTCGAACTCGGTTCAGGACCCGAGCTACCTGAACGAACTGATCTGCGGCGAACTCTTCCGCGCGGCCGGGGTGCCGGCGTCGCGCATCCACCACGCGACGCTCGTGATCAACGGTAAGAAGAAGGGGATGTACTACCTCAAGGAGGGGTACGACAAGTTCTTCCTGAAGCAACACTTCAGCGAGGACGACGGCAACTTCTACGATGGCGGCTTCCTGCGCGATCTGGATCAGGGTCTGCAACAGATCTCGGGCAAGAACGATGTCAAGGATCAGGCGGACCTGAAGGCGCTCGTGGCGGCCTGCCGGGAGCGGGATCCGGCGGTCCGCTTCGAGAAGGTGGCGAAGTTGCTCGACATGGACCGGTTCATCAGCTACCTGGTGCTGGAAGGCATCACCTGTGACTGGGACGGGTACCCGCGTAACCGGAACAACTACCGCGTCTACCACGATCCGAAGACGGGCAAGTTGACGTTCATCCCTTCGGGCATGGACCAGATGTTCGGCAATCCGGGCGAGGCGATTCTGCCGGGCTACCAGGGCCTGGTGGCCCGGGCGGTGATCGAGACACCGGAGGGGAAGAAACGCTACTACGAACGGATGGCCGAGATCATGAAAACGGCCTACAACGTGGATACGCTGTTGAAGCGTCTGGACGAGCTGGAGGCACGCATCCAGCCGGCGCTGGCCGGCGTGGATGCCGGAGCGGGGCGTGATTACAAGAATCAGGTGAACCGGTTGCGTGGCGCGATCAAGGAACGGGCTCGGAGCGTCACGGAGCAGTTGGCCCGGATCAAGAAGTGAGTTGAGGAGCGGATTCGTGAAGAGCAAGAAACTACGAACGGCGGCGAAGAAGCGACGTAAGACCCTCAATCAGCCGACGCTGAAGGGCATCAAGCGGAAGAAGTACATCAAGGGCAAGTGACGATTCGGGGGACGACCCCGTTGACGGCGGCTCGTGGACGGTCTACCTTGCAGGGCATCAACCCTGTTGCGAGGACCGCCCATGAGCCGCCGTGCTGTTGTCCGCTACCTGAAGGCTGATCGTATCCTGGAGACGATGCAGGGACTGCAAGACCGCATCGCTCGACGCTTTCCCAATTCCAGCCTGAAACGGATCGCCGAGGAACTGACCGTCGTGGTGCAGGAGTCGCTGGCCACGGTGACGCACATCCGCAAGCCAAACCACTGGCTGCGCGTCGGTGTCGCGCTGCTCGTCGTCGTGCTGGTCGTCCTGTTCGGTTACATCACCGTCGGCCTGCGCGTCGACCCGGCATCGTTGAACAACGTGCAGTCGGTCGCCGATCTGTCGGCCAGCGTGCTGACCAGCCTTGTATTCCTGCTCGGTCTGATCGGCTTCCTGGTGACACTGGAACGTCGCTTCAAGCGAGAGCGGGCCATCGCGGCACTGCACGAACTGCGAGCGATGGCCCACATCGTGGACATGCACCAGCTCCGCAAGGATCCCGAGTCGTTCCTGATGACCGGAGACGGCGATCAGGACGCGCGGAGACTGCCGCCGATCGAGATGGCCCGCTACCTGCAATACTGCACCGAGCTGCTGGCGATCATCAGCAAGGTGGCGGCTCTGTACGTCGAGGGCCTGCCGGACGGGCAGACGCTCGAGGCGGCCGACCGGGTCGAGACACTGACGACGGGTCTGTCACGCAAGATCTGGCAGAAGATCTCGCTGCTGGACACGGTCTTTCAGCCGCACCTCTCGCCGCTGCGGAAGAAGGACGAAAAAAAAGACGAGCCCCCCGCCGACAAACCTACCCCTGTTCCCGGTGAGGCACCCCAATGATCCGCGTTCTCTCCCTGTTTCTGAGCACCGCTCTGGTGGTCGGCGTCGTCGTCGGCCAGGAGCCGCGCGTGCGGACGTACAATGACAAGGACTTCTTCTTTACGCCGCCGACCTCGAAGGCGGAGTGGGAGAAGCGGCGCGAGATGGTCAAGGCTCGCGTTCTGGTCGCAAACGGCCTCTGGCCGACGCCGCCGAAGACACCGCTCAAGCCAGTCATCCACGGCAAGATCGAACGGGACGGCTACACCGTCGAGAAGGTCTTCTTCGCGTCGCTGCCGGGGCACTACGTTTCCGGGAATCTCTACCGGCCGACGGGCGCGGTGAAGGGGAAGCGACCGGCCATTCTGAACCCGCACGGCCACTGGGCCAATGGTCGGTTGTTCGAGGCGAACGCCAAGGAGATCGAGCGGCAAATGAAGGGAGGCGGCGAGAAGACCGAGAATGGGGCGAAGTATCCGCTCCAGGCGCGGTGCGCGCAACTCGCCCGCATGGGCTGCGTCGTCTTCCACTTCGACATGGTCGGCTACGCGGACAGTGCGACGATCCCGCATCGGCAGGGGTTTCTCGACGCGGACGCCGAACTGCGCTTGCAGAGCTTCATGGGCCTGCAGACGTGGAACTGCGTGCGCGCGCTCGATTTCCTGTCTGACCTGCCCGACGTTGATCCGGCCCGGATCGGCGTGACGGGAGCGTCGGGCGGCGGCACGCAGACGTTCATCCTGGCGGCGGTCGATGATCGGCCGGCGGTGGCGGTGCCGGCCGTGATGGTCGGCACGGCGATGCAGGGCGGTTGCATCTGTGAGAACTGCTCGTACCTGCGGGTCGGCCTGGGCAACGTCGAGATCGCCGGCTGTTTCGCGCCGAAGCCGCTCGCCCTGATTGGAGCGAACGACTGGACGGTGGACATCGAGAAGAAGGGATACCCGGAGCTGAAGGCACTCTTCAAGCTCTACGGAGTCGAGGAGAACGTCTTCGCGAAGTGCTTCCCGGAGTATGGCCACAACTACAACCAGACGTCGCGCGAGGTGATGTACAACTGGTTCAACAAGCAATTGCACCTCGGTCAGTCGGAGCCGGTGCGTGAGCGTGAGTTCGTGCCGGTGCCGCCGAAGGATCTGCGCGTTTACGACGAGACGCATCCCCGACCGCAGGACTCGGCCGATGCCGCGACGCTGCGTCGCTATCTGACGACGACGTCGGACACGCAGATCGAGGCGCTGAAGCCGACGGACGCGAAGTCGCTGGCGGAGTATCGCCGGGTGATCGGCACCGCCTTGAAGGTGATGACCGACGAGGGCGTGCCGACCAAGGTCGAGGTGAAGGTCGAGGGCGACAAGGTGCAGGCGATCCGGCCGGGGCCGGAGAAGGAAGGCGTGACGGCGACGCTGACTCGCGGCAAGGGAACCGACGGCTCGGTCATCGTCTGGGTTGGTCCGGCGTCTGCGGTGCCAGCGAAGGCGACGGTGCTGCGGCCGGAGATCACGACGAAGGCGGCCCCGTTGAACAAGGACTTTGCCGGCTACACCTGGGGTTACAACCGGCCACTCGTGGCCCGGCAGGTGCGTGAGGTGCTGACGGCGGTCGCGGCGGCGAAATCGATCGCCGGGACGAAGCCGGTCCATCTGGTCGGCGTCGGCGAGTTGGGGCCGGTCGTGCTGCTGGCCCGGGCGGTGTGCGGCGACTCGGTGGCCCGGACGGCGGTGGACGTGAACCAGTTCCGTTTCGAGAAGGTCCGAACGCTGACCGATCCGATGCTGCTGCCAGGAGCGCTGAAGTACGGCGGCCTCGGTGCGTTCGCCGGCCTGATCGCGCCGCATGAACTGTTCTGCTTCAACCAGCAAGGAAGCGGCACGGGTCAGTGGCTGGAGACGGCCTACACCGTGGCCGGAGCGAAGGAGAAACTCCGTCGTGAGGCCGGGGCGATGACGCCGGAGAAGGTCGCGGAGTGGGTGTTGCGGTAAGTTTGGCGAGCGGCGCGGCGTCAGTCCGCCAGGTTGTGGAAACTCTCGTGGACCATCCGGGTTGTGGGGGTATCGCCCCCAACTCGGAGATGCCACCAATGACCCCGATTCTGACGGTTGCCGTTGTCCTGCTCGCTCCGGCCCAGGACCCGACATCGCGCACCTGGGAGGTGGACGGTGTGACGCGCGAGGCGCTCGTCTACGTGCCCGCGAAGAAAGGCCCGGGCAAGCTGCCGCTGGTGTTCGATTTCCACGGCCACAGTGGCACGGCCCGGCACGCCGCCCGAGCCCATCACATCCACACGACCTGGCCCGAAGCCATCGTCGTCTACATGCAGGGCTTGAAGACCCCCGGCAAACTGACCGATCCCGAGGGCAAACGAACGGGATGGCAACCCGGACCCGGCGACCAGAAGGACCGCGACCTGAAATTCTTCGATGCCGTGCTGGCGTCGATGAAGAAAGACTATTCCGTCGATGAGAGCCGCATCTACTCGACGGGCCACTCCAACGGTGGTGCCTTCACCTACCTGTTGTGGGCGAAGCGAGGCGACACCTTTGCGGCCTTCGCTCCGGTAGCGGCGGCAGCCGGCCGGTACTTCCTGGAAGCCAAACCCCGGCCGGTGTTCCATATCGGCAGCGAGAAAGACCCACTCGTCACGTTCGCCATGCAGCAACGCACGCTGGACCACGTCAAGAAGGTCAACGGCTGCGATGCCAGGGGCGAAAAATGGGCCGAGGGTTGCCTGCGCTACCCGTCGAAGAACGGGACGCCGGTTGTGACCTTTCTGCACGACGAAGGGCACCGGTATCCCAAAGAGGCACCGGCACTCATTGTCAAGTTCTTCAAGGAGCAGGCAAAGAAGTAACGTCGACGCCCGCCAGGTCGGTCCGTCGCGTCACCTGTACCACCTGCTCCCGCGCCTCGACACGCACGCCGCCGGCCAGATCGACGGCCGTCTCCTCGCCGAGGACGACTCCGGCCAGCTGGTCCCAGCGTGCGAACGGCATGTCATCCTGCGGCCAACCCTCACGTCGATAGATGGCCCGGAACAGGCCCCGCAGACGGAAGCGTGGCACGTCCGCCAGCGGCCGGCGATCCAGGACGATCATCCCGCCGGCACGCGGCCGCTCGGCGAGTCGGAGCAACTCGGCCGCGCTGGCTTCCTCCTCGGCGAAGATCTCCTCGGCCTGATCCGCCAGACGCACCAACACCCGGGCGATCGCCGGGTTGTACTCCGTCGCCAGGAGCGGCAGCAGGTGCTGACGAATGCGATTCCGCCGTAGCGTCAGGTCGTCGTTGCTCGCGTCGTGGCGGGCCGGCTGACCGATCGTCTCCAGGTACGTCAGCACCTCCGTTCGCGTCACGGTGCGCAACGGGCGAACGACGGCCACGCCCGGTTCCAGTTCGCGTTCGCCAGCGATGCCGCGCAGACCCTGGATACCGGTCCCTCGGAACAGACGCATCAACACGGTTTCCGCCTGATCATCGGCCGTGTGGCCGGTCGCGATTCGGTCCAGGCCATGCTCGCGCGCCACCTCGGCAAGCCAGCGATAGCGCACCGTCCGCGCCGTGGCCTCCAGATTCTGGCCAGTTGCTTCCACCAGGCCGCGCACGTCTCGGCTCGCACCGATGAAGCGCAAGCCGAGTCGTTCCGCCAGGTCGGCGACGAAGGCCGCGTCCTCGTCGCTGGCCGCACCGCGAAGTTGATGGTTCAGATGCGCGACGAGAAGGCAGGGCAGGGCACCGCTCGGCCGGACCTCGTGGATGGCTCGCAGCAGGGCCACGCTGTCCGGCCCGCCCGAGACGGCGACGACCAGGCCGGGCCGTTCCCGCTCCCGGTGGATCGCGGCACGCACCGCTTCACGAAGTCGCTCGCTCCCCTGCACGCACGCTCCTCGTCCGCTAGAATCACCCGACCGGAAGGAGGCTCGATTGATGACCGGTTGGTGGTCCCGAACGCGAACGCTGCGTCGCCTCCTCGCCTGGGCTCTGTGCCTGGCCGCAACCAGCATCGCCCTCTACCACGCCTGGATCGACCTCGACGATCCGCATCGGGCCGACGGCAACGACGGCCACGTCAACATCGACTTCGGCGGGCAGTACGTCCTGGGCCGACTCCTCCTCGCTGGTCACGCCAGCGATCTCTACGACCTCTACGCCCACGATCTCGTTCTCGAACGGGCCTATCCCGCAGACGCCCAGAACCCGACCACAGCCCAGCGTGATCATCGCCGACTGATCGACACGTTCCCGGTGAAGCGCGACGACGCTGTCCTCTGGACACTCACCAGCGTTGTCGCTCCGTTCGCCGCCGACTCGCCGCTTGGCCTTCTCCCTTTGGTCGCCGTCTTGCCGTCGGAGGCCGAGTTGATCGCCGCCCGGCGGACGCCCCAGCTCGCCGGGCCATTGTATCCGCCGATCCACGCCCACGTCATGGCCCCGCTCGCCTGGATGTCGCCTCAGACCGCCTACCGCACGACGCAGATCCTCAACCTCGTTCTCGTCTACCTGGTCGGCCTCGGAGCGTCGCTCTGGTCGGGCGGCCGATTCTGGTGGCCGGTCGCGACTCTGCTGCTGATGCTCTTCCCGGGTTTCGCCGGCACGCTGAATCTCGGCCAGAATCCGCTTCTGACGCTGGCCCTGCTCGGTCTCGGCTGGTGGCTCGTCAGCGTGGATCGCCCCGGTCGCGCCGGCATCGTCTGGGGCCTGCTCGCCTTCAAGCCTGTCTGGGCGGTGACGTTCTTCGTCGCGACGGTGGCGACACGCCGCTGGCGGATGGCTGTCACCATGGGTGCGACGGGCCTCGTCCTGATCCTGATGACGCTGCCGTTGGGTGGACTGCGGCCCTGGTTTGACTGGCTCGCCGTCGGCCGGCTCGCCTCGGCTCTCTACGAACGCGACACGAACTGGGTGCATCTCAGCCGGGATGTCCAGAACTTGCCGCGTCGCTATCTGCTCGAATTTCCGGCCGGGATGGGCTCCGCCCTTTCGCCGCATGGTCGGCTCCCGGACGTTCTCGGTCTCGCCCTCTGGCTGCTGGTGGTGGTCACCTGGCTGGCCGTCCTGGTCCGGACACGCCGGCCGGGCTGGGATGGGCCAGTCGGTGCGTTCACCCTCCTGGGAGGCTGGCTGGCGTGCTGGCACTTCATGTACTACGACGCGCTCCTGCTCGCGCTGCCGGTCTTTCTCCTGCTGCGCGACCCCTGGCGAGCCGCCTGGGTGCCCTGGTCGGCGCTCGTGCTGCTGATCGGCTGTCACTACCTCTGGGAGGTTCTCGATCCGCACTACCTCGGGCCGCCGTCCGAGACGCTGCTGGCCCTGGCTCTGTGGGCCTGGTGCGGCTTTCGCTTCAATACGCCGACAGAATCGGCACCACGGCCGTCTGCGGATCTCCCCCGGTGACGTGGACCTTGCCCTCGGCATCGACGAACACGTCCACCTCGCTCCGCACGCCGAAGTCGCCTGGCAGGTAGATGCCCGGCTCGATGCTGAAGCAGGTCCGCGGCAGGACACGCCGTTCCTCGCGGGTTTCGAGATTGTCCATGTTCGCGCCGTTGCCGTGGACCTCCTGGCCGATGTTGTGGCCGGTGCGATGGCAGTACTGCTCGCCATAGCCCGCGTCGGCGATGACCTTCCGGGCCGCGTCGTCCACCTCCCAGCCGGCCAGCGGTCGGCCCGCCGCGAAGGCGTCGCGCACCTTCTGGATGGCCGCATCGCGCGCGGCGGCGACGATGTTGAAGATCGTCGTGTACTTCGCCGGCACCGTCTCGCCGACGAAGCCGGTCCAGGTCAGATCGCTGTAGACGGCACGCGGCTTCTCGAGTTTGCCCCAGATGTCGAGCAGAACGAAGTCGCCGGCCTGGATCGGCGCGTTGCCGCTGGTGCCCGGTTCGTAGTGCGGATCGGCACTGTTGGCGTTGACCGAGCAGTTCGGCGCACTGTACGTCGTCACCTCGTAGGCCCGGAAGTGTTCCAGGATGCGCCGCTGCACGTCGAGTTCCGTGAGCGGCTGGCCCTTGCGCACCTTCTCGGCGATGAAGTCGAAGGCCACGTCGAACGCCGCCCGGACTGGCTTCGACGCCTCCAGGTGCAGCTGCCACTGCTCGTCGTCCCAGACGGCCTCGAACAGCTGGATCAGATCGCCCGACGGCACGACCTCGGCTCCGAACGAGCGGACCAGTTCGACGGTGCCGGCATCGACGCGTGAGATGTACGGGTTGTTGTTGCGGGGAGCGTACTCCATCGCCAGGGTCTTGCACCCGTGCAGGAGTTTCTCGACGCCGGCTTCCAGTTCCTGCCAGCGCAGATAGACCGTCTTGCCGCCGGGGAAGCGGTCCAGGACGCCGGGCTCGATCCGGTGGACGAGCTTGCGCGGCTCGCCGTGGGCCGGAATCAGGTAGAACCAGCGCCGCGACGGCGTGAAGTTCGGATCGAAGTCCAGCACGCGCCGGGCCAGGATGTTGAGCCCACGGAAGTCGTACAGCAGCCAGGCGTCGAGCTTCAACGACTGCAGGGCCTGCTGGATGGCGGCAAGGTCGAACATCGCGGCTCCTCCGTTGAATTCGTCTTCCCGTCAAGGTAGCGGCCCGCTGCGGGAAGACAACCACCCGGTTCGCGCAGCGGGGGGCGGCCCGGCATAAATGCCGGGCCTGGGAACAGAAGCCCGGTGAACCGGGCTACTTCTGTAGAGCCTGGTTTACCAGGCTTTGCGACCGAGCCCCGGCATTTATGCCGGGGCGAACCTCCCCTCCCGGAGATTGGCCGCACCCGCCTGGGTCGAGTTCCCCGGTTACCCGCTTCCCCCGTACGTCGTCAGGCCGTATCATCGTGCGGAAGAGTATCCACCCGGACGGCCGACCGCCCCCACCCTGGCCCGTCCCCGTGCTGCGTCGGGAGTTCCCATGACCATACTGCGGCTCCTTCGGAACGGGCTCGTCCTGTCTCTGTTGCTCGCCGGCCCCTTCCCATCAGTGGCTCAGGTCCCGGCCGTCGAGGAACTGCAACGCGGCCTCATCGCCACCTACAGTGAGGGAGCGACGATCGCTCGTCTTGAACCTGGCGTCGCCGTCGCGCTCAAGGCCGGTGAGGCTCCGCATCCTCGGCTCGGCTCAAGTGCCGGCAGCTACGAGTGGTCCGGGTTCCTGAACCTGCTCCGCGCTGGCAAGTATCGTTTCAGTGCCGAACTCCGGGGCAAGGTCACCGTCCGCGTCGGCGAGACGGTCGTCTTCCAGGCTGCGGCCCAGGAAGCCGATGCCGTGCGGAAGGACGGAGCGGAGATCGAGTTGCCCGCTGGCGTCGCGCCGTTCCGGGTCGAGTATCAGCGGCCCGAAGGCATCGCCCGGCTCGAGCTGCTCTGGCAGGGCCCCGGCTTCCGTCGCGAACCGCTTCCGACCGACTTCCTCGGCCATGTTCCCATGAAGGGAGCGAGTCCGATCCTGACCCAGGCTCAGGAGGATCTTGGCCGCTCGCTCGTCGAGGAGTACAGCTGTCTCCGGTGCCATGCTCCCCAGGAGGGGCAGAAGATCGCCCACGGTCTTGAGTATCGGCCGGGACCCGATCTCTCGAAGGTCGGCGCTCGCGTTCATGCCGGCTGGATCGAGCGCTGGCTGGAGTCGCCGCCGGCCCTCCAGTCGGCCGCCGTCATGCCGGCCGTCTTTCCGGGCGACGCTGCGGGCAAGGCCGAACGCCATGCCGTCGCCGCCTACCTGGCCTCGCTCGGGGGCGGCCTTGTGGAGAAGCCAACTCCGAAGGACGCCGCCGCCCGCGCTGCCCGAGGCGAGAAGAACTATCACGTTCTCGGCTGCATCACCTGTCATGGTCCCTACCCGGCGAAGGAACCGACGAAGCAGGACGCCGGCTCCTTCTACGGGAGCGTCACCCGATATCCGCTGGTCGGCCTGGGCAGCAAGATGACCGTCGAGAAGCTCGCCGAGTTTCTCGTCAATCCGCTCGCGATCAGCCCGGCCGGTCGGATGCCGCACCTGCTCCTGAGCGGCGACGAGGCCCGCGATCTGGCCTTCTACCTGACCGCCTCCCCCGTGCCCGACCTGCCCCGGACGCTGACCGCCGTCCCGTCTCTGGACGCGCTCAAGATCGCCTTCGGCCGGGTCGATCCGCGGCCGGACGAGCTGGCCGCCTGGCAGGCGCTGCCGGCCGAGCAGCGTCTGGCCGAACTCGGCAAGCGCGCGGTGATCGCTCGCGGCTGCAACAACTGTCACAAGATCGAGCCGGACGGCAAGCCCTTCGCGATGGTGCAATTCAGCGACCTGGCCGAGATCGCAGCACCGGCGAAGCTCAAGGCCGGCTGCCTGGCCGACACTCCGTCCGATGAGAAGGCTCCTCGCTTCGCCTTCACGCCGGCCCAGCGCGAGGCGATCCGTGCCTTTCTGACCACCGGCCTCACTGGCGTCGGTTCGGCCGCTCCGGCCTTCCACGCTCGGGTCGTCGTCCAGCGGTTCAACTGTCTCGCCTGCCATCAGAAGGACGGCGAGGGCGGCCTGACCGCCGAGTTGATCGAGACGCTTCGCCGATACGAGAAGGTGGAGCAGGCCGAGGCCCTGGTTCCGCCGACGCTGACCGGCATCGGCCACAAGCTGCGATCCTCGGCCCTGCGTGGTGTCCTGACCCAGGCCGTTCGCGTTCGGCCCTACATGGGTCTGCGCATGCCGCAGTTCGGCGAGACCAACGTCGGTCCTCTCGTCGAGGGCCTCGCCGCGCTCGAAGGCACCGTGGCGGACGACACCGTTCACAAGGTGCCGCTGACGAGTGCCCGGCTCGCTGCGGGCCGTGATCTGGCCGGCAAGGGAGCCTTCGGCTGCGCCTCCTGCCACGACATGGCCGGTGTCCCGAACCCGGGCACGCGCGGCCCGGATCTGGCTCTGACGCCGCAGCGCGTCCGCTATGACTGGTATCTCCGCTGGCTCGAACAACCGCAGCGGATGGCTCCGGGCACGCGCATGCCGGCCGTCTTCACCGATGGCAAGTCCCTTGTCGATACCGTCCTCGCCGGTCATGCCGAGGCTCAGGCCGAGGCGATGTGGGCGTACTTCTCCCTGGGCAGCAGCATGCCCCTGCCCGAGGGAATCGAGCCGCCGAAGGGGCTGGCGGTGACCGTTCTCGATCGCCCGGTTCTGGTCCGAACGTTCCTGCCGGAGGCCGGTTCACGGGCCATCGCCATCGGCTATCCCGGTGGCGTCTCGGTCGCCTTCGACGCCCACACGGCCCGTCTTGCCTACGCCTGGTCGGGCAACTTCCTCGATGCCGCGCCGGTCTGGGCCGGCCGTGGCGGCAACCCGGCGAAGATTCTCGGGCCGCGCTTCTGGACGTCGCCGCCGGGTTGTCCGGTCGGTGTCACCGAGGGGGACAGTCCGCCGGATTTCGCGCTCCGTGCGAAGGACCCCGCGTACGGAGCGGCTCCGCCCGCCAACAGCGCCTTCCTGAACGAGCCGCTCCTCCGCTTCCGCGGCTACCGGACGGATGCGAAGGGGAACCCGGCCTTCGCCTACGAGGTCGATGGCAGCGGCGTCACGATCAACGTCATCGAGGCGATCACCGCCCGTCGGTTCCCGGCTGGTCTCGGCCTTCGGCGAACGTTCGCCCTGGATCTGCCGAAGAATCGCACCGGCTGGCTTCTCCTCGCCGAGGGACCGGACGAACCGCAGCGCGTTGATTCCGAGGGGGCCATCCACAAGATCGACGCGACCTTTCCGGTCAAGGACGGTGCCTTGCTCGTGCCGCGTGGCGGCGACCGTGTCGAGTTGCTTCGCGTCGGCCATGCCGAGGCAAAGTTCCGCGTCCAGAAGCTCGGCGCGAACTGGCAGGTCCTCGTCCAGACTCCCGGCGCGGAGAAGCCCCAGACCGTGGACGTGCGGCACTGGTCGCCGTACCGCAACGACCCGGCCCTGCTCAAGGAACTGCTGACGACGAAGTGACACCTTGGCGAGCCCCCGGCGAAAGCCGGGGGAGAAAAGGCGAGCCCCCGGCGAAAGCCGGGGGAGTACCCACACGGCGTACTCCCCCGGCTTTCGCCGGGGGCTCGCCCTGACGCGAATCCCGGGAGATCACCGCATGCGACGACAGACCGCCTTCCTCGGCGTGACGGCCCTGCTCCTGGGGCTACTCGCCTTCGTCAGGCCGGCTCATCCCGAGCCGACCTACGAGCGCAAGGGATCACGGGTCGAGACGGTCCTGGCCAGTCTCAAGGCCAGCGAATTGCCGACACTCCAGGGCACCTGGTCCTGGATCGGTCCCTTCGCCAATGCCGAGAATAGTGGCTTCGACACCGCCTATCCGCCCGAGAAGGAGATCGACCTCCGAAAAACCTACCGTGGCCGTGATGGCGACGTGACCTGGAAAGAACTCCCGCGCTTCGACCCGGGCAAGATCGTCAACCTCAAGCCGTTGCTGCGGAATCCGGATCACTCGGTGATCTACCTCGTCCATTCGTTCGAGTCGCCCCAGGCGATGGACTGGCCGATCTACCTCGGCAGTGACGACAGCCTCAAGGTCTTCTGCAACGGCAAGCTCGTCGTCGAGGATGCCGGCGTCCGGGGGGTCAGTCCGAACCAGAATACCGGCACGATGAAGGTCGTCGCGGGCAAGAACACGCTGCTGATCAAGGTGACGAACATCGGCGGCGACTACGCCGTTTACCTGGCCCCGGATCTGCCGACCGCCTTCCCGGCCGTCACGCGCAAGATGCTCGACCGCGACTTTCCGATCCAGGTCGGAACCAACGGCGGCAACCTGTCGCTGCGAGCGGCCGAGGCGAAGTACTACAAGATCACCACGCTGACACAGCCCAGTCACTGCGTCCTGGAGGTCGGCGGGATCGGCGTCCGGCCCGACGGCAATTTGCTCGTCTGCACCCGTCGTGGCGAAATCTGGCTCGTCAAGAATCCCGCCGACGACCCGGATCGCGTCGAGTTCAAGCTCTGGGCCAGTGGATTGCACGAGGCCCTCGGTCTGCTCGTCGATGGCAAGGACGTCTTCGTGGTCCAGCGTCCGGAACTGACCCGTCTGCGGGATACCGACGGCGATGACGTGGCCGACGAGTTCGTCACGATCTGCGACCGCTGGGGTGTCAGTGGCGACTACCACGAGTTCGCCTTCGGGCCGGCTCGTGATCGTGAGGGGAACTTCTACCTGACGCTCAACGTCGGCTTCGGTGGCGGTCATCAGGCCAGGGCCCCCTGGCGTGGCTGGTGCGTCAAGGTGACACCGCAGGGGCGGATGTCTCCCGTCGCCGCTGGTCTGCGCTCGCCCAACGGCGTCCGCTTCAGTCCCGACGGCGATCTGTTCTACTGCGACAATCAGGGCGAATGGGTCGCCACGAACAAGATGCACCAAATTCGACCGGGGGAGTTCTACGGTCATCAGGCCAGCCTGAAGTGGACCAGACAGTCGCCCTTCGCTCAGACGCTTCAGGAGTCCTATCCGTCCGGCATGCTCTACGACGGTCAGAAAGGAACCCAGCAAGCCGGCTTTCCGCCGCTGACGCCGCCGTGCATCTGGTTCCCGTACGACCGGATGGGCAAGTCGGCGAGCGAGCCGGTGTGGGACACGACCGGTGGCAAATTCGGTCCGTTCGCCGGTCAGTGCTTCGTCGGCGATCAGACCAAATCGATGATCATGCGCGTCTACCTGGAGAAGATTCAGGGGCGATATCAGGGAGCGTGCTTTCCGTTCCGGTCGGGCTTTCAGTGTGGCATCAACCGGCTGACCTTCGGCCCGGACGCCAGCCTGTACGCCGGGGAGACGAACCGTGGATGGGGCTCGCTCGGTGGCAAGTCGTATGGCCTGGAACGGCTGAACTGGACCGGCGCGGTTCCCTTCGAGATTCACGCCATGAAGGTCCAGGCGGGCGGCTTCGAACTGACATTCACCAAACCGCTCGATGCCGTGACAGCTGGCCGACTCTCGGCCTACAACCTGGCGTCGTACACCTACAACTACTGGCCGACCTACGGTTCACCGCCGGTCGATCAGAAGGCGGAGAAGATCACCGGCGTCAAGGTCCGCCTGGATGGTCGCTCCGTCTTCCTCGCGGTGGATAACCTTCGTGTTGGCCGGGTGTATGAACTGCACCTCGATGCCGGCCTGCACTCGACCGAGGGCGACAGCGTCCTGCACCCGGAGGCGTACTACACGTTGAACAACCTGCCCTGACGGCGAGATTTAGCCGCCGGCTTGCCGGCGGTGCTTCGCCCGAACGCAGCCGCGTTTTATCGGCAACCCCTTGATCCACTTTTGCGATCTGTTATGGTGCAAATCCAGGCGTGGGGGAGTCTACCTCGCGCACGTCCAGGATCGCCCGCTGCCTGACGATCCTGACCGCTCTGTCATTCCTGAACAAAACCGGACACCGTCGGCGTATGCGTTTAGCATCGGCCGGCCGTGCCGGCTCGAGATCAGCAGGAAACCGACCAGGAGAAAGGATCGCACATGTTCTGGTACGTCCTCGGTGGTGCGAGTTTCATGGTGTTGCTCTACATCGCCTTCCAGCTCGGCCGGCAGGGCAAGAATCCACCGCCCGCACGGAAACCACAATCCGCACGACCGCAACCGGTTCGCTCGCAACCGGCGCAGCAGGGCCAGGCCGTCGTCCGCCGGCCCACTCAGCCCGCCTCCGCCCCGGTGCGGCCGGCCGCCTCGCAGAATCGGAAGATCGAGTACGCCGCCGGGGCCGCCCTGCACTTCATCGACGCACTCCACGCCGAGGGCATCGACCGGGGGGCCATCTACTCCCTGGGCAGCACCTTCCGCATCGACCAGGGCTTCACCACCTCACGCGCTCACCTCCAGCAGGCGCTGGTCAACATCGGTCGCTCGAAGCCGAACGAGAACACGGCCCTGTACGACAGCATCGCGCTGGCCATCGACCAGTTTCAGAAGAATGGCCGGCAGAATGTCCCGTGGGTTCTCATCGTCCTGACCGACGGCAAGGATAATGCCTCCAAGGCCTTTCCGCACAACGACAAGCGAAGTCCGGCCGCCGTCGGCGTTCTGGTCAACGAGTGTTTCTCTCGGGCCGCGTCCAACTTCTTCGTCCTGGTCGGCGTCGGCGATGCCCGCTCCCTGGATGTCGAGGCCATCGCGACGATCGGCCATTTCTCCAACAGCCTGGCCATTCCGCTGGAGAATTTCCATCTGCTGGAGCAGCTCTTCCTGCAACTGGTGGTCCAGGTGACCGAGACGATCGTCGGTCGGACGGTGCAGCATGGCCAGCAAGAGATCCTCGAACTGGCCCGTGTCCGTCAGGTGAACAAGATCGGTATCGATTACGCCCTGGTCATCGACCGTTCCGGCTCCATGGATGAGCGATGCTGATGTGCCGTCTGTCAGAGCCGCGCACGCAGCGAGGCCGCAGGCCGAGCGGAGTAAGCGCACCGCGACCTGCACAGCAGGGATTGACACGTCTACACCGCCCTGATGTGCAGGTCCTGGTGCGCTTACTCCGCTCGCCTGCGGCTCGTTGCGTGCGCGGCTCTGACAGACGGCGGTGCGATGTGACTGACACCGGGCTCATTTTCTCCAACGACGTCTCCGCGAGGCATCCGGTATAGTAGAGATGCCCCTTAATCCACGCGGGGCAACCGAAACTTGCCACGGAGACCGATCGGATGCTCGAGTTCGTCAAGCGCATCTTCCGAAACCACTGGGGGAAGATGCTCGGCTTCTTCGTCTTCATCCTGGGGGCGGTCGCCCTGGTCACGTTCCTGACGCCGCGGGTCTACACTTCCGAGGCCAAGATTTTCGTCCGCCTCGGCCGTGAGAATGCTACCCTCGATTCGCCCACCACTCTGGGACAGGGGCCGGTCGTCGCCATCCCCACATCGCGCGAATGGGAGATGGGCTCGATCCTCGAAATGATCCGCAGCAAAGTGCTTCTCGAAGAAGTCGTGGCCCGCCTGGGACCGGAAGCCATTCTCAACAAGGGGCCGATCCGGACGCCACTCGCCACGCCAGCGCCGGTTCCGCCGGCCATGTCACGCGAGCCCGCCTTCGTCAGTGCCGTCCGCACTCTCAACGCGAACCTCACCATCGAACATGTGAAGAAATCGACGGTTCTCTCCATCGTCTACGAGGGGGGTAGTTCCGAACTGGCCCAGGCCGTCGTCTCCACGCTGGTCGAGCTGGCCACACGCCAGTACATCGTGTTGCACCGCAGCCCGGGGACGAGCCATTTCCTTACCGAGCAGGCCGATCGTCTGCGGTCGAAGTTGGTCGAGGAGGAAGATCGGCTGCGCCAGCTGAAAACCGAGACGGGCCTGTTCGTCCCGGAGAACCAGCGTCAGGCGGCGGTCGCTCGGGTCGATCGTCTTCGGGACGAGATCTTGCAGACACGCAGTGCCCTGGCTGGAGCCGAGGCGGAGGTCGCGCAGGTCAAGGAACGTGCGGTCAGCCTCCCCAAAACCGAGGAGACGGCACGCATCAGCGGCGGCCCGAACACCGGGCTCGACGCCATGCGCGGCCAACTCTACACGCTGCGCCTGCGTGAGCAGGAACTGCTCGCCCGCCATTCTCCGGGCCATCCGGAAGTGCAGGCCATCCGCCAGCAGGTCGAAAAGGCCCGGGAGCAACTCGGTCGCGAGGAGCAGGTTCTCACCCAGGATCAAGTGACCACCGGGCCGAGCAAGCTCTACAGCGAATCCCGCAGCGCCTTGCTTCAGAAAGAGCCCGCCCTGGTCGCCCTCAAGGCTCGCGTGCAGGCCCTGGAAGCCCAGTACGACCAGGAAACCCAGGCCCTGGAGAAACTGATCGAGAACGAGGTGCGTCTGGCTCGTCAGCAGCGCGAGGTCGATCTGCTGACCGCCAGCTATCGCAAGTACGCCGAGAACGCCGAGCAGACCCAGATCGACCAGGCCCTGGAAGCGGAGAAGATCACGAACCTCAGCCTGGCCCAGCCGGCCTCGTACGACCCCGATCCGATTCGGCCGCGCATGAGCTTCAACCTGGCGGTCGGTTTCTGCCTGGCCCTGCTCGGCAGCGCGGCGCTCGGCTGGCTGCTCGAGATGAACCGTCCGTCGGAGCCGACTCCAGAGCCATCCAGCCCGGAGCCGGAGGTGTCGTAACGGCTCATCAACACCAGACGCCGGGCTCAGTCATCGACGAGAAACGGGTTCAGGGTTCGGCCAACTACCCGAGCCCCGAATCGAACCTTCTGGCCGGTTGAAAGCTCCTCGATGAAGCGCTTGCGTGTCGCCTGCACCCAGCGAACCGGCCGCTCGCCGTAATCGGTCGCGACGCGCACCAGCACCGGGCCGGGTTGGCTCAGGGCGCAGCGGACGCCTGACTCCAGGTCGCTCGGATTGTTGATCTCCGCGTAGCCGACGCCCAGGGCTCGGGCCAGGGCGGCGTAGTCGAGTTTCGCGATCACCGTCGCGGTCGTCCGGCCGTAGGCCTGCTTCTGCAGCGTCTGCATGAACTCGTAGACGCCGTCTTCCAGGATGAAGAATTTCACCGGCAGGTTCTCGCGTGCCGCCGTTGAGATTTCCAGCCCACTCATCAGGAACGAGCCGTCGCCGGTCACCGTGACGACCTGTCGGCCTGGATGGATCTTCTGAGCCCCGATCGACGCCGGGATCGACCAGCCCATCGACTGGTTGTTCGTGGGGTTGAAGAAGGTCCGCGGTCGGGTTGTCGTGTAGGCCATCGCCGCGAAGAACTCCGACAGGGTTACGTCCACGAACGACAGCGTGTCGGCAAACGTACTCCGGCGCAGGGCGAGGATGAAGTTCATCGGATCGATGCCTTGACGGGCGTAGCTCTTGCGGGCCTCGACGGCCTCCTCGGCCTTCCAGGTGCGGATCGACTCGGTCAGACGCGGATTGCAGGGCCGATTGATCAGGTCGGGCCGTTCCAGGAGTTGGCTCATGAACACGCCGGCGTCGGCATGAACGCCGATGGTCGCCCGAACCACCGCACCGATGTTCTGGCAGTTGGCATCGACCTGGATCTGGTAGGCATGTTCGGGGATGGTGTAGAACCCGGTCGAAACCTCGCTATAGCGGGCTCCGAGTGCGAGGACGCAATCGACCTGCTCGAAGGCCTTCTGGGCGGTGACGGTGCCCTGACCGCCGTAGCCCCAGCCGACCGACAGCGGATGACACTCGCTGATCGCTCCCTTGCCGGAGATGGTGGTGGCCACGGGAGCCTGGAGGATCTCGGCCAGGCGAGTCAGCTGTGGACTGTAGTTCATGCATCCCTGCCCGGCGTAGATGCCGACGCGGATGCGACGATCGGACAGCAGAGCCTGGGCTCGCTGAAACGCCGCCTGGTCGAACGGAGCCACCGGGGCTCGGCGTGCGGTCCCTATCCCGGTTCCGAACTGATGCGACATCATCAGCAGGTTGTAGGGGATGACGATGCCGATCGGACCCGGTTCGCCCTCGCAGGCGAGCTGGAAGGCCCGATGAATCGTCTCGGGAATCTGGCCGATCTCTTCCAGGGTGAAGACGACCTTGCAGACGGGTTTGACCAGTTCGGTGTTGCGCAGGGCGTGGACCTGGAAGGGGCGATACTTTTCGCCCCGAGCAACGTCGAAGGCCAGCACGACCATCGGCACGCTGTCGATGAGGGCCTCGCCGATGCCGGTCAGGGCGTTGGTGATGCCGGCTCCGGGGACGACGGCGATCACGCCGGGTCGGCCGGTACTGCGGGCGTAGCCGTCGGCCATGCAGGCGGCCGAGAATTCGTGGGCGCAGAGCAGGTAAGGCAACTTGAGCGATTTCATCTCGTCCCAGAATTCGTTCTCCTGGGCCCCCGGGATGCCGTAGACGCAGGTGACGTCCTCGGACTGCAGGGCCTGGACCAGGGCCCGGGCTCCGCTGCGACGGCCGGGATCATTCTGGCCGGCCTCGGCGGACGCCGGGGTGAGGGCCGGTACGGTGACGAGAGCCTGTGCAGCGGCGGCCTGGAGAAGTGTCCGGCGCGGGAGTGGAAACATGGCATCCTCCTTGATGAAGCCATCCAGT
>CAYYJM010000010.1:0-1751 GCA_964471755.1 uncultured Alcaligenaceae bacterium
ACTCGATCGCGGTCTTCTGGCCCATCGGGGTTCCTCCTCGAAGTTCACGCGTCCGGCGTCCAGTCGCCCCAGACCGCTGGAAGGGGAGCCGTCAGGGTGATCGGCTCGTAGCGGATCGGGTGCAGGAACGTTAACGCTCGCGCGTGCAGAGCGATCAGCCGGTCGCGCGATTCACTTACGGACGGGCCGAAGGTTCGGGACGCTCCGTAGAGGAAATCGCCCTGGACTGGCCAGCCGCGCGTCGCGGCCTGCACGCGCAGCTGGTGCATCCGGCCGGTGTGTGGGCGCAGCTCCAGCAAGGCGGCGTCGGGGCGGAGTTGCAGCCGACGAAAGGCCGTCTCGGCCTGACGGGCTCCTTCCGCCGCCGCCTCGGTGACCTCGGCCCGCGCCGTGTTGGTGACCTTGCGCAGCCAGTCGTGCCAGGTGCCCTCCTCCGCCGGCGGCTCGGTGCCCGGAGCGATCTCGACCAGAACCCAGTAGACCTTCTCGATCTGACGCGAGTGGAACTGCTCGGCCAGGCGCTGGGCCGACTTGGAGTTGCGGGCGAAGATGATTACGCCCGAAACGGGCCGATCGAGCCGGTGCGGGATGCCGAGATAGACGTTGCCCGGCTTGGCGTACTTCTCCTTCAGGTAGGCCTTGGCCCGACTCTCCAGAGAGGGGACATGAGCCGGAGCCTGGGTCAACAGCGGAGCCGGCTTGGCGACCGCCAGGACGTGGTTGTCCTCGAACAGGATGTGCAGATCGCTGGCCATCATCAGGTGCCGCCGAGAGCCTGTTTCAGACGCTGAACCTCGGCCTCCAGGACGGCAACGCGCTCCCGCAGGTCGGCGACCTCCTTCTCCAGCTGCGGGGTCGCCGGCGGAGGCGCGGCCGGGCGACGCTCGCTGACCGGAGCCGGAGTTTCCGTGCCGGCGGTTCGCCGGAGCGTCTCCAGTTCCGCCGGATCGTGGAAGCCGTGCGTCAGGATCGCTCCACGTCGATCCTCGGCCGTCAGGTAGACGACCAGCTTCCGCTCGACGAGCGGCTTCAGGACGGCACGCAGAGCGTCGAGATCCTCGAACGGCTCCATCCGGCTAGCTCGGGTGCGCAGCTCACCCTCGGTCTGTGGGCCGCGCAGCAGCAGTTCGGCCAGGATGGCGATCTCCTGCTTGCTCACCTTCCAGGCATCGTAGATCAGATGACGCCATTTCTCAACCCGGCCGCCGACGATCCGGTTGGCCAGGCCCTTCTTGAAGCACTCCTCCAGAGCGTCCTCAACGTCCGGGTCGGACAGGTCCATGACCGGATCGCGATTGCTCTTCTGATTGCAGCCGGTCGTGACCGCGTTCAGGCTCATCGGATACGCGTCCGGCGTGGTCTTTTGCTTCTCGATCAGCACCCCCAGGACGCGGCGTTCCTCACGGTCCAGCACCGGCCAGGAGTCGCTCGCTGTCGGGGTCGCTGCCTGCTCTGTCATCGTCCCTCTTCCTCCTCCGGAGCGATAGCCGGCCGGCCCTGGCGCAGGATGTCTCGCATGGTCTGACGCCAGCGTCCCGCGCCGGGAGCGCTGTACGGGTTGACGCCCATGAGCCGGGCCTCGATCACCGTGGCGAGCATGAGCATCTGCAAGAGCTGGCCGAGCGAATGCTCGGTCAGGCTGGGCAGTGTCAAGTCCGTCGTCGGCCGGGCCGAGTCATGATATGTCCGACTCGCCCCGGCGTGACCGGCCTGAATCAACTCGGGCAAGGTTTTGCGGTTGAACTGATTCA
>CAYYJM010000010.1:1761-2194 GCA_964471755.1 uncultured Alcaligenaceae bacterium
CGTCGCCTTGACGAGGACGTTGTAAATCACGCGATCTCGGGGACCGTCCTGAAAATGCTGTCCACGACCAGCCAGGTCACGCGGCAGCACACACGCCAGCGGCGTCGGCCCACGGCCCGACTTGGCGAGACTCTCGCCAACCAGTTGCTCGTACCAGCGACCGACACCTTCGAGCTTGCGTGACCACAAACCCAGCACACGCAGTGACTTGCCGCATTCCTCGGTCAGCAGATGGTTGACCGCCGCGAACTGAAGCACCGGGTTCCGCTCGAACGGTTCTTCCAGAAAGCGCTTGGTCATGGCCGCCGCTCCGAGCAGGAGGGCACGCACGTCGAGGCCCATCACGGCGGCAGGGAGCAGGCCCGCCGGCGTGAACACGGAATAACGCGCACCGACGTTTGCCGGCAGCGGCAGGAGATCCTGTTCGTCATGA
>CAYYJM010000010.1:2204-4264 GCA_964471755.1 uncultured Alcaligenaceae bacterium
CCCAGAGCGGTGAACAGGTCATGCAGTCGATCCGTCTGGCTGGCGATGGCCACGAAAAGATGCTGGAGCCACTCCGAGCGGAGGCCATAGTACTCGGCCGCCTCGCGTCGGAACAGCCGCAGGGCCACGGCCGGTTCCAGGGCGGAGCCCTGATCGCCGGTCGTGACGACGGCCCAGCGTTCCTCGCGCGTCTCCGGGTCGATGCAGGTCAACTGGAGCAGGTCGAACAGATCCTGCAGCGCGTCCGAATCTCCCTGTGCGCCCTCGAAGTAGACGCGCGGCACGCCGGGTCGCTGCGTCGAGGGCAACTCGTTGTGGTAGACGGGCAGAAGGGCCTCGAACAGGGCACGCGATCCCAGGTGTCCGCCGCCGGTGCCGAGGAAAACGACCGTGTCGGCGTCGTCTCGCAGGCTCTGGGCCAGGGCGATGCACTGCCCCAGTTCGCTCGCCTCCCCCTTACGGCGGAAGGCGTCGAGGTACTGCTGCGGCAGATCGATGAAGCCGGCCTCCAGCGGGTGGGCCTCGGCCGGGGCGTTGCGCACCTCACGCTCGGCGACGACCTGGCTGCGACATTGCAGCAGACGCGGTTGCAGATCCTTCAGCCGCTGGCCGGTGACGAAGTGTCGGGACCGCAACTCGGCGGCGGGGTCCCAGTCCTCCAGCGTCGGGGCCACGCTGCCCCGGAAGTCGAAGCTGACCGCCTCGTCGGGTAACTCCATCGCCATCGTCGTCTCCCTTCCGTTGTCCCTGCCTGGTCACGCCTGTCGGAGTGACCGGGGCCTCCCTTTTCCCCACGGCGAATGCTACTATAGTTCCATTTCCTGGTCTGGTAAACGCTCTGGATGAAACTGCCATGACGGCGCGTCGTCTTTCTCTGCTGACCGCGATCCAGGGCCGCGATGCGCTCCTGTTCGACGGCGCGATGGGCACCGAACTCCTGCGTCAGGGGTTGTCCACCCAGCCGGTCGATGTCCTCACCACGCACGCGGCCGCCGTCGCCGCCATCCACCAAGCCTACCATGCAGTCGGGGCTCGGGTGCATACGACGGCCACTTTCCAGCTCAATCCGATCACGCTGGAGGCCACCGGTGAGGCCCTTCGTCTGCCGCGCCTGGCCGAGCGTGCCCTGCACCTGGCCCGGCGTTCGATCGGTCGCGACGACTGGGTCCTGGCCGACATCGGGCCGCTCTACGATCCAGAAACCAATGACGAGATTCTCGATTTCGACGTGCTGCACGAGACGGCTGCCGTCTTCGGCGAAGCCGACGGTCTGCTGCTGGAGACGCACTCCCGCCTCGATGCCCTGCGAGCCGTCGCGTACCTGACGCATCGCGTCACCGAGGTGTCCGAGTTGCCCATCTTCCTGTCGATCGCTTACCGTCAGGAGGGGCCCGGGCTCTATCGAACGGAGAGCGGCCACGCTCCGGAGGTGATCGCCCGGCACGCGGCCCGGCACGGAGTTTCCGCTCTGGGTGTCGGCTGCGGGCGCGACATTGGCCCCGACGATCTGGAGGAGATTTTGCGTCGTTATCGCCAGGAGACGGACCTGCCGCTGTTCGTGCGCGGCAACGCCGGCACGCCCCGACGAACGGCCACGGGCTGGGTCTATCCGGTGACGCCGGCAGACTTTGCGGCGTCGGGATCACGCTGGCTCGCCGCCGGGGCGACCCTGCTGGGTGGCTGCTGCGGCACCACGCCGGACCACATCGCCGCCCTGGCCCGGAGCCTGGGCATCAATACCGCAACTCGCCCCCCACGTTGAATCCGGTCACCCACAGATCGGTGAAGTCACGCGGATAGTGTGGCCGACGATCTCCCACCAGCGTTCCGCCGGCAAACTGCGTCGTGTTCAGCGTCCGATCGATCTGATCGCCGGCACGCAGGACCTTGCCGAAGTACTGGCCCGACCAGCCGACGTGGACCAGCAGGTGCGAGGTGATCTGATAGCCGGCTGTCAGTTCGAGCTGCGGCATCCAGGCGAACTGCTGGTTGTGGAAGGTGCCGCCGTTGGTCGGCTGGGCGAGCAGACCGCCGGACACCCGTCGGGTGGCCTGGCCGGC
>CAYYJM010000010.1:4274-49221 GCA_964471755.1 uncultured Alcaligenaceae bacterium
CCGGCCGCACGTTCAGGTAGAACCGCTCCCGCCGCCAGGTGTAGTTCAGCCCGAGATCGACCGTGTGATAGTCGTTGCGAGTGTAGAAGTAGTCCTGCTGAAGGACGTTCGCGCCGGTGGGGAAGGTGCCCAGGGCCGTGCCATCGAGAACGGACAGCTGCTGGTTGATCGAGAGCTGATCCGACAGCTGGAAGTAGCGATAGCCGAAGAGGAAATCGAGCCGCTGGTAGCCCGCCGGTCGGGACGGTTTGCAGCCGGAATTACAGGGATCGGCCGGAGCCTGCCCGGGATCGCAGCAGAATAGTTCGTAGATCATCGTGGCGTTGCCGCCGAGGACCGAGGTCTGCGAACTGCCCGTGACCTGGCCCTGCACGACTCCCGGATAGTTGACCAGCCAGGCGTCTTGCTGCTTCGTGCTGAGATTGACGAACGGCCGGGCGAGGACCGCGCCGTTGCTCTGACCCGAGGAATAATCGGAGCCGTTGGGTCCGAGATAGAAGAAGCTCCCCTCGATGCCATAGAGGTGACAGTCATCCAGCCAGGTTCCGCCGCGAACGCGGAAGCCGGATTGCAGACCGCCATCGAACCGTTCGCCGCCGTAGTCGATTCGCGTGCCCTTCACGCCGAGAACGCCCGCCTGGCTCTGCGGCGTCGAGGCCGGGCTGCGGGTCACCAGCGGTGGCGTGGGATTCCCCGGGATGAACCAGAACAGATAATCGGCACCGAACCAGCACTGTTCGGACATGCCACAGGCCGAACACGGCTGCGTCCAGACCGGCGAACCACTGTAGCCGACGGGGCCGGAGATCAGCGGCCCCGGCATCGCCTCCATCGGCAGCGGGGCTCCCATCTGAACCGTCTCGACGGGGGCCATCGGAACGCCGGCCGGGATGCCGAGATCGACCGGAGGCGCGACCTGATTCGCGGACATACCCGCCGGGGGAATCGCCGGGAGAGTCTGGGGTAGCGGCAGCGTCTGGGCCGGCGCGGCGACCGGACCGAAGGCGATGAGAACCAGAGCGAACAGGCAGCTGCGATGCCGGTGCATCAGGCTTCTCCCGTGCGGATGAAGACCGCCCTCGTGGAAGGACGGATCGATGGCGTTCTCGCGTCGTGACAATCGGCCGGAACGGCATCACCGTTACTATCGGCACGGCCCGCTGCGGTTCTTGACGTTCGGGAGCCCGGTTGGCACGGCGATCGTTTTCGTCGTTCTGGAACTTGCATTCCCTCCGGGCTCCGCTATCGTGAAGGCCGCTGACATTCATCCGGGCGAGAACGCTCGACTTCTGCTGGTGAGGTGCATTGTGACGCGCATCCTGAGCGCCCTGGCGGCGCTGCTTTCGTTCGCGACGTTGGCTTCGGCCGCCGAGCCGTGGGTCGTCTATCCTGGCGGCGAGGGGCCGGGCAAGGGCAAGCACGTCGTCCTCGTCTGCGGCGACGAGGAGTACCGCTCCGAGGAACTGATCCCCGCCCTGGCTCGCATCCTCGCCGTCCATCATGGCTTCAAGTGTACCGTTCTGTTCCCCATCGATCCGAAGGACGGGACGATCAATCCGATCGTGAAGAACAACATCCCCGGCCTGGAGGCGCTCAAGGACGCCGATCTGCTGGTGATGTTTCTGCGCTTCCGCGATCTGCCCGACGAGCAGATGAAGCACTTCGCCGACTATCTCGACTCGGGCAAACCGATCCTCGCTCTGCGCACCTCGACGCACGCTTTTGCCATCCCGGCGAACAAGACGTACGGCAAGTGGGGCTGGCAGAGCAAGGCGAAGGGCTGGGAAGGCGGCTTCGGCCGAACGGTCCTGGGCGAGACGTGGGTCAACCATCACGGCCAGCACGGCAAGCAGGCGACGCGTGGCATCCTGGCGAAGGGCCAGGAGAAGCACCCGGTGCTGCGCGGCCTCAAGGACGGCGACGTCTGGGGGCCGACCGACGTTTACACCGTTCACCTGCCGCTACCGGGCGACAGCCAACCGCTGCTGCTGGGCCAGGTGACGACCGGGATGAAGCCGACCGACCCGGCCCTGGAGGGGAAGAAGAACGATCCGATGATGCCGATCGTCTGGACGAAGACGTTCAAGGGCCCGGCGGGCAAGACGACGACGGCCCTGACGAGTACGATGGGTTCGGCCCAGGACTTCCAGAACGAGGGTTTCCGCCGACTGCTGGTCAACGGCGTGTACTGGCTGACCGGCCTGGAAGCGAAGCTGCCGGAGAAGGCCAAGGTGGACCTGGTCGGCGAGTACAAGGCATCGCCGTTCAAGTTCGGTGGGTTCGTGCCGGGCAAGAAGCCGGAAGATTTTCGGCTACCGTGAGTTCGGCGAGCGGCGCGACGTCAGCCCGCCGGTTCTTCTCTGATGCAGAATCAGCGGGCTGACGCCGTACCGCTCGCCAGTTCTTGACGCGAGCATCGGCCCGCCGGTTCGCGTCAATGCTGGAAGAGGCTCATCATCCGTGAACTGACGGCCGCTCCGGTGATCGTCATGGCCGCGGCGAGGGTGAGCATGGCAATCAGCGTCAGGTCGAGTGGGTAGATGCCCAGGAGAGCGAGCAGACCCAGGACGCCACCGGCGATCCCGGCGAGGGCCTGGACACCTGCGGCGGTATTGACGGCCTCCCGTGCCAGGCGTCTCGTCGAATCCGACCAGTTGTCGTGACCGTTGACGGTGACGGCGTTCAGGCGTGCCATGCACCCGCTGCTGAACCGCAGTGTCACGCTAAAGACCATGGCGGCAACCGGGAGCAGGGTCATCGTCGCGACGTTCAGCACGGCGAGGATGCCCAGAACGATGCCGGCACAGCCGCCGAACATCTCAACGCCAATGCCGGTGGTGAGTTCCGGCGTGTCGCGGCGGACGGCATTCATCTCGCGGAGCAGGTCGGAGTAGCGGGCTGCGATGGCTCCGCCCTGAAACAGGAAGCTGACGCCGATGGCGAGGGCGGCGATGGCGAGCATGTAGGGAGGAAAGAGACCGGCCAGGCCGAGAATGGTCAGGGCGATGGCAGCGATCCCGCCGAGGGCCTCGATGGCCGAGCCGCCGCCGATCAGCTCCGCGGTGCGTTCTTCCTGGCGCTGCGAGGGGGTCGAGTAGCTGGCCCGTTCGGATGGTGATTGTACCGTAGACATGATCTTCCCCTTTTGAATTCCGCATGATCGGAGCCTTCGATGCCTGCGGTAGGCTCACGAAGGAGGGCCTTCTTGACAGGAGAGCGAATGGCGAAGCGACGAGAGTAAATCCTGCAAATGTTGTGCCGGAATCGGATGTTTTGAATTGGTCACTTCGACGCCGCACCGCTCGCCGGGTGGCTCAAAGCTCGCCGTCGGCAGGGCGAATTACTTCAATAACCGGGCCCCTTCGTGAAGGACGCCCGGCCGAATCGATCAAGTCATCGGAGAGCCACATGCGCTATCGACTGCTCTGTACCACCCTCGTCGCCCTGCTCGCCTGTCCGGCGGCCCTCTTCGCGGCGGAGGAGAAGAAGGACGAGAAGACCATCGCCCACATCCGGCTGACCGGCAGCATGAACGAGGCCGCACCGCCGGCCGAGCCGCTCTTCGGCGGCAATACCGAGAACTTCCGCGCCCGCCTCGAACGCATCAAGAAAGCTCGCAACGACGACAAGATCCAGGCCGTCTACTTCGAGATCGGTTCGCTGAACATCGGCTGGAGCAAGATCGACGAGCTGGCCGACGCCATCGCCGCCTGCCGCAAGGCCGGCAAGAAGACCTTCGCCTATCTCGAAGAAGCCACCCTCAAGGAATTCGCCCTGGCCCGCTGCTGCGACGTGGTCTGCGTGCCCGAGTCGGCCTGGCTGCTGATCGCCGGCATCCGCGTCGAGATGCTTTTCTTCAAGGCCCTCTTCGACAGGATCGGCATCCAGGCCGACTTCCTCAAGACCGGCGATTTCAAGGCCGCCGCCGAGCAGTACACCGCGACGAAGATGTCCGAGCCCAACCGCAAACAGTGGAACGCTCTGCTCGACGAATTCTTCGATCGGGCCGTCGTCGAACGCATCGTCAAGAGCAAGGCTGCCGGCAAGCTCACGGCTGACGCCGTCAAGAAGGCGATCGACCAGGCTCCGCTCTCGCCACGTGCCGCCCTCAAGGCCGGCCTGATCGACCAGGTCGCCTACCGCCAGGACTTCGAGGACAGCTTCAAGAAGGCCCTCGAAGCCGACGCCACCAAGATCACCCGCAACTACGGCCGAACCAAGGCTCCCGAGCTGGATCTGTCCAACCCGTTCGCCCTGTTCCGCCTGCTGTCGCCGACGTCGAGCGGTTCGAGCAGCAAGCCGAAGGTCGCCGTCATCTACGCCACCGGGGCGATCGTCACCGGCAAGAGCGGCTTCAGCCTGCTCGGCGGTGAATCGTGCGGCTCGACCACCATCAACGAGGCGCTCAAGCAGGCCGAGGAGGACAAGACCGTCAAGGCCATTGTCCTGCGCGTGGACAGCCCCGGCGGCTCGGCCCTGGCCAGCGACCTGATCTGGAACCAGATCCAGCGCTGCAAGAAGCCGGTCGTCGCCAGCATGTCCGACGTGGCGGCCAGCGGCGGCTACTACATCAGCATGGGCACCCGACGCATCTTCGCCGAGCCGAGTACAATCACCGGCTCCATCGGCGTCATCGGCGGCAAACTGGTCACCGGCGGCGCGTTCAAGATGGTCGGCCTGAACACCGACACCCTGTCGCGTGGAGCCAACTCGGGCCTGTTCTCCGAGCAGACGCCGTTCAGCGACTCGGAGAAGGCCGCCCTCGGCGAGCTGATGCGCGAGACGTACGATCTGTTCATCAACAAGACCGTCGCGGGCCGGACGAAGGCCGGGGCGAAGCTCAGCCGCGAGGAACTGCTCAAGCTCGCCGGCGGTCGCGTCTGGGTCGGCCGGGCGGCTCTGGAACACCACCTGGTCGATGAACTCGGCGGCCTGGATGAGGCCATCGCCGCGGTCTGGAAGATGGCCGGCCAGCCGTCGGACAAGGAGCCGGAGATCCTGCAACTGCCCAAGGCGCGGGGCGCGCTCGACGCCCTGCTCGACATCGGCGGCGACACGCAGATGACCGAGTCGCTCGCGCTGACGGCCCTGCTCAAGCAGTTCCCCGGTGCGGTGCGTCTGCTCCAGCCGGCAGCGACGATCCTGCAACTGCGGCACGAGCCGACCTGGCTCATCGTTCCTTACGGATTCGACGTGCGCTGACATGGCACGCTGTGAACGCGGTTATCTCTGTATCGTCTGTGGACGCGAGGTGGAGGGCCTGGCCGAATCGGCCCTCTACCTTCGCTACGTCCTCGGCGACGTGCCGGCCGAGCAACTCCATCGCCTGCCGGAGTGCCATCTCGCCTGCGATCCCGGTCTGGCTCAGTACATCGTCGATCCGGCTTTCGTGCCGGTCGTCTGCGAGGGGCCGTTCGACAAGCAGACGCTCGACCCCAATTTCGTCCAGGCCGAGGAAGCGCGCGTGACACGCGGCTGGCAGCGGCTGTGCGACCTGCTCCAGTCGGGCGAGACGCTCTTCACCTATCCCCTGGAGCCGGACAGCGGCTCGTACTGATCGGCGTAATGAACGGCGACCTCGCCGGGCCGAAGATTGAGAACGACCTTGCCGACCGTCTGCCAGCGGCCCGCGGCGTGGAAGAAGACGGCCGAGCCGAGACGCGGTTCGGTCGGATTGGCCTCCGCCTCCGTTTCGCCCGGCTCCGGCGTCAAGTGCAGCACGACGGCCGCCAGGGCGACCACCTCATCGCTGATCCGATCCCGTACCAGGGCGTACTCCTCCTCCCAGTCGCAGCGAAGCCAGCGTAGGCCGTGGGGTCTGCCGCTGTTCTCTCCCGCGTCGAAGAACTCCGCTTGCAGCTCCGGCAAGTCCTTCTCCAGGCGGGCGAGCAACTCCACCGGCGTGGGCTTACGCATCGAGATGTAGCCGACCACGCTCGCCGCCACCAGGGCCAGCAGCATCACCACGCACAATCCGATTACCTGTTCGGCAGTCATTCCGCACTCTCCCGTCATCAGGGCCTACTGCATTTCTAGCTCATAATCGCTGACCGGCGTCCGGAAAACCGGAGTTGTTCCGATCCGACGGGTTGCTATACTCCGGCCGCTTCCAGAGCCGGCACCTCGAAATGAACCCGAAACCATCCATTCCTCGTCCGGACCGGGGCCGATCATGCCGCACTCCGTTCTCCTGTCCGCCATCCTGCTCCTTCCGGCCCAGCCGGCCGGGGTTCCCCAGCCAGCGCCGAAGACTCCGCCACGCGGCACCGACTGGTCGCTGAGCCTGCATCTGGAGCGCTCCCAGGAACTGGTCTACCGCGGCCTGTTCACCGAGGAATGCAACGCTGGCACCGTGCATTACCAGCGGGCCTACCGCGTGGAGAGCCGCCTGTTCGTACTCGACGCCAGCCCGCGCGGAGCCGATCTGGCCTGCATGACCACGGTTCGCCGGAAAGACGCCCCCATCCAGGCCGTGGGCTTCAAGGAAGAAACCGACGGCCGAACCGTCCGCGTCGAGCGCTTTCAGGTCGATCCGCAGGGCAAGCTCACCGCTCCGCCTGGCGTCGATCTGGTGCCGCCTCTGGAAGGTCCGGCGACCCTGGAAGTGGGAGCCTTCGTCGAGCTGCCGCGCGGCCGCTTCTCCGTGGACCAGCCCTGGCAGACCCGGCCGAGAGCCGGCCAGCCGATCATGACCTGGTCGGCGACCGGAGCCGAACAGGTCCAGGGTGTCCGCTGTGCCGTTCTCAAGGGCGTGCAGCAGTCGCCGGACTGGGACCAGCCGCGCGGCGACAGCAAGGGCTGGCGACGTACCGACACCGTCTGGGTGGCACCGCGTAGCGGCCTCGCTCTGAAGATCGAGCGCGTCGTCGAGATGCGTGAGCCGGCCCACACCGCTCCGACGCAGAAGGCCGTCTTCCGGGCCGACCTGGAAAGCACGCTCCCCTATCCCGGCCAGCTGGCCCAGGATCGCAAGGCCGATCTCGGTCAGGCCATCGCCCTGCGCGAGGCGGCCCAGCCGCTGCTCGCGACGCCGAACCGCTTCACGAATGAACTCAACGCCGTCCTCAAGCAGATCACCAATCACCTGGACCAGACGCCGCCGACGCCGTATCGCCAGGCCATCGTGCAGGTCAAGGCCCGGGTCGAGGCCGCCCTGCGCGGCGAGATCCTCATCACGCCGACGACGCTGCCGACACAGCCGGCCGGCCTCCGCGTCGGTCAGGCCGCCCCTGATTTCGTCACCACCGACATCACGGGCAAGCAGAGCCTCGGGCTGAAGGCGCTGCGTGGCCAGCCGGTCATCCTGGCCTTCTACAATCCGAACTCGACGCTGACGCCGGACCTGCTCCGCTTCCTGAGCGAACTGAGCGCCGCGACCGAGGGGAAAGCCCGCATCCTGGGCCTGTCCATCAGCGAGGATGCCGCCGCGGTCGAGAAGCAGTTGAAGGAGCTGAAGACGCCGCTGACCGTCTTGCAGGGGGGCGGCCTCCGGCTGGCCTTCGAGGTGGACGCCACCCCGCGCGTGATTCTCCTCGATGGTCAGGGTTATGTCCGCGGCGCTTACACCGGCTGGGGCCGGGAGCTGCCGCGCGAGGTCCTGTCCGATCTGAAACCCTGGCTGGGAAAAAAGTGAACGAACAATCGGCACAGGCGCTACAGTTCCACGAACCCGGTGAGGCCTGCCC
Organism: uncultured Alcaligenaceae bacterium; assembly: GCA_964471755.1. Classification (GTDB taxonomy): domain Bacteria; phylum Planctomycetota; class Planctomycetia; order Gemmatales; family Gemmataceae; genus CAYYJM01. The sequence goes on from CAYYJM010000010.1 coordinate 11,960, forward strand.
TGTCGGAGATCGACCCACCTTCTTGCCTGACGCGAGGTGGGACCGATACGATGGTGTGGTAGCGGACGTTCCCAGCGTTTCCGCTGCCCCCGGAGGACGGCAGGGGATGATGACGGATTATCAGTTGCAGCCCAACGCCCGATGCTGTGCTACCTCGGGGCGGGCGCTTCAGCCTGGAGATCGGTACTATAGTGTCCTTGTCGAGGAAAACGGTCGGCTCATCCGTCGCGATTACTCGGTCGGCGTCTGGCAGGGGCCGCCGAACAATGCCTTCAGCTTCTGGTGCGGAAAGATTCCCCCGGAAGGAAAGAAACGCAAGCTCGTCCTGGATGAGGACACCCTGCGTGACTGCTTCGAGCGGCTGGAGGGAGCCACGGAACCCGGCAAGGTTCGCCTGCGCTACGTCCTGGCGCTGCTGATCGTTCGGCAACGTCGGCTCCAGTTGGAGGAGTCGCACGTCGAGCAGGGCAAGGAATATCTGGTTCTGCGCGATGGTCGAACGGGCCGGCGCTTCCGGGTCGAGAACCCGGATCTGAGTGAGAGTGAGATCCTCGAAGTCCAGGACGAAGTGTTGCAGGCTCTGGGCTGGGACGGTTGAACCCAACGTCGGCTCCAAGCTGGAAGGTCGCCATGAAGAAGCTCATCGCCTTGCTGCTGGTCGCTTCCCTGCTGACGCTGGTCGGCTGTGGTCACTGGCCGGACATTCGCACCGGCACCAGCAAGGGGCGGGTGCCGACCTGGACGCCGACGGCCGAGGACCTCGTCGCGTATCTCAACGACAACGCCAAGCGGGTGCCGGCCATCCAGTGCAACACCGTGCAGATCGATGCTCGCCAGGGCTTTACCGGCATCGGTGCGGATGGCCTGCTCGTCTTCGAGAAGCCGCGGAACTTCCGCCTCAAGGCCCGAGCCGTCGGCAAGGACGCGGTCGATCTCGGCTCCAACAGCGACGAGTTCTGGTACTGGATGATGGACGACCCCGATCGGTTCGTCTACCACTGCAAGTACACGGATCTGGCCCAGGGGAACGTGCCGGTGCCGGCCTTCTTCCAGCCCGACTTTCTCATCGCGGCCCTCGGCGTGCAGGAGTATGATCCGCAGGGCAAGTACGACGTGAAGGTCAACCGCGATACGGTGGATTTGATCACGACGATCACCTCGCCCCAGGGCAAGGCGATGCAGCAAGTCGTCACCTTCAACCGGGCTGAGGCCGCTCCCGGCAAGCCGCAGGTGCAGAGCATCGCTCTCCGCGACGGCAAGACTGGCAAGGACATGTTCCTCGTGCAGTATCACGAGGTGCAGCTCGATCCAAGTACCAACGCCATCCTGCCCTACCGCCTGAAGATCACGATGCCGCAGTCCAAGGAGCGGATGGAACTGACCCTTCGCCTGCGGGACCTGCGTGTCGTGAACCTGGGACCGCAGCAGCGTGAACGGCTCTTCAGCCGGGCCGATCTGATGCACAACAAACCGGGCTTCGACATGGCCCGAGGCGCACCCGACTCGGCCACCGGCACGAGTGGCCTGCGTCCCGTGGGCGGCATCCAACCGCGCCGGTAACTTCGCTAGATGGATCGCAGCAGCTTCTGAAAATCCGACCGCGGTCGGATCGGCGACCAGGTTTCCTCGGTCCGCAGCCGCTGCGGATTCTGCATCCCCAGACTCAGAGCCGTTTGCAACGCCTGGACCGCCAGGCTGTGGAAGTGTTCGCGGCACTCCCGGTTCGTGGTCACCTGCCCTGCTCGAACGGCCTTCTCGGCCAGGTCGTACAGATCCTCGGCATCCGTCGCCGTCGCCTGCCGAAGATCGTCCAGGCAAGTCTTCAACTGATCCGCCTCCAGCCGGGCTAGCTGGCTCTGTTCCTGAGCCTCGGCCAAACTCAACTCGGCCCGCATGCGCGCCTGATCAGCCTGCACGTAGAGGCTGCTGACCAGGATCAACCCGACGACCAGGCTGGCCACGAACACACCGGAGACGAGAGCGAAGGCGGGGTTGCTTCGCGCTCCGCGCCAGAGACGCTCGAACAGGCCCAGGCGACGGGCGCGGATCGGTTCACCGGCCAGGAACCGGCGCAGGTCATCGGCCAGGTCGCCGCACGAGGCGTAGCGACGGCGTGGCTCCTTCTCCAGGCAGCGCAGCACGATTGTTTCCAGGTCGCGCGGCTGGTCTGGCTGGAGGGCGCGCAGCGCGGGCGGTTCCTTCATCTGATGCTGATGCAGGACCGCTCGCAGGGGGCCGGTGAACGGCGTCTGGCCGGTGAGCATCTCGTACAGCACGACGCCGAGACTGTACTGATCGCTGGCCGGCAACGGTTCGCCGCTGCTGCCCGAGCAGGTTTCCGGAGCCATGTACAGAGGCGTGCCGAGGAGCGTGCCGTCCTGCGTCATCCGGGATTCGCAACCGGATCGAGCCGCCAGGCCGAAGTCCATCAACAGCGGCACGGCACGATTCGGGCAGAGGGGATCGCCCTCCAGCATGATGTTGGCCGGCTTCACGTCACGATGGACGGTCCCCTGTTCATGGGCATAGGCCAGAGCCTCGGCCAGGTGCAAGGCGATGCGCGCGGCCAACTCGGGAGCGAAGCGCGTCTCGGCGGTGGCGTGCAAGGCCGACTCCAGCGTCCGGCCCGAGATGTACGCACTGGCAATGTACGCCTGGTGACCGTCCTGCCCCATCTCGAACAGCGGGACGATGTGCGGATGACGCAGCCCGGCCGCCGCCCGGGCCTCGCGGAAGAACCGTTCGCGCCGCTCCGGCAGGGCCAGATGTTCCGGCTTGCCCACCTTCAACGCCACCAACCGATCCAGGTGGGGATCGTGAGCCAGGTAGACCCGGCCGAAGACCCCTTCGCCCAGGAATCGCTGCAACACGAAGCGGCCGATGCGTTCCGGCTGGTCAGGAACGCCGGGCAAGGCGATCGTCTCGACGAGCGTATCGTCTTCCGTGTTCCGGGATAAGGTCAGCGTTCCGACCTCTTCGACCGGGAAGGCGATCGCCGGATCGGAGAGGGGTTGATCAACCGCGCGGTGAAAGCCGCCCAGAGACGGCCGGCCGGCGGACAGGATGGTGCCGGAAGTGCAGCTCGGGCACAAGGCCGCCACGGCATCCTGTGATTCCGGCTCTACGGACTCAGGACAGTCCGGATTCGAGCAGCGTGGTGCTCCCATGCGCACGCCCTCTCGGGATGGAGAATTCGACGGAATGCTTCGTTTGATGAAACGAGCCTATCCATCGTCGGGGAGGAAATCAAGATCCTATCTTGCCAGGATTATCTATTTGTACTCAAAAGGCAAGCGAGGATCCACAGAAAGTAGGGAAAGTGGGTCTGGCTGGCAAACGGGGTTGTTTGCCAGCCAGGCCGCCTCGGCAGGTCTCAACGAATGAACAGCATCTCGCGGTAGGTCGGCAGCGGCCAGTGGTCGTCGGCGACGATCGTCTCCAGCTTGTCGGCGGCGGCCCGGACGCGGGTCATGGCGGCCAGGATCTGGTCCCGTGCGTGCTGCGTGTGGGAGATCAGGTCTCCTTCCGCATGGTGCGACAGGGCCTGTTCCAGGGCGCTCGTCTCGCGCTGCAGGTCGGTGATGTACCCCGTCAGCGAGCGGAGCAGTTCCAGCTGGGCACTGCAATCGACGCCGGCCGCCTTGGTGGCTCCGACGCTGGTGGCCAGTTCGCCCTGATAGCGGATGGACGCCGGCAGGATCATCGTCCGGGCCATCCCGGCCGCGATGCGCCCCTCGATGGTCACCGTCTTGATGTAGGCCTCGCAGAGGATGTTGAAGCGGCTGTTCAGCTCGCGTTCGCTGTAGACGCCGTACTTGCTGAACAGATCGATGTTGTCCTTGCGCAGGATGACCGGCAGGGCGTCCGGCGTGGACTTCAGGTTGGGCAGGCCGCGCCGCTCGGCCTCGGTGTGCCACTCGGCCGAGTAGTTGTCACCCAGGAAGAGGACCTTACGGCTCTCCTTGATGATCCCCGGCAGCAGGTCCTGGATGGCCTTGTTCAGGTCCTTGCCACCGGCGACGGCCTTCTCCAGTTGGGTGGCGATGAAATCGAGCGACTCGGCGACGATGGTGTTGAGGACCGTGTTCGGGCCGGCGATCGACTGCGACGAGCCGACGGCCCGGAACTCGAACTTGTTGCCGGTGAAGGCGAACGGGCTGGTCCGGTTGCGGTCGCCGGCGTCGCGCGGCAGTTTCGGCAGCACGTTGACGCCGATCTCCATGAAGCCGCCCTTCTTGGTCGCCTTGCCCTGGCCCGATTCGAGCTGGTCGATCACCTCCTGAAGCTGTTCGCCGAGGAAGACCGAGATGATGGCCGGCGGGGCCTCGTTGGCTCCGAGACGGTGGTCGTTCTGGGCCGTGGCGACGGCCACACGCAGCATCTCGGGATAGCGAGACACGGCGCGGATGACGGCCACGCAGAAGACCAGGAACTGGGCGTTGTCGTGCGGCGTCTCGCCGGGGTTGAGCAGGTTCTCGCCCACGTCGGTCGCCATCGACCAGTTGTTGTGCTTGCCCGAGCCGTTGATGCCGGCGAACGGCTTCTCATGGAACAGGGCGACCAGGCCGTAGCGCGGCGCGGTTCGCCGAATGATCTCCATGACCAGCATCTGATGGTCGGTCGCGAGATTGCTGTCCTCGAAGATTGGCGCGATCTCGTACTGGCTGGGAGCCACCTCGTTGTGGCGTGTCTTGACCGGCACGCCGAGCTTGAACATCTGCTGCTCGGCATCGGCCATGCAGGCCAGGATGCGCTCGGGGATGGTGCCGAAGTACTGATCTTCCATCTCCTGGCCCTTCGGTGGCGTGGCACCGAAGAGAGTCCGGCCAGCGTTGAGCAGGTCGGGCCGCAGGAAGTAGAAGTGCTTGTCGATCAGGAAGTATTCCTGCTCCGGGCCGACGGTCGTGAACACCTTCTGGGCGTCCTTGTTGCCGAAGAGGCGCAGGATGCGCAGGGCGTGCTTCGACAGCGCTTCCATCGAGCGGAGCAGGGGCGTCTTCTTGTCGAGGGCCTCGCCCGACCAGCTGATGAACACGGTCGGGATGACCAGGGTGGCTCCGTTGGGGCTCTCCATGATGAAGGCCGGGCTGGTCGGATCCCAGCCGGTGTAGCCGCGGGCCTCGAACGTGGCGCGCAGACCGCCGGAGGGGAACGACGAGGCGTCGGGCTCGCCCTTGACCAGTTCCTTGCCGCTGAACTCGACGATGGCCTTCCCGTCGCCGGGCGGCACGATGAAGCTGTCGTGCTTCTCGGCCGTCAAGCCGGTCATCGGCTGGAAGATGTGCGTGAAGTGGGTCGCGCCCATTTCGATGGCCCAGTCCTTCATGGCGCTGGCGACGGCGTCGGCGATGTCCGGGTCGAGGTGGGCTCCCTGGCGGATGGTGCGTTGCAGGGCCTTGAAGACCTGCTTGGGCAGACGCTCACGCTGGACGGCCTCGTTGAAGACCAGGCTACCGAACAGGTCCTTGATGCGGACTTCCTTGAAATCGATCTGCTGCAGATCATAGGTCGTGGTGGCGATTTCCTGGATTGCCACCTGGCGGTTGGTCGTGGTACTCATTCAGGGAACCCTGCTGGCACTCGTTTTCGATCGGCTCCGAGGACGATCCCGGAGCGCGGATGCACGACACCCGGTCTTCACCAGGTGGGAGAGATCGCGGTCGCTTCATTTAGCCGCCGGCTTGCCGGCGGTCTTCGTCGCGAAATACCCGCCGGCAAGCCGGCGGCTAAATGTCACAGATCATAATACAGCGCAAACTCATAGGGGTGAGGCCGGACCCGGATGGCCTCCACCTCCTTGTCGCGTTTGTAGCGAATCCAGGTCTTGATCACGTCGGGCGTGAACACCTCGCCGTAGAGCAGATAGTCGTGATCGCGTTCGAGGTTGTCCAGGGCCTCCTCCAGCGCGGTCGGCGTACTGGGCACGCGGGCCAGCTCCTCCGGTTGCAGGTCGTAGATGTCCTTGTCGAGCGGCTCGCCCGGCGTCGTCTTGTTCTTGATGCCGTCGAGCATCGCCATGAGGACGGCGGCGAAGGCCAGGTACGGATTGCTGGAGCCGTCCGGGATGCGGAACTCGAGCCGTTTGGCGTCCTGATGCGGCGAGTAGACCGGAATGCGGATGGCGGCCGAGCGATTGCGTCGGCTGTAGGCCAGCTTGACCGGGGCCTCGAAGCCGGGCACCAGACGCTTGTAACTGTTCGTCGTCGGGTTGGTGATCGCGCACAGCGACGGAGCGTGCCGCAGCAGTCCGCCGATGGCATACATCGCCATGTCGGACAGACCCGAGTAGCCAGGCCCGGCGAAGAGGTTCCGACCGTCCTTCCAGAGCGAGACGTGGACGTGCATGCCGCTACCGTTGTCGCCGAACAGCGGCTTGGGCATGAACGTCGCCGTCCTGTTGTGCTGGCGAGCGACGTTCTTGACGATGTACTTGTACTTCAGGACGTTGTCGGCCATCTCGACCAGCGGGGCATGGCGGAGGTCGATCTCGCCCTGGCCACCAGTGGCGATCTCGTGATTGTGCGCCTCCACGGGCAGGCCGCACTCGAGCATGATGAGCATCATCTCGGTGCGCAGATCGTGCAGCGCGTCCGACGGCGGACAGGGGAAGTAGCCTTCCTTGTAGCGCAGCTTGTGGCCGAGGTTGGGCTTCTCGTCCCGGCCCGTGTTCCAGGCCCCTTCGATGCTGTCCAGGAAGTAGTAGCCGCAGTGGGCGGTCTGGTCGTGGCGGACATCATCGAAGACGAAGAACTCCAGCTCGGGGCTGAAGTTGGCGACGTCGGCCAGGCCGGTCTGGCGCATGTAGTTGACGGCCTTGCGTGCGACGTTGCGCGGATCGCGCGAATAATCCTCGCGGGTGAGCGGATCGAGGATGTTGCACAGCAGCGTCAGGGTGCGGGCCTGACAGAACGGATCGATGAAGGCCGTCTCCGGAACCGGCACGACGAGCATGTCCGATTCGTTGATCGCCTGCCAGCCGCGGATGGAGGAGCCATCGAAGCCGAGGCCCTCCTCGAAGGTGACTTCTTCGAGCGTCTCGGCCGGGATGGTGAAGTGCTGCCACAGGCCGGGGAAATCCATGAAACGCAGATCGATGGCGCGGATCTCCTTCTCGCGGATCAGTGCCAGGATCTCACGCGGCGTCACGTTGACAATCTCCTCCTTCGCATCAGCCCTGTCCCGATGATCACTCCTGTTCTACGAAAAAAAGCGCGGAGTGGCACGGGGTTCGTCTGGTATCCTGAGCAGAGGAGCGTGCGGAGGACGGCGGACATGACCATTCGATTGGTGGTGATCGAGGGGCCGGAAGCCGGCCGGGAATACGTCTTCGAGGAACACGCCACCTTCATGGTCGGTCGCGCGCCGGAGGCACGCCTCCGCCTGTCGAACGCCGACGACCTCTGTTCGCGTCTCCACTTCATGGTCGAGATCAACCCGCCGCTCTGCCGGCTGTGGGACATGGAGAGCCGGAACGGCACCTTCGTCAACGGTCAGCGGGTCGATGGCCGGGTCGATCTCCAGGACGGCGACCAGATCCGGGCCGGGCGAACGGTTCTGCAAGTCCAAGTCAGCGCCGAGTCCGCCCTGGATCGTACGATCGCGTATTCCGTGCCGATCGGCACGCAGAGCAGCGAGGGCGACCTGCCGCAGGTGGAGGGCTTTCGCCTGGAGAAGGAACTCGGCCGGGGAGCCATGGGCGTCGTCTATCAGGGCACGACTGAGGCGGACGGCTCGGCCGTGGCGATCAAGCTGATCCATCCGGCGATCCGCGGCGACGAGAAGGCGCTGCGGCGTTTCCTGCGTGAGGCCACCACCCTGCGTCGGCTGCAACACCGTCGGATCGTCGCCTACCGGACGATGGGTTTGACCCGGGACCGTCTCTATGTCGCGATGGAGTTCGTCGAGGGCAAGAACCTGGCCGACGTCCTGGCCGAATATGGTCGGTTGCCGCTGAAGCCGGCGGTGGTCATGGCCTGTCAGATGCTGGAGGGCCTGGAACACGCTCACGGCAAGGGCTTCGTCCACCGTGACATCAAGCCGGCGAACATTCTCCTGGCGAAGACGGAGGCGAGCAAGCACGCGGTCAAGATCGCCGACTTCGGCCTGGCCCGGATCTACCAGGGCTCGCAACTGAGCGGCCTGACGATGGAGGGCGACATGGGCGGCACCCTGCGATACGCCGCCCCGGAGCAGCTGACCAATTTCGGCGACGCGTTGCCGGCGTCGGATCAGTACAGCACGGCCGTCGTGCTGTACGAGTTGCTGACGGGCGAGATGCCGCTGGCGACGACGCGGAATGTGATCGAGTTGTACCATCGAACGCTGCTGGAGCCGCCGGTGCCGCTCGGCGATCGTCGCCCGGACGCCTCGCCGGTGCTGGTCGAGGCGGTCCACCGTGCGATGGCCAAGAAGCCGGCCGAGCGGTTCGCCGATGTCGGAGCGTTCCGCCAGGCTCTGGAGGCGAGTGTCTGAGCGATCGGGATACGAATGTAACAACCCTCGCCGAGAAAACTTTCGTCGGTTTGGATGCGTCGATAAAGTAGAGAGGTACGCTCACCCACTGGTGGGAGTCATCTCCCGGGAGGGAAACGCATGCGACGAATCGGAATCACAGCCCTGAGCCTGGCCCTGCTGCTGGCCGGCTCGGCGTTGGCCGGGGCGGCGGAGAAATCCGACGCCGACAAGCCGGCCGCCAGTTGCAGTCGGCACAACACGCAGGTCGATTTCTTCGACACTCCGTCCGAGGCGGCCACCCAGGCCAAGAAGGATGGCAAACTGGTCTTCGTACTCCACATCTCGGGGTACTTTGAAGATCCGAAGTTCACCTGAAACAACGCAGAGGCGCTCCGTGTGAACGCCCTGGCCGCCCCCGAGGTGGGCAAATACCTCAACGAGTATTTCTGCTCCTCGTACCAGAAGGTTGGCCCCTTCAAGATCGTCGGCAACCAGAAGCAGGGCGGCAACGTCGCCAGCTACTTCTGCGCTCCCGATGGTCGCGTCCTGCACGTCGTCGCCGGCCCGGTCAACTCGGATACCCTGCTCCGCGAGGCCAAATGGGTTGTTGAGACGACCGAGAAGGCCATCAAGGAGAGCAAGGGCGACGGCGGCAAGTTCAAGGCGATCTTCCGCACCGCCCACGCCGAGCGGCTCCGCAACGAGCATGGCCTGGTCGTCGAGCCGGTCACGTTCGATCCGCCAATCGAGCAGGATCCGAAGAGCGCCCTGACCTACAACGATCCGACCGGTCGGCCACTGGCACCGATCCTGAAGGCGGTGCCGATCGAAGGGCCGGACGTGACGATCCGCGCTCGAGTCGAAGCTCAGGCGGCGGCTCCCGGATTTGGTGGCGGTCTGGCGAAGAACCTCGCCGATCGACGCGGTCGCGGCTGGGTACTGGGTCCGCAGGCCCAGGTGCATCAGATCATGGCCGGACACGCCATGGTCAAGATCGAGAAGGTCTTCGCCACGGTCTTCGAGAACATCCTCGGCGAGCGTGTCTCGACCAAACCGGTCGAGGTGGTGACGCCCTTCCCGTGGGCCAACCAGGAGCTGTTGCGCAAGCGCGGGGGGTAGTCCCGCTCCCGGCTCGCCGAAAAACCGACGCCCCGCCGAGATCGGCGGGGCGTCTTTCGTTGTTGCTCACACGCAGGCCAGGGGCCGCTTCTTCCGCTTCGCCTTCATCGGCGTCTTGCCCTCCGCGAGCGTTTCCAGGACGCGCTTCAGGCGGTTCCGCGCGACGTGCAGGCGGCGCTTGATCGTGCCGACCGGCGTCTCGAACTCGCGGGCCATCTGCTTGAGCGTCCGGCTCCTCAGGTAGAAGGCGACCAGCGTCTCCCGGTCCAGCGGCTTCAGGTAGTCCAGCGCCCGGTACAGCTCGGCGGCCTGCTCGTTGCGCACCAGCTCATCGACCGGAGCCGTCCCCCGGGCCTCGGCGGCCTCGAGGATCTCGCTCTCGACCTCCTGCACCGGTCCACGCCGGGTCAGGCGGTTGATCGCCATGCGCACCGTGATCTGCCGCAGCCAGCCGGGAAAGGCGGCCGGCTCACGCAGCTGATCCAGCTTGCGCATGCCGTGCAGGAACACCTCCTGCGTCAGTTCCTGCGCCTCCGAGGCGTTACGCAGCCGCGTCAGCGCCACTGCGTAGACCGTCGGCTCGAAGCGCGAGACCAGTTCGCCGTAGGCAATGCGATCACCCTGCTGAGCCCGTTCGACCAGGCTCGTCATTTCGTTCCAGCTCATTTTGGTACATGATCCATCCGATCCCTGCGCTTCTTGGCGACACCCTGGCGGAAGGGTCGTCCCCGGGCGGATCGTTGCGCCTGTCGGGGAGCGTTCCCATTTCCGTCCGGCACACCCGCGGCACTGGGGGCGATCAGGCGCGCCCGTGCCAGGGACGAGTACCGGAGGTGACAGCGACAATTGGGGCCAGTAGTGGTCCGGCTCGGTGAGCGGAGCCCTGGCTCAGGTCGCGGGGAACGGAACTCCCGTCGTCGGGATCGATCGTGGGCTGACGGCGTTGCCGGACGTGATTCGTCCGGCGTCGTCAGTCCCCGACCGAAGTGTTCCCCGTGCGGCGGTGGTCCGTTCGTGTCGCGAGGTCGGGATTACCCCGGGTCCCCGGGACGAGTCGCGCCGATTTCGCCGGCTGCTGCCGGAAGTCGGGTTGCCCATCAGCGGAGGGCCATGAGGCTCCCTGGGATCGCGATCCGAAGGCTCTGCCTTCGACGCGGGGCCGACCGGCCCCATCGTGCCCGTCGGCATCGGCATCTAGCCGGGCGTCGCGCAACGAGGCGGACGTCCCGCTTGCCGACCGCGTGGCACTCGTCCACGGGTTGAGGGTCGGATGATACGTGGGGGGATTCGCCCCGGTACGATCCGCCATCGGGCCGCTGCTACCGCGGTTCAGCTCGACGCATTCGCCCGTGAAACGGACGACGACGCCACGCTGCACCAGGTTTTCCAGCTGCATCTTGGTCATGGCAGACCTCCGGGAAAGTAAGCGGGACAGAGGGAACCCGCACGACGGCGAGTGTGTCTGTCCAGCGAGGCATGAAGAAAGTTCTTCGCTACCTCTGTGCGGTAATGGAATTCGGGTCGGAGACTGGTGAGTACGGAGGGAGAACCATCCCCACGCGACACCGGCCTCGTCACCCTAGTACGTCAGGGTTCCTGCTGTTGTGACAGCTGCCACGGAGAAAAAAGTTCCCCGAGGGCGAGTTCACCCTTTCCCAGGAGAGGGCAACCTCGGGACAGGTTCGCGCGAAAATCGGCGCACTCGCGGCCAGAGGCCCCCGCGCGTATACTGCTCGGTGGAGGTGAGCCATGCCGCTGCACGACTGGACGGACCAACCCGGCTGGGACGGTGTTCATCAACTCTGGTTGGTGGAACTGCTCCACTGGATCAAGCCGCGCCTGCCGGCGGGTTACCGCACCTACATCGGCACCCGACCGACGTTCGCGATCGGAGTGCCGGTCCAGGATCGACCGGACCTCGGCGTGCGCGACTGGCCGCCCAGCCACGCCAGCACGTCCGAAACGGGTCCAGCTCCCACGGGTGAGGATCCCGCCTGGGATCAGGAAGTCGAGATCGCAGTGGAGACTTTGCCGGTCGATCGAATCGTTTACGTCGAGCGTCAGGGGCTCCTGATCGCGGCTGTCGAACTGGTGTCACCGCGTAACAAGGATCGAGAGTCGGCACAGCGGAACTACACGGCCATCTACGGGGGATATCTGCGACGAGGAATCCACCTGGTCCTGGTCGATGTCCATCGCCGGCCGCTGCAGTTCTCGTTCGCGGATCGAATCGCGGCTGACCTGGCGTTCGAGCAGCCGCCGTGTCCCGCGCCGTTCGCCGTCGCCTATCGTGTCGGCGAAGAAGCCCCCAACGGGGGGCGATTTCTTGCCCTGGCGCAACGGCCGCTGACCGTCGGTCAGCCGTTGCCGACGTTGCCACTAGCTCTGACGGTCCATGAGTCCGTGGCCATCGATCTGGAGCAGACGTACAGCCGGGCGGCCGAGGCGGCGTACATGGGGTGAGGAACGCTCCCCCGGCTTTCGCCGGGGGCTCGCCTCACTCCCCGATATCAAACCTTCGTCCCCACTTTTCTGCACTTTTTTCAGGTCGGCCTTGACCGATTCAAATCTCACGTTAGGCTATGAGTCGGTGGTATCACACATCTCTTCCCACCACAAAGAGTACCAACTGTGTTTGAATGGATGTCGAGACAAAACTGGGGGGGCAATCGTCGCGAACTGCGAAGCGAACGATCTGCCAGCTCGAACCCCTCGAATCGCGGGACTGTCCGGCAACACTGACCTGGATCGCCACCACGGACGGATACTGAGATGATGGCGCGAACCGGTCGGGCGGTGACCATTTTCTCACCGATCGGGTTGGTTCTTCCCGAGGTATTCCTGATGCGCCGGATAGTGATGAGCCTGTTTTGTCTAATGGCATGGGCAACTGTCTGTGACGCTGCTCTTTTCCAGGGTGTGTTTATTGTAGCCGTTACGAAAAGTACCGTCACGGTCGGTCATAACGCCATGAAAGGAACAACCCTCTTCTTCAGCCCTGACTGGATCAAGAAAGGCCCAGATGGCCGCGATTCTTTCAACCTCCGGGTATCAGACCTGCGGGTCGGCATGCGGGTTGATGTCCGCTGGCACAAAGAGGGGGGAATCCCGACCTGTGTGGGGATTGGCGTTCATTTGCCTTGACCATACGCCCCATGGAAACACGCACTGCCGGCAGTCTCTGCTCGGGCATGGAGTATACGTTTACCTCCTCACGGAAGTATCACATGAATGTTGGTTTCGCTCGCTTGCTCAGTTCCCTCGCTCTTGTCTTAACTCTCCCACTCCTCTTTGCCGGGGCGTTGCCGGTTCCCGAACCGAGTCCGGCAGTACACAAGCTGTTCGATAGTGCGTGTGAAGATTTGCTCTCCGCCGACGAAGGAACCGCGAACCGGGCTCTGCTCAAATTCGTCACTCGACCGGACGAGGCGATTGAGTTTCTGAAGGAGCGATTGCCCCCACTCCGTTTGACCCGGGATCGAGCCAGGGAGCTGCTCACGGATCTTGGCAGCGACGACGTTCGCAAAGTCCGTGCAGCCTACACCACATTTACCTACCTGGACCCGCGCCTGGCCCTGAAGAAGGACGAACTCGATAAGGCCCTGAAACAACGTCCACTCAGCCAGCGACTCGCGGAGGTTGTATGCGACCTGCCTCTCGGACACGTCACGGAAGCCAACTGGATTCCATACTGTCCGAACCCCACGTGGTATTGTTTTCAGGACTTCATCCAGACGGAAGCCCGGAATTGGTTTGTTCCGGTCACCGTGGCCGACATCAACAGACCGGGACCCGAGGGAATGCCCTGGACGGAACTCGCCAAACAACGACGGAAATCGAGCTGGGTGCGGGCCGTCCGAGCCATCGCGATCCTGGAGCATATCGGCACACCCCGAGCGAAAGCGGTCCTCACCGAACTCGCGACCGGTCATCCAGATGCCATTCCGACCCAAGCAGCGAAGTCTGCCTGCGACCGACTCAAATCGGGAAGAAAATGAGTGCCCTGGGCCGCTGCGTTCGCTCCCCCGGCTTTCGCCGGGGGCTCGCCTCACTCTCCGATCAGCTTGCGTACCTTCACGTCATACTTCCGCCCTGCCTTCAGCGACACATGGTCCTTGTCCCCCTTCGGCGCTCCGCCGCGCCAGTCGTAGAAGTGCGTCTCGCCCCGACCCATGACCTCGGCCACGGAGCCACGCACGACGATCGCTGTCGCCTCGTCCAGGCCAATCCCGAGATACTGCGGGAACGTCTTCATCAGACTCGTCATATCCGCGAAGCGTTTGCGTTGCGCGAAATGCTGGTCGATCGCCGAGCCCGGCAGGAAAGCGAAGCCGCGCTCGTAGCCCTCGGCCATGATGTCGAGGTTGCCCAGCGGATTGGCCCGGCACAGGTAGTCGCCCTGGATTGACGCCCCGGCCGAGCTGCCGCCGATGACGCCGCCTCGCTTCAGCACGTCGTGAAACAGCGGCAGCGCAGCCGTGTTCTCGTAGCCGTCCACGAAACGCCACTGCCGACCGCCACTGAACCACAGGCCCTTCGCCTGCTTCAGGATCGCCAGGTTCTTCGGATCCTCGACGTCGGTCTTGCTCCGGGCGTCGAGCTGGACGATGTTCTTCGCCCCAGCTTTGGCGAAGAAGCTGGCCTGGTTCGGCCGGGGCAGACCGTCTCCCGACGCCAGCGGCAGCACGACGATGAGGGCCTCGGGACCGCCGGCCAGGTCGATGAACTTCTTCGTCACGTCCGCTGGCATCCCACCGCCACCGACGATGAGGAGCGATCCGCTCGGCACCTCGCACGCCGGCAGCTCCTTCGGCGGAAAGGCCAGGCTCCGTTCGCGAGCCGCCCGCCGCCAGGCCGTCAGGTCGGCGACATCGCCTGCCTTGAGTTCCTCGATACGATCCGGCCGACCATTCGCGGCCGGCAGAATGAGGCTGACCCTGTTCTTGCCCAGGACCTTCATCTGTCGGCCGGCGATGACCAGGGCCGTGTTCTCGTCGATGCCGATGCCGAAGCGATCGCGATGCTTCTTCAGAGCGGCGAGAAGCCGCGGTTGCCGTTTCCGCTGGGTGAAGTGCTGATCGACGATCGCACCGGGCACGGCGTCGAATCCGGTGGCGATGGTCGGTTCCGGGTTGCCGCTGGCGATCATGACGCGCGACTGAATGGCCGCCCCGGCCGAGCCGCCACCGATGACGCCGCCGCGCTTCAGCACCGCGGCGAGTTCCTTCTCGAATGCCGTGCCGAGGTAGGCCGCGGCGAGCTTCGTCTGATCGCCGCTGGAGAACCAGACGGCCGTCGCCTCGGTGAGCGGTTTGACGAATTCCGCGTCGTCGGCCTTCTTGCGATCACGGGTGTGCAGGACGGTCACCTTGCTGAAGCCGGCCTTGCCCCACGGCTCGGCGAAGCTCGCGGCGTCGTCGTCCGCCTTGCCGCTGGCCGTCGGCACGACGACGAGCTTGCCCCTGTCGCCGCCGGCCAGCTGAATGAACGCGTCCCGAACGTCGTCCGGTAATCCGCCTCCACCGGCAAGGACGACCGTCCCGGCCACGCCCTCGGGAGCGATGTAGGGCAGGCCCGGCTTCGCCTCCGGCCGCCCGGCCAGCGGCAGCGCGACGAGCAGTGTCAGCAGGCAG
This sequence comes from uncultured Alcaligenaceae bacterium, assembly GCA_964471755.1. GTDB lineage: Bacteria > Planctomycetota > Planctomycetia > Gemmatales > Gemmataceae > CAYYJM01. The sequence goes on from CAYYJM010000010.1 coordinate 27,166, forward strand.
CAGGTTCCCAGGAGCAGACGCGGCATCGGTGGTTCTCCGGTGGGTGAGGATCTCGGAGCGATGCTACCGGAAGTGAAGGTGGGTGGCAAAGAAGAAGTAGGGTGGGCCGAGCCGCAGGCGAGAGCCCACCAGCTTTCCTATTGCCCTCCCGCAAGGATCACGAGAAGCCGGACCTTCACCTCGGGCGAACGCAAGCCCTCCACCCACCGCAGCAGGGCGTCGCCGTGGCCGCGCTCCACCAGGGCGGGAAGCACCGCGTGAAGGTTGAGCCGACGGCTGCCGGGAATCAGATCGTCCGGTTCGAGGAAGTCCACCTTGCGCAGGGCGTCGAGGACCAGCCGCCACGTCTTCTCTGCTCCGGGTTTGTCCGTGTTCTCCTGGAGCCGGGCGATGTCCACGAGCGCCCACGTCCTGATCAGGTCGCTATCGACGAGAGCCAGCATCTTCAGGGCCCCGGCGAAGTCCTTGCGTTTGGCCTGCTCCCGGGCCACCATCGCGAAGGCGTACCGCTTATGATCGGCGCTGTCGAGCGATTCCACCGTCTTGAGGGCGGCCCTGGCATCGCCCCGGCGTGCTTCGACCTGGGCGATGTTCGTCAGGATGCCGTCCCAGTTGTTGCCCGCGTTCAGCAGGACGTTGGCGTCCGTACTCTTCTCCTTCAGTGCCCCGAGGACCGCCAGGGTTTTCCGCGCGGCCTCGACGTCGTCCACCCGGAGCTGCTGGGCGGCGATCGAACCGAGGGCACCGCACTTGTGGATGTCGTTCTCGATGTCCTTGACCAGATCGAGAGCAAGCTGGAAGGTCTTCCGGGCCGCGTCCTTGTCGCCGGCGCTGGCCTGCAGACCGCCGATGCTGGCCAGCAGGCGAGCCTTGTCCTCGGGCCACTGCGTCTCTTTCGGGTTCAGATCCCGGGCGAGTTTCAGCGCCCGGTCCAGGGCGGCTTTCTTCGGATCGGCGGCTTTCGGCTTCTCAGCGGCGATCGCCGGCGTGGTTGGGCTCGCTGCCTGCGGTGTCAGGGCCGTGGCACTGACAGCGAGCAAGCAGGTCGCCACGAGGACGACAGCCGCTGTCTTCAATTTCAGCAGTAACATGGCGGACATTCCTCCATTGATCAGAGCCAGTACGTGGGCCGGCACGACGCCGGTGCCGACAGGCCCGGCCAGGAAGGCAACGGCGGCCCTGCTGGTCGCCGCGATCAGGGTCGCCGGCAGCGAGGCGTGGGCTGACTCCGACAGAAGGGTGAGGCCGGCGACGGCTGTGCCCAGCGGCACGCCACGGTCGGCCAGCCGCCGGCGCAGAAGTTCGCGTCCCTCCAGCAGCCGGCTGATGACCGTGGACAGCGGCACGCCCAGGCACTCGGCCGCTTCATCGCGGGTCTTGCCTTCCAGGCAGCACAGGACGAGTGGCGCACGCAGCCGAGTCGGCAGCCGGGCCAGCTCGTCGTCGAGGAGGGCTTGCAGATCGCGCAGCGTGACGTCGGCCAGGGCGTCGGGCGGCGGCTTCGGGGCCACCTGACGTTCGCGTACCCGGCGGCGATCGGCGGCTCGTCGCGCCTTGCGGGCGAGGCGATAGGCCACGTCGTACAGCCAGCCGGCAACCGACTCTCGCCAGGCCGTCGAGCGAGCTTTCCGGGCCAGGATCAGAAAGGTCGCCTGGCAGACATCCTCGGCGTCCTGCCGGCAGCCGAGTACGCGCAGGGCGACGCCGAGGACCAGCGTCCCGTGCCGCCGCACCAGTGCCGCGAAGGCGTCCTGGTCGCACCGCTCGACGAAGCGGCGGAGCAGCTCGCGGTCTGACGTCTGCTCGTCACGAAGGTGGCTGGTGATGCCGTGAAGAACCTGGACGATGGCCTGTCTGGTTTGCATGGGATGATTCCCCGCCACACGTCGCGAAAGCGTTCCTGTCTCTGTGAGAATAATGCCCCGGGAGTCCGAGACGGTGGGAGGATTTTCGATAGGATGCCGGGGCTTCTCTGGGCTTCTGTAGGGCGGGCCGAGCCGCAGGCGAGAGCCCACCGAGCTTCTGTAGGGTGGGCCGAGCCGCAGGCGAGAGCCCACCGAGCTTCTGTAGGGTGGGCCGAGCCGCCTGTCATTTATACACAAGTCGCAACGTGTTACTGAGTAACGAGTTGCGATCCTTGAGTGGCAAATGGGCCATCTGCGTATCTCTCTGCCAATTCAGGGGTTGCGCCGACAGTGGCATTCAGTTCAGTACCGCCTGCAATACTTATGTGTAAATGACAGGCCGAGCCGCAGGCGAGAGCCCACCAGCCTTCCCGGGACGGACGCCCTGGGAAGGCTCGGTGGGCTCTCGCCTGCGGCTCGGCCCACCCTACAAATCTCGCCTCCCGGCCTCACCGCCGTCCCGCTCCAGCCGGTAGAGCAGCTCCAGACATTTCGGGCACGTCACCGCCGCGCGGTCCTCGGTGGCGATGCCCTCCATCTCGGCCCGATGGGCCGCCTCCCTGTCGCGTGGATTGCACAGCACCATGCCGTCCGCCGTCAGGGCATGCCTGTCGCGGTTCTCTCGCGTGTCCTTCGGCATGGCCAGCCGCCTCAGTTCACCGCGCAGCCGTCGCCGCGCCGGATTCCTCCTCCCCGGACGACCGCCGCATAGACACCGATGTTGCCGGCGTTCTCGCGGACGGCCGTCCGCAGAACCGTCGGATCCTTCGGCAAGCTGCTCTGACTCAGCGTTGTCATGACACATCGTGGACACGGTTCGTCGATGCGCAAGGTCACGCCGCCGAGCGTCAGCGTTCGGCCGATCCAGCTGTCCTCGACGAAGCCAGCGGTCCCGGCCGGCGTCTCGATCACCAGGTTCGGCCGGAAGCGTGGCACCTCGAACCGGCTCGTCGGACAGGCCATTCGCAGGTGATCGAGCGTCGCCGTCGTGATGACGTGGACGGCCGCCGCGTCGAAGAACGTGCCGGGCGGCAGCGGGAAATCGAACTCCACGTCGCGTTCCGGCAGCCAGTCGTGGTCGGGCCAGTAGCCCTCCGACTTCGCCTCCGGCACGGCCGAGCGGGTGAGGCGGACTGGTCGGCCGAGCGTCGCCGTGAGCCGGGCCGCGATGTCGGCCTGTTCGGTGAACTGGCTCGTGCCGTCGGGGAACGTGATCCGCACGGCTGGCAGCGGCGGCGCGTCGCCGAGCGGTTCGACATAGGCCGCCCGGAAGTCGAACAGTCCCGGCCAGCGCCGCGGATTCTTGGCGCTGACCACCTTGCCCGTCTCGACGTCCACCAGGGCGAACGCCCGGTCGCCGAGCAGGCCGCGCTCGGTCACCGTCGAGGCGTTCAGTTCCTCGCCGAGCATCGACTTGACCGGATAACGCCAGATGCTGACAACCCGGCCGACGGTCTCCTGCGACGCGGTCATGGTCCTTCTCCCTTCGGTTTCGCGGCCCTCCGGAATAGGATATCGAGGTGGGAAGACGCATGATAGGATCAACCGTCACCCGCCAGGAGGACCGATCATGGATCGTCGTGATTTTCTCCGCACCGGCAGCGCCGCCGTCGGTGGTCTGTTCCTCACCGACACCGCCACCCGTGCCGAAGGCCAGGGCCCCGGCTACGCCTCGCCCGTCGAGGCGATGAAGGGGCCGCGCGAGAAGCTCCTCTACGTCGTCGCGCTCTACACCGGCACGCCGATCAAGAAGCCAGACTACCTCGCCACGATCGATGTCGATCCGGCGTCAGCGAGCCACAGCAAGATCATCCACCGTCTGCCGATGCCGAACGTCGGCGACGAACTGCACCATTTCGGCTGGAACACGTGCAGTTCCTGCCACGGCGACCCGAAGCAGCACCGGCGCTATCTCATCGTACCAGGCCTGAAGTCGGGCCGAATCCACATCGTCGATGCGCTCGACCCGAAAGCTCCGAAGATGCACAAGGTCATCGAGGCGGACGTGGTCCGGAAGAAGACCGACCTCAGCGCCCCGCACACGGTCCACTGTCTGCCCGATGGCACTGTGATGATCTCGATGCTCGGCGACGGCCAGGGCAACGGCCCCGGTGGCTTCCTGCTCCTCGACCCGGATTTCAACGTCGCCGGGCGGTGGGAGAAGGACGCCCGGGGGATGAAATACAACTACGACTTCTGGTATCAGCCGCGCCACAACGTCATGATCTCCAGCGAGTGGGCCGCCCCGAAGACGTTCGAGAAGGGCTTCGATCCGAAGGAGGTCGCCGCGGGCAAGTACGGCCGGCAGCTGCACGTCTGGGACTGGGAAAAACGCTCTATCGCCAGCTGCATCGATCTCGGCGACGATGGCCTGATCCCGCTCGAGGTGCGCTTCCACCACGATCCGAGGAGCCGGCACGCCTACGTCGGCGCGGCCCTGAGCAGCACGATGTGGCACATCCGCAACACGACCGGCACCTGGAAGGCGGACAGGGTCATCGCCGTCGAGCCGGTCAAGGTCGGTGACATGCCGTTGCCAGGACTGATCACCGACCTCGTCCTGTCGATGGACGATCGCCACCTCTACTTCTCGAACTGGCTGCATGGTGACGTGCGACAGTATGATGTCAGCGACCCGGCGAAACCGAAACTCGTCGGTCAACTCTGGGTCGGCGGCCTGCTCGGCAAGGCACCGACCGTGCGCGGAGTAAAGCTGCGCGGCGGGCCGCAGATGCTGCAACTGAGCCTCGACGGCAAACGCCTCTACGTCACGAACTCACTCCAGAGCGCGTGGGACAATCAGTTCTACCCGGAGATCAGCAAGGCCGGTTCGCATCTATTGCAGATCGACTGCGACACGGAGAAGGGTGGCCTGACGCTGAACGAGAAGTTCCTCGTCGATTTCGGCAAGGAACCGGGCGGGCCGGCGCGAGCCCATGAGATGCGCTATCCGGGCGGGGATTGTACGTCGGACATCTTCAGCTGATTTATTTCGCCGCCGGCTTGCCGGCGGTTCTTCGTCGTGAAATACCCGCCGACAAGCCGGCGGCTAAATGGAGACCGCGGATGATTCGCAGTGTCGGCGTGTGGTGGCTGGTTCTGATCGGTTCGGTCCCGGCGGCAGAACCCGTACTCGGCCTCCAGGGCCAGCTCGTGAAGGAAGACCTCGCCACCCTGACGAAGGCCGCCCGTGAGCAGGGCGATCCGAGCCGCGGCGCTCTCGTCTTCCATCGCCTGGAACTGACCTGCACGAAGTGCCACACCGCCGGTGAGGACGCCGTTCGCCTCGGTCCCGATCTGGCGAAGGCCGAGAAGGGGACCTCCACCGTCCACGTCGTCGAGTCGGTCCTGTTTCCGTCGAAAGCCATCCGCAAGGGCTTCGAGAACGTCACGCTCACCCTGAACAACGGCAAGACGGTCCAGGGCCTGCTCGTCGAGGATCGCCCCGATACCGTCGTCCTCCGTGACGCCAGCCAGGACGGCAAGCTCATCACCGTCAAGAAGGCGGACATCGACGAGCGCAATGACAGGGGACCGTCGCTGATGCCGGAGGGGATGATCAACGTCCTGTCGAGCCGGCAGGAATTCCTCGACCTGGCCTGCTACCTGATCGACATCGCCGAGAAGGGGCCGGAGCGGGCTCGCGCTCTCCGGCCGGCGGCGTCGCTGTTCGCCCGGCCGCCGCTACCGGCGTACGAGAACGACCTCGACCACGCCGGCCTGCTGCGCTCGCTCAACGCCCAGAGCCTGAAGCGCGGCGAGGCGATCTACGTCCGCGTCTGTGCCAACTGCCACGGCACCCGTGAGCAGGCCGGCTCGATGCCGACCGCTCCACGCTTCGCCGAGGCCAAGCTCAAGAACGGCTCCGATCCGTTTCGCCTCTACCAGACGCTGACGCACGGCTCCGGCATGATGACGCCGCAGACGTGGATGGTGCCACAGCAGAAGTACGAGGTCATCCACTACCTCCGCGAAACGTTCTTCAAGCCGCATAACGCCGCCCTGTACGCGAAGATCGACGACGCCTACCTCGCCGGCCTGCCGAAGGGCTCGACACGTGGGCCGAAGCCGTCGAACATCGAGCCGTGGGTGAGCATGAACTACGGCCCGAGCCTGCTGGCGACGCTCGAAATCGGTGACCGGGGCAACTTCGCATACAAGGGCCTGGCCGTCCGGCTGGACAACGGTCCCGGCGGAGTGTCACGTGGCCGTCACTGGATGCTCTTCGATCACGATACTCTGCGTGTCGCCGCGGTGTGGACCGGCAGCGGCTTCATCGACTGGAACGGTATCAACTTCAACGGCCGGCACGCCATCCACCCGCGCGTCGTCGGCGACGTCGTCTTCGCCAACCCGGTCGGTCCCGGCTGGGCCGACCCGGAGACGGGCACGTTCGACGATCGTCGTCTCCAGGGGCGTGATGGCAAGCGGTATGGTCCGCTCCCCCGGAAGTGGGCCCAGTACCGGGGCCTGTATCACCACGGCAATCAGGTCGTCGTCGCGTACAGTGTCGGCGACGCGGCCATTCTCGAAATGCCCACCTTCGAGCTGGCTCCCGGCGGCGCGGTGGTCTACTCGCGCGTGCTGAACATCGGCAAGTCGTCGCGTGATCTGCTGATGCGAGTCGCCCCGGCCGAGGTGCCGGTCGGCCTCGTGGGCGAGAAGGCCAGCCTGATCCAGAAGGACGGCTTCACGCTTCTGCGCATCCCGGCGACCTCGACACCGATCGCCCTGAAGGTGCTGCTCTCGAAGGACGACGCCGCCCGGACCCTGGCGAAGACGTCGCCGCCGGCCATCTCGCTGCAGCCGTTCCTGCACGGCGGCCCGCGTCGCTGGCCGGAGATTCTCCGGACCCGGATCGTTCGCGGCCCGGCCGATGGGCCGTTCGCCGTCGATGTGCTGACGCACCCGGCGAGCAATCCGTGGAACGCCCAGATGCGCACGACCGGCTTCGACTTTTTCGCCGACGGCAAGCGTGCGGCCGTCTGCACCTGGGACGGCGACGTCTGGCTCGTCGGCAGACTCGACGACCCGGCCGGCAGCCTCACCTGGCAGCGGATCGCTTCCGGTCTGTTCCAGCCGCTCGGGTTGAAGATCGTCGAGGGAGCCGTGCATGTGAGTTGTCGGGACCAGATCGTCATCCTCCGCGATCGCAACCACGACGGCGAAACGGATTTCTACGAGTGCTTCAACAACGATCATCAGGTGACGGATCACTTCCACGAGTTCGCGATGGATTTGCAGACCGACGCCGCGGGCAACTTTTACTATGCCCGGGCAGCCCGACATGCTCTCAAGGCCCTGGTGCCGCACCACGGCACGCTCCTGCGCGTGAGCAAGGACGGCTCCCGAACCGACATCCTGGCGACCGGCTTCCGCGCTCCCAACGGTGTCTGTCTCAACCCCGACGGCACCTTCTTTCTCAGCGATCAGGAAGGATTCTGGCTGCCGAAGAACCGGATCAACCTCGTCGAGCCGGGCAGCTATCACGGTAACTTCTGGGGCTACCATGACGTGACCGATTCGTCCGACCGGGCGATGGCTCCGCCGGTCTGCTGGATCACCAACGCCTTCGATCGTTCGCCGGCGGAACTGCTCTGGGTAACGAGCGACCAGTGGGGACCGCTCAGGGGCTCGCTGCTGAACTTCTCGTACGGCTACGGCAAGGTCTACGTCGTACCGTACGAGAAGGTCGGCAAGACGCCGCAGGGCGGCATGTGCGCCCTGCCACTGCCGCAGTTTCCTACGGGCGTGATGCGCGGTCGATTCCATCCCGAGGACGGTCAACTCTACTGCTGCGGCATGTTCGCCTGGGCCGGCAACCAGACGCAGCCGGGCGGCTTCTACCGCGTTCGCTACACCGGCAAACCCCTTCACGTTCCCGTCGGCTTGAGCGCGAAGAAGACCGGGGTGACGCTCGCCTTCAGTGGCGCACTCGACGCGAAGAGCGCCAGTGATCCGAAGAGCTTCGCCGTCAAGACGTGGGCCCTCCAGCGCAGCGAGAAGTACGGCTCGAAACACCTCGGCGAGAAAGCATCGAAGGTGACGGCCGTGAAGATTTCGCCGGATGGGAAGTCTGTGACGCTGGAACTCGAGGATCTGAAGCCGACCTGGTGCATGGAGATCCGATACAGCCTCCGGGCCAGCGATGGGACGCCGTTCGAGGGCGTTCTTCACAACACGATCAATGTGCTGCCGGAGTGACGGACTCGTCGGCGTCATAATCGCGAGGTCGTCCCCGTGGCCGTAAATCTTGACGCCGCCCCCTGTGGCGTGGATCATGTCTACACCTGCCCGCCGACCCGCCACCTGGAGAGCCATCATGCCGTCGTCGCTGTCCGCTTGCCTTGTCCTGGGCCTGGTGCCCGTCGCGCTGGCCGTCGCCCTCGCTGAGGAGCCGAAACCGCCGGCACGCGGGCCGGTCGTCCTCACCGAGAAGGCCCTCGCCATCCACAACGCCGCCCTGCTCGTCGATGGCCATAACGATCTGCCCTGGCAGCTCCGCGAGAAGTCCGACCTCTCCTTCCAGAAGCTCGACCTGCGCAAGGACTGCAAGAACGTCCACACCGACATCGCTCGCCTGCGCAAGGGCAACGTCGGAGCCCAGTTCTGGGCCGCCTACGTCGATGTCGCCACGCGCAAGACGCACACCGCCGTCCGCGACACGCTTGAACAGATCGACGTGATCCATCGCCTGGTCGAGACCTATCCCGACGTGTTCGAGTTCGCCCGGACCAGCGACGACATCGTGCGTATCCGCAAGGCGGGCAAGATCGCCTCGCTCATCGGCGTCGAGGGCGGTCATTCCATCGACAACTCGCTCGGCGTTCTGCGTACCTTCTACCGGCTCGGTGTCCGCTACATGACACTGACCCACACCGAGACGCTCGACTGGGCCGACTCGGCCACGGACGAACCGAAGAGCAACGGCCTGAGCCCGTTCGGCGAGCAGGTCGTCCGCGAGATGAATCGCCTGGGCATGCTCGTCGATCTGTCGCACGTCTCGGCGGAGACAATGCGCGATGCGCTGCGGGTGTCAAAGGCTCCGGTGATCTTCTCGCACTCGTCGGCCTTCGCCCTGACCGACCATCCACGCAACGTCCCGGACGACGTCCTGAAGTTGCTCAAGGCCAACGGCGGTATCGTCATGGTGAACTTCTACTCGGGCTTCGTCGTGCCGGAAGGGGCACAGCGGTCCCGGAACGCGGCGGAGGTCTATCGCCAGATCAAGGAGAAGTACCCCAACGAGAAGGATCGCACCGAGGCGTTCCGGGCCTGGCGCAAGGAGAACCCGACGCCACGCGGCAGCATCCATAACGTGGTCGATCACATCGAGCATCTCGTCAAGGTAGCAGGGATCGATCACGTCGGGCTCGGCTCCGACTTCGACGGCATCGACACGACGCCGGTGCAGCTCGAGGACGTGAGCCGCTTCCCGTACATCACCCAGGAACTGCTCAACCGCGGCTACACCGCCGAGCAGATCCACAAGATTCTGGGGACGAACTTCCTGCGGGTCTTCCGCGCGGCGGAAGCGGTGGCGAAGAAGTGAGGCGTTGATCCACCGCCGGCAAACCGGCGGCTCCATGAGGGAAACGACATGTATCGACTGGCTCCGACCGGCGGGTTGCTTCTGATGGCCTGCCTGTTCGCCCTGCCAACCCAGGCGGCCGACTGGCCCCAGTGGCAGGGCATTGACCGGACGGCCGTCTCGACCGAGAAGGGCCTGCTACAGGCCTGGGCCAAGGGCGGACCACCGCTGGCCTGGACGGTCGAGAACTGCGGCGACGGCTACAGCACGCCGACCATCGCCGCCGGCAAGATCTACCTCATGGGCAACCGGGCCGGCAAGGAATGGGTCATTGCCCTGGCCGAGAAGGACGGCAAGGAACTCTGGGCTGTCGAGGTCGGCAAGGTCCGCGACGGCGGCGGCGGCTACCCCGGCCCACGTTGCAGCCCCACCGTGGACGGCAAGCTCATCTACGCTCTGGGCATGAACGGCGATCTGGTCTGCATCGATGGCACCGTCGGTGCGGCCGCCGGCGGCATCGTCTGGCGGAAGGATCTCAAGAAGGACTTCAAGGGCCGCGTCGGTGGCTGGGCCTACAGCGAGTCGCCCCTGGTCGATGGCGACAAGGTCATCGTCACCCCCGGTGGCGCGGAGGCCGGCCTTGTCGCTCTCGACAAGAAAACCGGCGAGGTGATCTGGAAGGCCCGGATTCCCCAGGGCGACGGGGCCCACTACTCGTCGGCGATCGCGGCCGATGTCCAGGGGGTGCGGCAGTACATCCAGTTCATGGCCGGTGGCGTCGTCAGCGTGGCGGCCAGCGATGGGGCCTTCCTGTGGCGTTACAACGCGCCGCACAACGGCACCGCCAATTGCTCGTCGCCGATCTACCACGATGGCCACGTCTTCGCCGCGTCCGGCTACGGCACCGGTGGCGGTCTGGTCCGACTGGAGAAAACAGGCGACACCTGGAAGGCCGAGCAGGTCTTCTTCACGAAGAAGATGCGGAACCATCACGGCGGCATGATCCTGGTGGACGGCAAGGTCTACGGCTCCGACGAGGGGCAGCTCGTCTGTCTCGATTTCAAGACGGGCGAAGTGGCCTGGACGCAGCGATGCGGCAAGGGCTCGATCGCGGCGGCCGATGGACGCATCTACTACCGCCGCGAGGACGGCCCGATTCTGCTCATCGAACTGAACCCGGAGAAGTACGTCGAGCAGGGCCGACTCGAAACGACGGAGCATTCCGGGAAGCCCTCCTGGCCGCATCCGGTCATCGCCAACGGCAAGCTCTACATTCGCGATCAGGGTCTGCTCTTCTGCTACGACGTCAAGGCGAAGTGAAAGGACAGGGACGGCTCAGAAAGAGAAAGACGCCATCCTCGCCGCAGGAACAGGTGCGCAGCTTTGGCTGCGCACCCGTTGACCGTGTCGGAGTTCTCCACGTCGTCCCGGAACCGCTACACTGAAGGTGAGCGTCGGCCGGTGCGTTCGCGGGAGGCAGCATGACTCTGAGCGTTTTCGACCTGTTCAAGATCGGTATCGGTCCATCCAGCTCGCACACGGTCGGGCCGATGTGGGCGGCGTATCACTTTCTGACCCGGCTCCGGGAAAGCGGCACGCTGGCGAGAACCGCACGCGTGCAGATCGATCTGTACGGCTCGCTGGCCGCGACTGGCCGGGGCCATGCGACCGATCGGGCCGTTCTCCTCGGTCTGCTCGGGGAGACGCCCGACGCCGTCGATCCGGATCTGGTCGAACCGCTGGTCGCGCGGATTCGCGGCCGGGCACGCCTACTCCTGGGCCGGGAACACGAGATCGTCTTCCAGGAACCGCAGCATCTCCTCTTCCACGTCGAGTGCTTGCCGCGTCATCCCAACGGCCTGCGTTTCACGGCCTTCGATGCCGCGGACGTGGTCCTGAGCGCGGAGACGTTCTATTCGGTCGGAGGCGGCTTCGTCGTCCGCGAGGGGGAAGTCGCCGACACGACGACGAGCCCGGCCGAGTCGCTGCCCTATCCGTTCAACTCGGCCGCGGAACTGCTCGCCCACGGACGACGAACCGGCCTGCGGATCGCGGATCTCGTGCGTGCCAACGAGCGGATGCTTCGGGACGATGCCGGCATCGACGCGGGCCTGGATCGCATCTGGCAGGCGATGGAGGCGTGCATCGAACGCGGCTGCCGACAGGATGGCATTCTGCCCGGCGGTCTGAACGTCAAGCGTCGGGCGGCCCGGCTCTACCGCGACCTGAACGGCCCGGTGGAGAAGGGACAATCCGATCCGCTGACGATCCTGGACTGGGTCAGTCTGTTCGCGCTGGCGGTCAACGAGGAGAACGCGGCGGGGAGTCGGGTCGTGACCGCGCCGACGAACGGGGCGGCCGGCGTCATCCCGGCGGTGCTGGCCTATTATCGGCGGTTCATTCCGGGAGCAACCGACGTGGGAACGCGAACGTTCCTGATCACGGCTGGGGCGATCGGGATGCTGTACAAGAAGAACGCTTCGCTGTCGGCGGCGGAGGTCGGCTGTCAGGGCGAGGTCGGCGTCGCCTGCTCGATGGCGGCCGCCGGCCTGGCCGCCGTCCTGGGCGGCACCAACGAGCAGATCGAGAACGCGGCCGAGATCGGCATGGAACACAATCTCGGGCTGACCTGCGACCCGATCGGCGGCCTGGTGCAGGTGCCGTGCATCGAACGCAACACGATGGGCGCGACCAAGGCGATCAACGCCGCCCGGCTGGCCGTCCTGCACGGTGACGGGACGCATCGCATCCCACTGGATCACGTCATCGAGACGATGCGCCGCACCGGCCTGGACATGCAGGACAAGTACAAGGAGACGGCTCGCGGTGGCCTGGCGGTGAACCTGGTCGAATGCTGAGGTACGAGGCCGCGTGCCAGCCAGAACGCGCCCGACACACCATTCGGCGTCTGTATCAGACCACCGGCGGGGTGGGGATGCGCCGCAGGGCCCGCTGGATGGCCGACCGGACTCGAAGGCTCTTCTCGGTGAGATTCAACTCCTTCAGCAGCGGCAGGGCGGCCTGGCCCTCGGCTCCCAGACAGCCCAGAGTCGCGATGGTGGTGCAACGCACGTTCTCGGGAGCCTTTCGGGCGACTTCCAGGAGAACCTCCAGACCGCCGTCCCGGCGCAGTTGGGTTAACGTCTGGAGCGTCACCGGAACCAGCGTGAAGGACCGGTTGTCCGAGGTCATGAGGATCTCACGCAGAGCCGGCAACGCCTCGCTTGCCGCTGGGCCGAACCTTCCGAGCGCCCGCACCCCGAGCTGGCGAATCTCGTAATCCTCGTGGCCATCGCGGACGAGTTCCGCCAGGACCGGCACGGCGGCACTGGCTGCAGGCCCCACTTCCGTCAGTGCGAGCAGCACCTGCCGACGCAGAGCGTGTGGAAAGGCCGATCGCTCTCGCGTTCCGTTCGCTCGGTGCAGAATCCGAAGGAACGACGGCACGGCCACCTGGGCCTGTGGACCATATCGCCCCAGGGCCGTTGCCGCAGCCACCGCCACGATCTCGCTGGGATCTTCCAGCGCAGTCACCAGGGCCGCGAGATTTGCCGGTTCCGCCGGGCCGAGCGCACCCAGGGCCAGAGCGGCGGATCGGCGCAGCACTGGCTCCGCGTCGCGTAACGCCTCGCGGAGTACGGGCAACGTCAGCTGAGCGGTCGGACCAATGGCCGAGAGGGCATCGCAGCTCGCTATCCGAAGAGGCTTTGCGATGGCCGGATCGCGGACCAGGGCCACGAGATCCGGCACGGCCAGGGCTGCCTTCGGTCCCAGCTTGCCGATCCCCCGCGCGGCCTCAACTCGTGCCGTTGGGCGACCCTGGCCAAGCACCTGACGCAAGGCTGGCAGTGCCACGGGGCCGAGGCGGGCCAGGGAACTCGACGCCAGCGACTGAATGGTCCCGTCGGCACTGTCCAGGGCCTCCACCAGGGCTGGGATGACCTGGGCGGCCTGCTCAGTGTACTGGCCGAGGACCGACACCGCGTTCCGACGCGTGAGCTGATCGCGCACCTTCAGAGAGGCGAGACGGTTTGCCAGCGAATCGACACTGAACGGGGCCGGTGGATCGTCATCCAGGCCCAGACGTAGTTCTTCCAGGACCGGCCGGACTCGTATCGGCCGCTGGGTCGGCAGGAGCATCTCGCGAACGACCCGGCCGTCGCTGGTAGTCTCGGCGAGACGCTGGCTCGGCTGCGTGCCGCCCACCAGCCAGTTTCCGTTGCGGAAACGGACGATGCCCCAGTTCCGCTGTCCCCCGGCTGGCGGGCCGACCTCGGTCACCTGGCCGTCCGGGGCGATCGCCACGACGCGATCCAGCAGACGGGAGTCCAGCGCGACCAGCCCTTCGGGCAGGGGTTGCAGTCGGCCGCTGGACTGAAGGTCGTTCCGGCCCGGGATGTGGATCACGTGCAGAATCGTCCCTCGGGTCCGCTCCACCACGAAGAAGCCCTCATCCGTCAGGGCGATGAACCGGCCGGCATCGATCAGGCAGGCATCGGTGAAGTAGGCTTCGCCCAGGCGGAGGGAACGCAGGTGCTTGCCCTGCCAGTCCAGTTCGTGGATCTGCTCGTCCGTCACGACGATCAGGCGGTTCTCGGTCAGAACGGGTTGCAGGGACAGCGCGATCTCGCCGCGCGGGGCCTTCCAGCGCCAGAGAACCTTGCCGGTGAACTCGCGCAGGATCACTTCCCCCTCGTCATCATCGAAGCTCAGTAGCCGGCCCGGTGAGAGCAGGTGGGCATCGATGTAGTTTCCTCCCCCGGGAGACTCCACGCCAAAGCGAACCGTCCCGTCGCTGCCAAGCAGTTCGATATGCGAGTGACGGCAGGTAAGGAACAGGCCCGGTCGGCGTGGCTCCTGCCGCAGCGTGCCCCAGTCGATGAGCTGCCCCGGTCCAGCCAGCCACTGCTTCCAGGCCTCGCAGCACGCCCGGCGAGCCTGGACGTTCGTCGCGGTGAGCAACTGGCCCGGAGCCCCGGTCCCGGCGGCCCAGCGGAGCAACTCCTCGGCCTGCCAGGCACATTCGAGCGGCCCGTCCAGCAGGGCGACCAGCGGAGCCAGGCCGCGCGCATCACCCCGGCCGAGCAGCCCCTGAGCCGTGCGCAACCGGACGGTCGGCTCGCGATCATCCAGCAGCACCAGGGCCGCCTCGACCTGCTCGGGCGAGCCCTTGCGAGCGAGCAGCAAACCGGCCGTCGCTCGCCGGTCGGCATCGGCATCGACCAGGGCCCGTCGCAGGGCCGCGTCCGCCGGGAGGCTCGTGGGATCGGTTCGCATCAGGGCGGCGACCAGATCGAGGCCGTGCGTGGTCGCGAATGTCGGCAGATGCTCCAGGACCAGGGCCGCCGCCTCGGGGTGGTTCTGCCGACACAGCGTACGCAGGATCGCCAGGATCGTCGTGGGGGCGAAGCGGTTGTCGATCGCGTCGATCAGAAGTCGGGCCTGGCGACGCAGATCGACCGACGCCGTCGGGGGCAGTTGAGCCAGGGCATCCCGAGCGGGCCGGCCCAGTCGGACGAGTTCGATTCCCGCCTGCTGTCGCCGCTCGAAGTCGTCGTCGTCGAGATCGGCCAGCAGAGTCGTGATCCGGGCGACGGCCCCCGGTGACGGCGTGCGCACCAGTGGTAGCAGAACTGTGGCGACCGGTTCGAGTCCGGCCGTCCGCAGCCGCTGCTCGTCCATCGAACGGATCGTCGCCGGCTCCTCGGCCTGAACCGACAGGGGAACCAACAGAACCAGAAGAGCGACGAGGACCACGCGGCTCGACATGGTGCTTCTCCAGGTGGCGTGGGCAGGGCACATCTTCCAGCTTACACCCTCGGCACGAACGTTCCAGTGGATTCCGGGTGCATCCCCGTTGTTGCGAAATGTAGGGTGGGCGGGAGCGCCACCACCGCTCCATCCGTTTCTTGATCCGGAACAGCGCAGGCCCACCGATGCTCCGACGGGAGCGCAGCGACACCGATCAGAAAACGACGTCTGCGGTGTCGCTGCGCTTCCGTCGGAGCATCGGTGGGCCTGCGCTGTTCCGGCCTGAGGTGGCGACGAGGCGTCGGTGGCGCTCCCGCCCACCCTACATTTCGCAACGACGGGAATGCACCCGTGGATTCCCGATCGCCAGCGCGCGGAAGGAAAGTCACCCCCGGTGGCGAGAACCCCGTGTGGACTCATCCGCAAAATCCGCTCAAGTCGCCGGGCGGAATAACCGATAGAAGCGCCACCACATCGTCCAGAGGGGATGGCCATGACCGTTTGTTCCTGGGAGAAGGTTCCCTGTCCGCTCTGTCGCAGTCGCCGCGAGACGGTCCTTCACGTCCAGCCGGCGGCCGATGGCGGCCAACCGTACCGCGTGGTTCGCTGCCAGGACTGCGGCGTCGGCTACCTCAATCCACGGCCGGACGTGGCGAGCATCGCTCAGTTCTATCCCGACGAGTACGCCGAGTATCATGCAGGACACGAAGCCGTCCCGCACGCCCGTTCGGGGCTGCGCGGCTACCTGAAACGTCTCGTTCTCCGCCACGACTATGACTACCCCGAACCGGTGCGACACTGGGCCGAGCGTCTGCTCGCGCTACTGGCTCGCCCTTTCTTCGGGCCGTCGGCTGAATCCTTCCAGGCGATCCCCTACCGTGGCGCGGGCCGTCTCCTCGATGTCGGCTGCGGTTCCGGCTGGTACGCCGCCCGCATGAAGGCCCTGGGCTGGGACGTGGTCGGCCTCGATTTCAGTGCCTTCGCCGCGAGCCAGGCGACGCAGCGGTACGGCATCCCGACCCTGGTCGGCTCGCTGCCGCATCCGGACATTGCCCCCGAGAGCTTCGACACCGTGACGATGGGCATGATGCTGGAACACGTCCATGATCCGCACGCGACCATCGCCGCCGCCGCTCGTGTGCTGCGACCGGGCGGTCAACTGGCCATCGCGGTGCCGAACCTCGACAGCTGGAGCCGGCGTCGCTTCGGCCCGGACTGGTGGGGCTGGCAACTGCCGGTCCACCTGACGCACTTCACGCCGGCGTCGCTGCGTCGCCTCGTCGAGGCGCACGGTCTGTCGGTTCGCGTCTGCGAGACGGTGGTTCGCCCCGGCTGGCTGGCCCGCTCCTTCCGGACAAGTCAGGAGCATGGAAGCGAAACGAGCCGGACCTGGCTGGCACGGCTGGCACGCTGGAAGCCGGTTCGCAGCCTGCTCGGTCACTGGTCGGCGTGGCGTGGCGAGGCCGAGTCGCTGCTGCTGGTGGCCGAACGAACCACGGTGGCCCGCCCGGCACTGGCTGCGTAGGGCGCAGGCGGTGTCCCGGCCGCGTCATCGCTCAGTAGCCCTCGACCTCGCGAGCCTCGGTGTAGGTAGCCTCCAGATCGACACGATACGCCCCGTCGCCACGAAGCCAGAGCGGCAGTGTGGGCAGTTCCTGTCCGACCGTCAGCGGTCGTAGCCAGAGGTCGAGTTCACTCCGATCCTGGCGCTGGACCGGGCGGAAGGAGACGGCGTGGAGTTCGGGCGGCTCCGTCGTCACGCTCGTCACAGGCTGGCCGACCATTCTGAGGATCGCAGCGAACAGATCGCCGTTTCGACTGGTAACGGTGTCGATGACCAGCAACCCGATGCCGCGTTCCAGGTAGGCGGCACACTTCGCCGCGAAGCCACGGCGCGACTCCTCGCGATCCTTGTTGGCCGGGCTGACCAGTTCGATCGCCGCCACCAGCGCGGCGTTCTCCCGTGTGTCGAAGATGCGAACCTCGAGGTCATCGGCAAAGACGATCGGAACGGTCGCCGTCGCCATCGGTGGAGCCCAGGTCGCCGGTGCGGTGGCGATCGGACCATTGCTTCCGCCGCTCCCGATGGGTTCGTCGGCCTCCGGGCCGCCGACATCGTACTCCGCCACGTCGGCCGCGATGCCACGTCCGAACGTGACGTTCGACCGGGCTCGATAGCGCGGCGGGAGAGTCCGATTCAACCACCGGGTCATCATCGTCACCCAGGAGGTGTGAAAGGACGACCAGACGACCAGGGCCTGCGTCGGGTGGCGAAACAGATCGAGCAGCGGCATCGCGAGCCTCCCGAGACAGAGTCACACCGCACGCAGCGGATTGGGTCACAGGCCGGCCAGGGCTCGTGCCTGCGTGTAGGTCGTCTCCAGATCGACCGGCACGGGCCGATACCCCCGCAGCGCCAGCGGCATGACTGGCAGCCCCTCGCCGATGACCAGAGGGTGCAGCCAGAGATCGAGTTCGGTGCGTTCGTGGCGAGATACGGGCCGGTACGCCGCCGCGTGCAGTTCCGGCGGCGGTGAATTCGTCGGCTGACCCAGGCGTTCCAGTAGTTGCTCGAACAGGCCCGCATTCCGGCCCGTGACCACGTCCACGACGAGAAGCCCCAGGCCGCGTTGCAGGTAGGCGAGGCACTTCCCGACGAAACTGTCCCGCGACTCGTTCCGGTCCTTGTTGGCGGGGCTGACCAGTTCAATGACCGCCACCAGGGTTCGACCTTGCTGAAGGTCGAGAACCTGCACCTCGAACTCGTCCGGGAAGGTGATCGGCACGGTCATCGTGACCGCGGGTGGTGCCCAGGTCGCCACCGCCACTCCACCGTTGCCGTTGACCTCTGGCTCGTCGAGGGCCGGGGCCGGATCGGTCGGTTCCAGGTCCCACTCGGCCACGTCGGCCGCCACCTGCCGACCGAGATGAACCGCAGCCTCGGCCCGGAAGCGGCGCGGTAGCAACCGGTTGAGCGATCCCACAAGCGTCGCCAACCAGAGCGTGTGGAACGACGCCCAGGCCGCCCGTGGAGCCAGCGGCGGATGGAAATGATCGAGCAGCGGCATCGCGAGCCTCCACGGGCCGGGTCACTCCGCGCACAACAATGGCTTCAGCAGAGCCAGGGCCTTCGGCACGCCGGTCTTGGGATTCTCGGCCGCCTCGTACTCCAGGGCGACGTAGCCGCGATACTTGATCTGACGCAGGATCTGCACGATCCGCTTCAGATCGGCCGGCTCCTTCTTGTCGCCGGCCCGCTGGATCTCGGTCTTGACCTGGACCGTGATCGCGTACGGGGCGATCCGGGCCATGTCGGCGTAGGGATCCTCGGTGCGGAAGTTGCCCGTGTCGAGGTTGACGCCGAAGAACTCATGCTTGACCGCCTGGACGATCGCCAGGACCTGCTCGCTCGTCCCGGTGATGCCGCCGTGATTCTCCAGGGCCAGGTAGACGCCGTATCGCGCCGCATGGTCGCAGGCTTCCTGGATGGCCGCCACACAGCGTTTCCGGGCGGTGTCGTCCGTCTCGCCCATGACCTTGCGATCGACGCTGCCGGCGAAGATCCGCACGGTCTTGCCGCCGAGCCGGGCACAATTCTCCGTCCAGGTCTTGACCATCGCCAGCGAGGCCTTCATCTTGGCGGCGTCGGGCGTGCAGAAGTCATTGCCGACGGCCGTGCCGCTGATGTCGAGTCCCAGTCGGGTACAGTGGCCTTTCAGTCGGGCGAGGTAGTCCGGCGTCTGATCGCGGAAGTAGTACGAGGTCGGCTCGACGGCATCGCAGCCGAGTTCGGCCGCCTGCACGACGAAGTCCTCCAGGGACATGGCCGGCTTCGTCTCGCCCTGCGCGGTCAGCAGGTTTCGATACGAGTAGGCCGCCAGGCTCAGGCGCATGCTGGCCTTACCCGTTCGGCGGATCGGTTCAATGGCCTGGCCCGCGTAGGGGACGGCCAGGGTCGCCCCTGTAGCCAGGGCGGTCGTGAGAAACGCACGGCGGTGGATCATGCATCGGCTCCCGTCATGGACGGGGCCGGGCCGGTGTGAGGTTCAGTTGTTCGAGACGCTCCAGCAGCACCTGACCCAGACGGCGCTCGTCGCGGGGCATCTGGTCGATCTGGCGGGCGAGTTCGACGAGGGTTCCGGTCAGAGTGCGGGAGCGGAGCCGGCCCGTGCCCTCCAGGTAGTATTGCAGATCGACGCGGAGTCGGCCATCGCCAAGTGGCTCGATCTGTGCGGAAAGAGCCGGAGCCTCCGCACCGAGGCCCGCCTTGCCGACCGCCGGCGCATCGCCCCCTTTTTGCCGGGCTTCCCCCGCCAACCGTAACGCGGGGCCCACCGTCAGTTTCGCGGCCAGATTCAGAGGTCGGCCCGCCCGTCGCACCTGGAGCGTGACCACCCTTCCGGGCGTGTCCGCCTGGATCAGACGGGCCAACTGCTCACAGGAGGTCACGGCCTGGTCGCCGTAGCGCTGGAGGAGATCATTGCGGTGCAGACCGGCCTTGGCCGCGGGAGAATCGGGAAGAACCTGGGTGACGACGACGCCTCCCGGTGGCGGAGCCGGGTTTGCTTCCAGAGGTGCGGAGGTGTTTGGGCCGAAGAGAATCCCGAGGTACGTTCCCCGGTCGGCCGAGGCCGGAATCACTGCTTCCTGGTGGGCGACCGAGAGGCCCATCAGGAGACAAACCGATGCCAGCGCGGATGCCCCCATGACCCCTCCCATCCGGACGGAACCTCATCGTGGTGCGGGAGGCGCGTCCGGGAAGATTTCGATTTCGATCCGGGTCGCGCCTTCCCTGGGTTGAACGAAGTTCTCGGTCACCTTGAAGTGGCCGCGTTCGGCCACGCCAGGTCCGATCTCCAGAGGCAGGCCCTGTGCGCGCGGAGCGCTGGGGATGGCCGGCGTCAACGGAGCAGTGAACGATCCGGACAGCAGCCAGGCACCGCACAGGAGTACAGCCAGTGACAGGGCCAGAGCGAACCGACTGGCGAATCGCTGTGACAAATCGCGCCACGACGACGACCTGGACGACACGAACGGCTCCGCGACCACCTTCACGGTGGCCGCCTCTTCCGTCGCGGGACATCCCGGCCAGGGCGCAGGCAGTTCGGCCTGGTAAAACCGCGTCAGGAGACGATCGAGATCGTCGGAACTACTATCGGGCTGATGCATGGGAGGTCGCACCCTAAAGCTCATGAGAGAGAACCCCTGCGGCCCCACGGCCCACGGAATTCGGATTCAGATATCTCGAAAGCCCGTATCGTCACGACACCGGGGCCACTCCCCGGGCCTTCAGACGTTCGGCCAGCCGTTGGCGGGCTCGGCTCAGACGCATGTGAACCGCCGTGCTGTTAATGGAGAGAAGCTCGGCGATCACGTCCGTATCATACTCCAGAGCGTATCGCAACGTCAGGATCTCACGGTCAGACGTTGATAGTTCGTCCAACACTTCGCGTAACTGGGCAAAGGCTTCCTCGCGTTCCATTCGCTCCAGGGGCTGCAGCTGATGCGACTGCACCCCGTTCATCACCTGGGGTAGCTGGGTGCCGTTGCGCTGGAAGGCGCTCTTGGCGTGATCCTCGGCCAGGTTTCGGGCCACCCGCAGGAGCCAGGCGCGTGGGTTGAGGATCTGCTCCCCTGCTTCCCACTGTTTCCACAGTCGGAGGAACGCCTCCTGGCAAATATCCAGGGCAGTATCCGCGTTCATCCAGCGGGCGTAGGCCAGGGCCCAGACTTCCTTGCTGTGGCGCTGATATAATTCCTCGAACTCGGCACGCCGGTCGCCTCCGGATGAGCCGGAGTAGCCGGGGGGACCAGAATTCGGGACAGGGGGTATGGCCGTCATGCTTCCATTATTCGCCAGGCCCCACCGGACGACCAGAGCCTGTCCTCCGATCGCTCACCAGAAAGACGAATCGCCCGGCCGGTCCTAACGTCGGGCCGGACGCAAGACATCCCGCCAGGAGAACGCCATGACGCCGCCGACCTTCGTCAAACTCGACCACGTCTCGGTGCTGATCACCGACGTGGCCCGGAGCCGTCGTTTCTACAAGGATCTTCTGGGCCTGCGTGAGATCGCCGGCCCGAAGACGTTTGACTTCACGGTGTTATGGTTCGACCTGGGCGACCACCATCTCCACCTGCTGCTGAAGCCCGCTCCGGACACGGCCTCGCCGCGCCACTTCGCCCTGCGAGTGACCGACTGTGACCGCGCTCGGGAGTACTTCCGCCATCACGGCCTGGCGATTCAGGAAACCGTCAAGATTCCCGGAGCCGATCGTTTCTTCCTCTTCGATCCAGACGGCAACCGGATCGAGATCATCCAGTGGCAGCATCCATACGACCCGGTCGAGTCCGGACGGGCGACTCTGCCCGACTGAGCGATAGACCGAGTGGGCGAGGCCAGAGTTGCGCACCCCGGAGGACTGCGACGGTTGTAGCGGCGATCAGGCCGAGTGGAGGTGTTGTCGCTGGAACGAGATCGTTGAGGTGCGTTGCGGTCAACGGCTGCCACCGCCCCGGTTGCCAACGAAGTAGATCACCCCCAGGATCAGCAGGATTGTCAGGAGAATGAAGAAGATCTGACCAATGAATCCGTAGTGGGTCTCGATGTAACCCCACAGGCGCGTGACTGGCTGTAGTAGCTTTTCCATACCGCCTCCCGGAATCGGTCCTCAGCGAAGGGCACGAGGAACCGCTCAACTCTAGGTCGCGTCCGGTCCGGAGGCAATGCGATTGGGTCGAACGACTTCAGTTTGTCTGGCTGATCGTGAACGCCGCAGGAACCAGGACGCCGTGCAAGAGGCCCTCGGGATTCGAGCAGCGAATCTTCGTGGTCGGTCCCTCGATGGTCAGATCCTGGAAGGTGATGAA
>CAYYJM010000011.1:0-728 GCA_964471755.1 uncultured Alcaligenaceae bacterium
GCGGCGCGGCGTCAGCCCGCCAGTTCTGATTCGCGGCAAGAACCGGCGGGCTGACGCCGCGCCGCTCGCCGATGCCTGAGGGAGCGACCTTGGGGGAAACTTTTCACCCGCCGCCGGGTTCGTCCGCAGGATCGATGGAGTCCTTACCGGGCATCTCCACCGGAACCGGCTGCACCGGCGTGTTCGGTCGCACACGCTGCAAGCCGCTGACGATCACCCGGTCGGTTGGGTCCAGCCCGCTCAGCACGACGCGCAGTTGACCATGTTGTCGGCCGATGACCAGTGGCGGCGAACCGTCACCGGGCTCGCCGGCCTTGGCCAGTTTCTCGCTGCGCTTGACCGCCTTGCCGTCCGGCCCGACGACATACAGCGAACGGCGGCCCTGATCCTGCATGAACGCCTGTTCGGCCACGCACAACTGCTCCCGTTCCGGTCCCAGTGGAAAGCGGATGCGCGAGAACATGCCGGACAGAATCAGCCGTTTCGGTTTGTCGAACGCCGCACGCATCCAGAGCGAGCCGGTACTGCTGTCGAGGCTCGCATCCACGAAGTTGATCGTCGCCCGGTGTGGATAGCGATCCGGCTCATCGACCAGGCCGACCTCGACCTGGATGACTGGCAATTCCGAGTCGGCCTTCAGGCCCCGGTCAATGAGTTGACGCAGAACCGTCCGCTCGTCGGCATCGAAGGTGACGAGCATCGGCTCGATGGTGCCGGTGTAGGCGAGG